>JBGPJK010000057.1:0-18838 GCA_041485425.1 Terriglobia bacterium | reverse complement strand
GCGGAAAGAGCGTCATGTGCGCGCCGCTCAGGATCGACAGGCCGACGACGTCGACGTCCTCCTGCACCGCGGCCGTGGCAATCATTTCGGGGGTCTGATGCAGGCCGGTATAAATGACTTCCATCCCGGCGTCGCGGAGCGCGGCAGCGACGACCTTCGCGCCACGGTCATGGCCGTCGAGGCCGGGCTTGGCAACCAGCACGCGGATTTTCTGCTCAGCCATCTACTCAATTTAACCACAAACGACACGAAGGGTCACGAAGGGGATTTCCTTTGTGGACCTTCGTGCCCTTTGTGGTTAAAGGGTTTTGATGTCCAAGCTCCGCCACAAATACCAGCAGGCCACCGTGCGGTACGGCTCCCAGGGCCGCGCGATCTTCTCCATCTGCGCCGGCTTGGGCAGCTTACGCTTGCGGTAGTGTTTGCGGATGGCCATCTGGATGCCGAGATCGCCCGTGGGCAGCACGTTGGGGCGGCGCAGGGCGAACATGAGGAACATGTGGGCCGTCCACACGCCGATGCCCTTGACCTCGGTGAGGTGTTGGATGACTGCGTCGTCGGGGAGATCGGGCAGGCGGGCGAAATCGACTTCTCCGCTGTGGGTCTTGGCTGCCAGATCGCGCAGGTAGCTCAGCTTCTGCTTGGAGAGGCCAACGCCGCGCATCTGCGCCTCAGAGAGCTTGAGAATCCCCTGAGGCGTGAGCGGCAGGCCAGTGAGGTCGGTCAGGCGCCTGAAGATTGTTGCCGCCGCTTTGCCATGAAGCTGCTGGTAAACGATGGCCTCGGCCAGGCTGGCAAAGGCGGGCTCGTCATAGCTGATGCGGTACGGCCCGACTTGCTCAATGATGGCAGACAACACAGGGTCCGCCTGTTTCAGGTGGTGGATGGCTTTGCCCATGGCAGTATTGGATTCACCCCACAGGCCTGGAGACACAGAGAAAATTACCCACGCAGGGAAATCCGCCGCAAGAACCACGTAGGGACCGCCGCCCTTCGACTTCGCTCAGGGCAGGCTCTCGGCTGTCCAACCGAGCGAAGCCAGGCCATCTGTTGACATCTTCCGCGATGGCTTCACCGCAGGCAAAGTGTTCGAAGGTCCCGGAGGGACCTCTGATCGTAGCCCTGCCACTTCAGTGGCGGGTGGGTGCCTCCCGAGGAACCCGTGCCGTAGGTACGGCTGAAACGGAGTTCCCACCCCAGCGTAGTCTAGGCGGTGCTCCTGGCCGGTTCTGGATTCTCCAACGATGTTTATGTTTAACTCAATCCTGCATAAATTCCAGAAAAGGCACTCATGATCACCATCGTTTCCGGCCTGCCCCGCTCAGGCACTTCTCTGATGATGCAGATGCTCGCCGCCGGCGGCATGCCCATTCTCTCCGACGGCGAACGCCGCTCCGACGTGGATAACCCCAAGGGCTATTTGGAGTGGGAACGCATCAAGCAGCTCCCCAAAGAACCAACCCTGATCGCCGAAGCCGAGGGCAAGGCGGTCAAAGTCATCTCCCAGCTTCTGCTTTCGCTTCCCCCGGCCTACGAGTACCGCGTCATCTTCATGCAGCGCCCGCTGCCCGAGGTGATGGCCTCACAGGACGAAATGCTGCGCCGTCGCGGGACCTACGATGCTGCGGTAGACACGTCGGCCGTAACGCGCGCGTTCCGCGACCACCTGTACGACGTCCACACCTGGCTCAACGGCAAACCCAACCTGACCGTGCTGCGAGTGAACTACCACCAGGTACTGCGCGAGCCCCGGGAGACGGCAGAGAGCGTCGCCAAGTTCATAGGCGTCGCGCTGGATGTAGAAGCCATGACGCGGCAGGTGGACCAGGCGCTCTACCGGCAACGGCAGAAGCAGGAGGGATGACTGTGTGGCGCGGGCACTCCTGCCCGCGTGCGGGGAGTGGCAAGAAGCCGAGGGCGCGGCCGGCACCAAATTGAGGCCTAAAGCTGCAACTGATTCACCGCTTCGCTGGCCGAGACGATGGGGATGCCTTCCACCGCTCCCAGTGAGAGCAAGTCCGTCTTGTCGCCGGTGACCAGCAACGTCGCCCTGCCGTCTACCGCTGTTGCCAGAAAGACATCGTCGTCCGGATCCCGGCTGAGCCGAATTCCCGAGACCAACTCAACCCGCTCCGTTTGATAGACCAAGTAAGCGGCAATGTCCGCGATGAATGCATCCGTGATCTTCCTGAACCTGCGGATGCGAGGATACTCCAGCTCGCGCAAGTACTCTTCCACGATCGGGTCAGAGACCAGGTGGATGACTTTCCTCTCTTGAATCGCGCGAAGAATTTGGGCAGGAGGGCTGGTCCCGGAAATCAGCCCGCTGACGAACACATTGGTGTCAATGACCAGTCGCGGACGGGCGGTGTCACTGCCCACGCCGACCTTTTCTGACTGCCTTCACCGCCTTGGCCACGGCGCGCTCGACTTCCTGCGCGGAGACCCCACGATTCGCGGCCTGCACTTCGGCAATCGACTTCCAGGGATCAATCTTCCGCAGCGCCCGTCGGACAATCAAGGCCTGGGCAAGAATCCCGCTGATAGAGGTCCCTTTCTCGAAGGCTTCCTTGGCAATCTCTTCGTGGACCCCGGAGGGGACGCGGACGTGAATCTGACCGTTGAAGGTTCTGGGCATAATTATCCCTCTTGTCTTATACCACTATACCATGGTATACGCAAATGGGACTACTCACTCCGGCGGTGGGTCAGTTCGAATTTAAGCGGTACAAACCGCGACTGACCCGCACGAATAGTTCTGTCGTGCTTCCATTTCCAATGGTGTGTTTTCCGAAGAAATTGTGATAGGTCCTGTTCGCCCATCCAGGGCATGCTTTCTTCGCCGTGGCAGCGCTGAATGGTTGCGACAGTTTTCCAGATTTGACTGCGGTATAAACTTCGCAAGCAAACTGTTTCATGAAACTCCCTCCCGTCAATCGCAAATAATACTCTCACTTCCGTGTCGCTCCCCTCACAACGGCTATTTGCCTCCAGACCTCCCTTTGCCATAGAGAACGGGCTGCAAAAGCTTTTCGTATATGGACTTGCTAACACCGACAAGTCCTCTTTGTTCGACCTGTTTGGCCGCGGGAAGGAGCGCCCTTCGCCAGGTGATATAGATCACAGCCGCCACGAGATTTACGAGAACAATTACTAGCAGTGCACCTAGAAATGGTGCACCGTTTGACCTGGCCAAAAGAGCCAGACCAAGAGCGACAAACTCGGCGACTGTGAGAAAAACCGGCGAGAAGCGAGACTTCCTTGCCTCAGGAGAGGTGAGAAGAAGGCGCTGACCACATTCCTCGCAAAAACCAGGCAACCGAAGATCTTTCAATTCCCGACCACATTTCGGGCATGAGTAGTCCGGCATACCTAATTCCTCGCTACGTAATGCTCACTTCCGTATACGTCCCGTACACCTCGCGCAGCGCCTCGCAGATCTCTCCCACCGTGGCATACGCGCGGACGGCGTCCACGATGTAGGGCATGGTGTTGGCTTCGGAGATGTTGCCGTTAGTTCCGGCGTTCGGCGTTTGAGTGGCGGCTTTCTTGAGAGCGTCCAAACGGCGCTTCACTTCTTCGTTGGAGCGGCGGGCTCGCAGGGTTTTCAGTTTGGCGGTCTGCTGCCTCGCTACCGTCTCGTCGATGTAGAGGATGTTGGGCGACTCTTCTTCGATTTGGAACTCGTTTACGCCGACGATGATCTTTTCGTTGGCTTCGGCGGCGCGCTGGAACTGGTAGGAGGCTTCGGCGATTTCTTTCTGCGGGTAGCCGCGCTCGATGGCTTTCACCATTCCGCCCATGGCGTCGAGCTTGCCGAAGTAGTCCAAGGCGCCTTTCTCCATTTGCAGCGTGAGGTTTTCGAGGAAATATGATCCGCCCAGTGGATCTACCGTTTGGGCTACGCCGGATTCGTAGGCGATGATCTGCTGGGTGCGCAGCGCGATGCGGGCCGCTTCTTCGGTGGGCAGGGCGAGGGCTTCGTCGTAGGAGTCGCAGTGCAGCGACTGGGTTCCTCCCAACACCGCGGCCAGCGCCTGGATCGCTACCCGGGCGATGTTGTTCATGGGCTGCTGGGCGGGGAGCGAGACTCCGGCGGTCTGGGAGTGGAAACGCAGCAGCCAGGTACGCTCTTTTTTCGCGTGGAAGCGGTCCTTCATCAGGCGATACCAGATTTTGCGGGCGGCGCGGTACTTGGCAATCTCTTCGAAGAAATCGTTATGGGCGTTGAAGAAGAAACTCAACCGCGGCCCGAACTCGTCCACGTCGAGGCCCCGACGCCGTGCCCACTCGACGTACTCAACGCCGTCATAGACGGTGAATGCCAACTCCTGCAGCGCGGTCGAACCGGCTTCGCGGATGTGGTATCCGCTGATCGAGATGGTGTTGAAGCGCGGCGTGAACTTCGACCCGAACTCGAAGGTGTCGATCACCAGCCGCATACTCGGCGCGGGCGGATAGATGTATTCCTTCTGCGCAATGTATTCCTTGAGAATGTCGTTCTGAATGGTGCCAGAGATCTTCTTCCAGTCGGCGCCCTGCTTTTCGGCGACCACCAGGTACATGGCCCACAACACTGATGCGGGCGAGTTGATGGTCATCGAGGTGGTGGTCTTTTCCAGGTCGATTCCGTTGAAGAGGATTTCCATGTCCTCAAGGGAATCGATGGCCACGCCGCACTTGCCAACCTCGCCTTCACTGGCCGGATGGTCTGAGTCGTAGCCCATCAGCGTGGGCAGGTCGAAAGCAACCGAGAGGCCTCCGCCTCCGTGCTCGAGCAGATACTTGTAACGCTGGTTGGTCTCCTCCGGCGAAGCAAAGCCGGAGAACTGGCGCATGGTGAAAAGCTTGCCGCGGTATCCCGAGGCGTGAATGCCGCGGGTGAAGGGCGGCTGGCCGGGATAGCCCAGGTACCGTTCGTTGTTCCAGTCCTCGGGAAGGTCGGCCTGGGTGTAGAGGCGGCGCACCGGGACCCCGGAAATCGTGGTGAAGCGGGCATGGCCTTGCTCGTCGAGGTTGACGCCACTCGCCGCGCCAATAGGCTTCTCGGGAGCCTTCTCCAGCGTGGGCGCCAGGGTTTTCTCCGCCCAGTCTTTTTCGCTCTGGGAGGGATGACGGCCTTCAAAGACGTCGGAGATCGGGCTTTCGGCGACAGTGTTTTTCGGCTTGTTTTCCATGCTCACCCCGAGCGGACTTCCTCCATCATAAGGCAAATTCACCACAGAGTCACAGAGACCCTGAGAAGCCAAAAGGCTTTCACCACAAAGGGCACAAAGGCGGGTGGGGCACTCTTGCTGACGATGCATCGGGATAAGCTGGTTCTAGAATAAGTGGATGACCCCCGCTGCCATTAAGCCGGCTATCAACCTTGACTTGCTGAACCAGATCGACATACGAGTGGGCACGATTCGCTCGGTGGAGGACGTGCCCGGTTCCGACAAACTCGTCCAGTTGCGGGTCAGCTTTGGCGACCATGAACGGACCATTGTGGCCGGAATGAAGCAGGAGCGCGCTGTTCCTCGCGAGATCGAAGGCAGGCAGGCGCTGTTTGTGTTGAACCTGGAGCCGCGGAAGATGCGCGGCGTGGTGTCGGAGGGGATGTTGTTCGACATCGGCTACGCCGACGGAGTGCGGCCGGTGCTGGCGGTGCCGGAGGAGCCGATACCGGATGGAACCCGGGCAGGATAGGGTGTCCGTAGCGCCAGAGCCTGCCCTGAGCGCATTCGAAGGATCCCGCCGGCCACCACGAGGGTCGTACCCCCGGGGGGCGGGCGAGACGCCGGCGCTACGACATGTTCTGCCCTGGGCTGCGCGACAGTTCCCAGGCTTTGGCGTATTTCCACGAAACGTAGACGGCGTGGTACAGGTGCAGCAGCAGGCCTTCGCGGCCGTCAAGGAATCCGAGACGGAAGAAATAGTTGTAGATGAACGTGAGCAGGGGCCGGACGGCGATGTTGATCACGCTGAACCGCACCGGACCCTTCGCCACCACCATCTCAGCACCGAGCGAGGAGTAGCGGTTCATGTGATCGAGGTAGTCGGAGAGGGTGGGGTAGGAGTGGTGGAGGAGGGCGATGTCTCCCATTCCTTGGAAGTCCATTTCCGGACAGAGTTCGGTCTTACCATTCACGTGCACAGTCTCGTGAACTGATCGGCTTTCGAAGCTGCCCGCTCCTCTACGAAACAGTCGAAGCTTCTTGTCGGGATAGAAGCCGCCATGCCGGATCCACCTTCCCAGAAAATGGTTCTTGCGAGCGAACCATATGCCTGCGCACTTCGCATAGATATCCGCATCTGGTCCAAGAATCCTGTCAATCACCCCTGCCGCCCCTCCACCCACCTCCTCATCCGCATCCAGACTCAGAATCCAATCCCCCGTCGCCTTGTCAATTGCCGAATTCTTCTGGGCGGCGTAGCCCTTCCAGTCCTCAGCGAACACTTTCGCACCAAGAGATTTCGCGATCTCCACCGTGCGGTCGGTCGAACCTGAGTCCACCACGATGATTTCACCTTTACCATCGCGCACCAGCGGCATCACGCTTGCGAGCGTGCGCGCGAGGTTGGCTTCTTCGTTGTGAGTAATGAGGACGACGGAGAGCGTCACGGAAAGAGAATAGCGTTTTCCGCGGCTGGTGGGAATGCACTGCCGAGCTTCGTTTGACTGGACGGGCGAGAGCACCCGTCCTCACACCAGCCTGGTGGCCGGCGAGACCCTTCGACTGCGCTCAGGGCAGGCTCTGGCGCTACGGCTTCATATCCCGGCGCCGTCGGAGACCGAGTCCCAATCTTTGTCGATGTCCAGGTCGGGCTCGGGGGCGAGGACTGCCTGGGTGTGTTCCTGCAGTTTCTCGCGCAGTTCGTGGACTTCGGCGGCGAGTCTTATGAAGACGTCGGAGAGCGGGTCACTGATGTCTTTGGGATCGGTGATGACTATTCGCTTCCCATTCCGCAAGACAATGTGGCCGGGGACACCGACGATGGTCGAGTTGTCCGGCACCGAGCGCAGCACGACCGAACCCGCGCCTACGCGGCAGTTTTCGCCGATGGTGATGTTGCCCAGCAACTTGGCGCCGGAACCGATGCTGACGTTGTTGCCGAGGGTGGGGTGGCGTTTGCCGTGCTCTTTGCCGGTGCCGCCGAGGGTCACACCCTGAAACAGGGTGACGTCATCGCCGATGATGGTCGTTTCGCCGATCACCACGCCCATGCCGTGGTCAATGAACAGCCGGTGGCCGATCTGGGCGCCGGGATGGATTTCGATGCCGGTAAACAAGCGCGCCCACTGCGAGAAAAATCTTGCCAGGAAGCGCATCCCGTGGCGCCACAGCCAGTGGTTCACGCGATGGAACCAGAGCGCGTGCAGTCCCGGGTAGCAGAGCAGCACTTCCAGATAGGAACGGGCGGCGGGGTCGCGCTCGAAGACAGCGGCTATATCTTCGCGGACCGATTTGATGAAAGCAATCATACGGGGACAGCGGCCGTGGCCATCTGCTGGGCCTCGGTGCGCAGGCCCTCGAAAAGTATAGTGCTCAGGTAGCGCTCGCCAAAGTCGGGCAGCACAACGACGATGAGCTTGCCGGCGTTTTCGGGACGCTTGGCCACTTCGATGGCGGCGTGTGCAGCGGCCCCGCAGGAGATTCCCACCAGCAGACCTTCTTCGCGAGCCAGGCGGCGGGCCATGTTTACCGAGTCGTCGGTGTTGACGGTGATGACTTCGTCGATGAAATCGGTGCGCAGAACTTCAGGCACAAATCCGGCGCCGATGCCTTGAATTTTGTGCGGGCTGGGCTGGCCGCCGGAGAGCACCGGGCTGTCGCTGGGTTCGACGGCGATTACCTTGAAGCTCGGCTTCTTCGGGCGGATGTATTCGGTGACTCCGGTCAACGTACCGCCGGTTCCAACGCCGGAAACGAAAATGTCAACTTTGCCGTCGGTGTCGTCCCAGATTTCCGGGCCAGTGGTTTCGCGATGGATCTTGGGATTGGCGGGATTGGCAAACTGCTGCAGGATGACGGCGCCGGGCGTACCGGCCAGCAACTCTTCGGCTTTGGCGATGGCGGCTTTCATGCCCTTGGGACCGGGGGTCAGCACGATCTCTGCGCCCAGGGCCATCAGCAGGACACGGCGCTCCATGCTCATGGTGTCGGGCATGGTGAGGATGAGGCGATAGCCCTTGACCGCAGCCGTGAAGGCAAGGCCGATGCCAGTGTTGCCGCTGGTGGGCTCGATCAGGACGGTCTTGCCGGGATGAATCTTTCCCGCACGCTCGGCTTCGACAATCATGCTGACGCCGATACGGTCTTTCACGCTGTTGCAGGGATTGAAACTCTCCAGCTTGGCGGCGACCTTGGCAGGGCAACCGGCGGTGACCTTGTTCAGATAAACCAGGGGGGTGCGGCCGATGAGTTCGGTGACGTCTTGGGCAATTCTCACGGGGTCTCCTAGGTAGTTCGCCAGTCCCTTCGCTCAGCTCGGGGCAAGCTAAAGTCAGTCGTCAGCGATTCGGTCGAACTCGGCGCTGGCGGTCTCACTGGTTCGATTCCATCACTTGGCGAGCAGCTTCAAAAACAACAAGGCCCTGCTGCCCGGAAAGGGCAACAGGGCCAAATTGTAAGTCAACCAAGCTCAGTTCGTCTGTGGCGGGCCCGCCTGCGGCGGATTGGGCATGGTCTGGGGCTGCCCCTCCTGGCGCGGGGCGGCGTAGGGGACGTTGGGCATCTGCGTGACCTCGCCCTTGACCGCGTCGGAGAGCAGGATGCCATTGTGGGTGAGGGTCAAACCGGTGGTGCGGTCCAGCTCCACCCGGGACTTCTCATAAGCCGCTTTGGCGGTCACGAGGTTCGATTGCGCCTGAGTCAGATCGCGCTGCGTTTGCAGCACCAGGGTGGTAGTAGAAGCGCCCAGAGCGTACTTCTTCTGTTCCGCGTCCAGAGACTGCTTGGCCAGTTCGACGGCGGCTTCGGCAGCTGCCACGCTGGCCCGGTTCTGCTGCACGGAAAATTGTGCGTTGCGCACCTCGATGCGAACCTGGTTTTCGAGCTGCTGCAGGCGCATCTGTGCCTGGCGGTATTCCAACTCAGCGCGCACCTGGGTAGCTTGCGCGGCGCGGTTACGAATGGGAATGTTCAACTGCAGGCCGACGCCCTTATCAGCTGCGGTCGAGTCCACAAGCTGACTTAGAGTGTCGCCGTAACTCGTGGTTGGAAAGGGAGGAGTCGAGCTGGAGGCCGGATTTTGCTTGCCGCCCAAGCCCGATCCGCCGTAGTAGGCGAAGAGGCTCAGACTGGGCAGCAGGGCATTCGTGGCGGTCTTCTTGGTGAGGTCGCGGTTGGTAAGGTCAATCCGCGATTCCGCCAGCTCCGCGCGATGGCTGAGCGCGTCGTTGATCAGGTCTTGAATCGGCACCACGGGTTCATTGGCCGGAATGGCCATCGTCGAAGTGGGGATCACTTCCGCTTCGGCCAGCACCGGGTCAACGAGAGTGCGGCTGAGCGCGTTCTTGATGAGCAACTGCTGCAACTGAAGATTGGTTTGAGCCACGATCAGGGACTGCTGATTGGTGGCGACGACGCTCTGGGCACGTACCACCTCGATAGGCGCCAGGGTGCCGATCTGCACCTGTTTCTTATTATCCTCAAACGTCTTCTGGGCCAAAGCGAGCGAATCCTGCTGTACCCTGACGTTCTCGTAGGCGCTGACCAGGTCCCAGTAAATGTTTTCGATTTGGTTGACGCTGGTAATCACCTGCAACCGGAAGGCAACGTCGGAAATCTCGCGGTTATTCTTGGCGATATGGATGAAACGGGTGTTGGTTGTAAACCCAAATCCCTGCAACAGGGGCTGGCTTAACGTAAAACGAAAGTTGGAGTTCAGTTGCGGGCTGGCAGTGAAGAACGGTGAGTTGGTGGTGAAACGGGTGTTGTTGAAACCCACCGACATATTCATGCCCCAGTGGAAGCCCTGGTTGTAAGCAAAATCCGCGGTGGTGGTGTTCTGGTTTGCGGAAGCCTGAAAAGCATTGGCGCTCAGGAGGTTGTTGCGGTCGAACTGCAAGGTCCAGGTGATAATGGGATCGAACGACGGAATGGATGATCCCGCGCCCACGGTGGAAGTCACCAGACCCGAACTGCCGGTGCCGGCACCGCCAGCGCCCGCGGTCGTGCCGCCGGCCCCGCCACCCTGGGAGCCGGTGGTGGAAGTCCCACCGATACCCCCTACGCCGCCGCCGGGCGTGCCCTGCACCACGCCGGTGTTGACGCCCCGGATCGACTGGCCGGCATTGGAGAGCATGATATCGGTGTCGGCAATCGGCAAGTTATAGCGTGCGATGGCGATATCGAGGTTATTCTCCATGGCCAGGGCAATGGTGTCGTCGAGTGACAGATACAACTTGCCATTTTGCAGTAACTGGTCAATGCGCGGGGTATTGGCGAGGTTGGGAGGCGAGACCGTGCGTGGCGAACAAGGGCCGATGGGATTCGGAAAATATCCCCGCGGCTTGGCATAGTCGCTGAACTGGTAGAGCGCTTTGGGCACGGCGGCCTGTGATGCCGGGGCGGGTGTCTGGGGTGGTTGCGAAGACGCTTGCGCCCAACCCGTGATGCACAGCGCGCCCGCCAGCACACATGCGGCCAGCAATCGGACGGCGGAATTCAAGCAAGGAAAATGCATTCGCTCATCTCCATGGATAAGGACTGTTCCCGGTCAAAAGAATGCGAAAGCTCCTGGGCTACCTCTCTGGTACGCACGAGGCCCGCGGCAGGTTTCACTTTTCTGGCGCGGGCACGGTGGAACCACGGCCAAACCGATCTGTTCCAACGCGGGAAGTGAAATAGTATAGCTGACACGCAGCTTGCTTTCTGTGCTGGCGACCGGTAAATCGGGTAAAAGTTTGTAAAGACGGTAAACACCTTAGATGAAGAGCTGCGGGTCGAGGACTCCGAAGGCATCGGCATGCGCAATCTAAAAGTGGTCCTGGCCTATGACGGCGCGGAATTTTCCGGCTGGCAGGTGCAGCCGGACGCGGCCACCATCCAGGGCACCCTGGCTTCAGCTATTGGACGGGTGACCGGTGAAAAGGTCTTGCCCCAGGGCTCGGGACGCACCGACGCCGGAGTCCATGCCCTGGCCCAGGTGGCCACATTCCGGACGGAGTCGGCCGTCCCTACGGGAAATTTCATCAAGGCCCTGAACCACATTTTGCCTGCTTCCATCCGCGTGCTTGAAGTGAGCGAGGCAGCGGCGGAGTTCCACGCTCGCAAGTCGGCGCGGACCAAAACCTACCGCTACCGCATGTATCGGGAGGCGATCTGCCCGCCCTTCCTGGCGCGCTACGTGTGGCATTATCCCTATCCCCTGGATGAGGATGCGATGCGGCAGGTGGCTGGTCTGGTTGTCGGCGAGCATGATTTCACCTCGTTTGCCGCGGTGGATCCCGAACGTGGAAGGGAGGACAAGCCGGCATCGAACCTGCGGCAAATCTTCAGCTCGAACTGGCAGCGGCAGGAGGACGAACTGGTTTACACGGTCCGCGGCAGCGGCTTTCTGCACCACATGGTGCGGAATCTGGTGGGCACGTTCGTGCGGGTGGGGAAAGGCACGCTGAAGCCTCCGGATTTCATGGGGATTCTCGAGGCCCGCAACCGCTCGGTCGCAGGAGCCACCGCGCCAGCCAGTGGGTTGTACCTGGTGAGCGTGGAGTATTAGTTGCTGGTGTGGCGCGGGGCGCCCCCGCCCGCGTAAACTTTGTGCAGGCATGGCCACGGACGTCCAGGTCGCCGTTCGCAAAGTAGTTTCCGTCAACCCCGCCACGGGCGAGATGCTGCGCGAATTCGCGTGCGCGACCGACTCGGAGGTACAAGGTGCCGTCGCCCGTGCCCGCGCCGCGCAGTCGGGATGGAATGGACTCGGCGTGCAGAAGCGGGTTGCCATCCTGCGCAAGTTTCAGCGCCTTCTGCACGAGAAGAAATCCCATGTCGCGCGGCTGATCACCAGGGAAGCCGGCAAGCCCTATGTTGAGGCGCTGCTCACCGAGGTGCTGGTGGTGCTGGATGCCGCGCGTTTTTGCATCGACCACGCGTACAGTTTTCTGCGTGATCAAGCGCTTCCCCACGCCAACCTGGCCATGAAGACCAAGGCGGGCCGCATCGTGCGCGAACCCTATGGCGTGATCGGGATCATCTCGCCCTGGAACTACCCGTTTTCGATTCCTGCCACCGAAAGCCTGGCTGCGCTGGTCACCGGCAATGCGTTGGTGGTGAAGCCATCCGAATTTACTTCGCTGGCGGCGGTGGAGCTGGCGGCATTGCTGCATGAGGCGGGCGTGCCCCAGGATGTTTTCCAGGTGATGGTTGGCGACGGCGCGACCGGTGCCGCGCTCATTCATTCCGAAATCGACAAGCTGATCTTCACCGGGAGCGTGCCCACCGGCAAGCGCATTGCGCAGGCCGCTGCGGCGCGCCTGCTTCCCATGGTTCTGGAGCTGGGCGGGAAAGATTCCATGCTGGTGCTCGACGACGCGGATATCGAGGTAGCCTCCAGCGGCGCGGTCTGGGGCGCGTTGGTGAATGCCGGACAAGCCTGCCTGTCGGTGGAACGCTGTTACGTGCATCGCAGTATTTACCAGCCGTTTCTCGAAGCCTGTGTGCGCAAGGTCGAGCAACTGCGCGTGGGCAATGGAATGGATCCGGAAATCGAGGTTGGGCCGCTGATCCACGAGCGGCAGTTGCGCAATGTGGAACTGCATGTGGAAGACGCCAAGGCCCGTGGGGCACGCGTGCTTTGCGGGGGTGCCCGAATGGTCCAACGCACGTCTAACTTTTATGCGCCCACCGTTCTCGCCGACGTCACCCACGAAATGCTCATCATGCGGGAGGAGACCTTCGGACCCTTGCTACCCGTGATGCCATTCGACAGCGACGACGAAGCCATCCGGCTGGCGAACGACTCGGAGTACGGTCTCGCGGCCAGTGTGTGGACGCGGAGCCGCGCCCGCGGCGAGGCAATGGCCGCGCGCATCCATGCGGGTACGGTGATGGTGAATGACACCGTCTCCTGTTTCGGCATCAGCGAAGCGCCCCACGGAGGAGTGAAGGCGAGCGGTATCGGGCGCACCCATGGGCGTTTTGGCCTGGAGGAGATGGTCCGCATCAAGTACGTGAATTCGGATCGCTTGCCAGGCGTGAAAAGAGTCTGGTGGTACGGATACGGCGAGGCTTTCACGCGGCAAATGGAAGGATTCCTCGATCTCCAGTTCGCCCGCGGGCTGGGCCAGCGTTTGCGGGGGGGGCTGCGCTCGGCGGGGGTGCATATGCGGAAGGGAAGAATGTAGACCCGGACCTTGCATTGACTTTCCACTACGATCTCGATTTCGTCCGCCGCCGCTACAATCTCCTCGCGAAGATTTATCCGATTTTCGAGTTCACGTTTCTCCTTCCACCCGGCATACGAGAACGCGCCGTCAAAACCCTGGAACTGTCCGCCGGAGGCCGCGTGCTCGAAATCGGTTGTGGAACGGGGCGAAACCTGGCGCATCTGCTCCGCGCCGTTGGCCCGCAAGGCGCGGTCTATGGCGTCGACGCCAGCGACGGCATGTTGGCCAAGGCCAGGCAACTGTGCGACCGCCAGGGCTGGCAAAATGTTCGATTGCTGCAGCAGGACGCGGGCGAGATGATTCTGCCGGAGCCGGTCGACGGCGTGCTCTTCAGCCTTTCCTATGCGGTGATGCCAGAGTCGCGGCAAGTGCTGGCGCAAGCATGGAATTACCTTCGTCCGAGAGGGTGGGTAGTGATCATGGATGCCAAACTGCCGCGCGGCGGATTCGGAAAGCTATTGCGTCGGCCGGTGATTTTGTTCAGCAGGGCGACCGTGTTGGGTGATCCTGACCGGCAGCCGTGGGCCGAGCTGAAGGAATTCACGTCCGAAGTTGAGATGGAAGAAATCAACTGCGGTACATACTACATTTGCAGGGGGAGAAAGCCGTGAGTAACGATCCGAGTCGCGAGATGTTGCGTCACACTCTGGCCACGCTGGCCTACCGGGGCGGGAAGGCGGTGCGCCATGCCGCCGCAACCTTCGGCGATTTTCGCGGCGGCGAGGGGGTGCGAACGCCAGTGCAGATTCTCGCCCATATCGGGGATCTCATGGACTGGGGGTTGTCGATTGCAAAAGGGCAACAGGCGTGGCGGAATTCTCAACCTTGGCCGTGGAATCAGGAGGTGGACCGTTTTTTCGCTGCGCTCCAGGCGTTCGACGATTTTCTGGCTTCCAGCCAACCGCTTGGAGCTCCAGTAGAAAAGCTGTTTCAGGGTCCGGTCGCCGACGCTTTGACGCATGTGGGCCAGATTGCAATGCTGCGGCGCATGGCGGGAGGGCCGGTGCGGGGAGAGAATTATTTCGTGGCGGAAATGGCAGCGGGGCGTGTGGGACCGGAGCAGACCGCGCCCAAGCGCGAGTTTGACTGACCGCTGGAACCAAACCGTTCGCCGCGGTGTCTCTAGGTTCTCATGCTCCCCGCCAACTTCGAGTAAAATGAACGGTGCTGAGCTGAACCCGGCGGCCTGCAAGCCGCAGCGACGAGGACCACTGCATTGGCCACAACCGAAACCCCAACCTCGGGCACGCAAACTCCTCCCCAGCTTCCCCACCACAAAGTGAAGATCAAGAAAGTGGGACAGCGCGCCTGCAACGAGAAGGATGACAAGGGCAAATTTTGCGGTGGGCATCTGAAGCGCTGGTTTTACCTGAGCGATGCCGTCGAGCAGGCGTGTGGCGACGTGGCCAAGGCTTGGGGCCCGGATGCCGAGGTCTATCGCTGTGAGTATTGCAAGACGCTGTATTTGCCCAACGCGGGAGACGTGCGCGGCATCAACGTGGCGGGGAAGGGGAAGATCTCGGTGTTCGGGTTGACCCTTCCGCCGAAGGATGGGAAGTAAGGGCCCAGGTTCTGGGTGGCGCAGGGCTATAGCCCTTGGGGTAACGGCGGCGCGTGGGGCGCTTGCCCGACATCAAGAAAAGATTTGCCGAACATTGCTCGGCCTGGACGGGTCAGAGACCCGTTCCCACACGCGCATCGAACTGTGAAAGTTTCTGAGCTCATCTACGACTGGAACCGGAATCATCCCGCGTCCTTGCGGCCGTCCGGCCATGTCCTGCTCAACGACGAGACTTTGCGGGATGGCCTGCAGTCGCCCTCGGTGCGCGATCCTTCGATTGAAGAAAAAATCCACATCCTGCATTTGATGGAGACGCTGGGCATCAACTCGCTCGACTTGGGCCTGCCGGGCGCGGGCCCACGTGCGGTGGAGCATACCGAAGCACTGGCGCGAGAGGTCGTCAAGCACAAGATGAAAATCCGCGCCAATTGCGCGGCGCGCACCCATCAGAACGATATTCGGCCGATTGCCGAAATCGTGCAGCGCACCGGGCTCCACATCGAGGCGGCGACCTTTCTGGGGTCGAGCCCCATCCGCCGCTACACCGAAGGCTGGACCGACGACTTCCTGCTGCAGACGACCGAGAGCGCGGTGAAGTACGCCGTCTCCCTGGGCCTCGATGTCATGTACGTGACCGAGGACACCACGCGCTGCGATCCGGAGATGGTCAAGCGCCTGTATTCGGCGGCCATCAACTGCGGCGCACGCGCCATCGTGATCTGCGATACCGCCGGGCACGCCACGCCCATGGGCACGTTCGCGCTGGTGCGGTTCATCGTGGAGGAAGTAGTGAAACCCTCCGGCGAAAACATTCGCGTGGACTGGCACGGACATTGCGACCGCGGCCTGGCCATTGCCAACTCGATGGCGGCGCTGGTGGCGGGGGCGGAGTGCGTGCATGCTTGTGCGCTGGGCCTCGGAGAGCGCGTGGGCAACACCCAGATGGACCAGATGCTGGTCAACCTGAAGCTCATGGGCATTGCGCCTTGGGCGGACCAGGACTTGACCAAGCTGAAAGATTATTGCCAGGCGGTATCGCGGGCCACCGGCGTACCCATCCCGGCGAATTATCCTGTAGTGGGCGAAGATGCTTTTCGCACTGCGACCAGGGTGCATGCGGCCGCCGTGATCAAGGCCTACAAGAAGAACGACATCGAACTGGCCAACACGGTCTATTCCGGCGTGCCCTCACACATGTTCGGCCTGGAGCAGGTGATTGACATCGGCCCCATGAGCGGCAAGTCGAACGTGCTGTTCTGGCTGGAACGCCACGGCCTGTCCGTGACCGACGAGATTGTGGAGCGCATCTACAAGCGCGCCAAGGCGTCCAACCACACCCTGAGCCACGCCGAGATTCTGGAGTGCGTGCCAACCGCGAAAGCCACGTCATCGGACTAAAGTTTCAAGGTGGCAGAGCTTCCAGGTTTCGACGTTGCCCCGGATCGCCTGCACTTCGGAGTAACCGTTACCGTCCGCCCGTAATCCGCGGTCGTCGTCAAAGCCAACCCCCAAGTTCGGCATTGCGTTGTAATATGACGGCTTAGTTTCAATGGCCCTCAGCCCCCGAGCCGAAGTGTCGGAAGTGTTTCCCAACGTGCAGCAGGAAGTTGCGCGCCTGGCTGTGTTGACGGAAACCCGTGCGGCGTTCGCCTGGCTCCGTGCCCAGGAACCGCAATTCGCGCAATGGCAACTGGAACTGGCGCGCATTGCCGCACCGCCATTCGGAGAGGCCGCGCGAGCAACCTGGCTGGCAGAGAAATTCCGCGAGCTTGGACTGGACAACGTCCACAGTGACGACGTGGGCAATGTTTTCGGCATTCATCCCGGATACGGGAAAACTTACGTTGCTCTCAGCGCCCACATTGACACGGTTTTTCCAGCCGGCACGCCGCTGAACATCCGGCAGCAGGGCGGACGTCTATACGGGCCGGGAGTCTCCGACAATGGCGCGGGAGTAACCGCCATGCTGGCCATTGCCGCGCTGTTGCGGGCTGTCCGGATTCGTCATGCCTTGCCCTTCGTATTTATCGGGAACGTCGGGGAGGAAGGGGAAGGCGATCTGCGTGGTATGCGGCAGATTTTTTCTGCGCCGCGCTGGAAGAATTCCATCACCTACAGCCTGGTGCTGGATGGAGCGGGCGCGGACACCATCGTCGCCGAGGCGCTGGGCAGCCGCCGCTTCGAGGTGATCGTGCGCGGCCCCGGCGGCCACTCCTGGAGCGATTTCGGCGCGCCCAATCCCATCCTGGTGCTGGCCCGCGCCATCCACAGCTTTGCCCAAACCCCGGTGCCCTCGTCGCCCAAGACCACGTTCAACATTGGCGTCATCCGCGGCGGAACTTCGGTGAATTCGATTCCCGAGTCCGCCAGCATGCGGGTGGATATCCGTTCCACCTCGATGGCGGAGATGGAGCGCATGGAAAGCGCGCTGCGCCTGGCCATCGACAAGGCGGTGGAAGAAGAGTCGCTGGCTACCGAGGCCCGCGCCTCCTCCCAGCGGCGGCCCTTTGGACTCAGCTCCGAAATCGTGGTGATCGGCAATCGTCCGGCGGGAGAACTGGATTCCAACGCTCACATCCTGCAGGTGATTCGCGCCGTGGACGCTCACCTGGGAAACTCGGCCCAGATTCAGCGCGCCTCCACGGACGCCAACATCCCGCTGTCACTGGGCCGCGAAGCCATTGCTATCGGTGGCGGGGGCATTGGCGGCGGAGCGCACACCCTGCAAGAGTGGTTCGACTGCAGCGGACGCGAGTTAGGACTGAAGCGCATCCTGCTGGCCCTGCTCACTCTCGCCGGGGTAGGTGTATGAACCTGAGGACAATTCTTTTTCTGTTGTGCACGATTTCCATGATGCAAGCACAGAACTCGCCTGCCAAACCAAAGGCCGATCTCATTCTTCTCCACGGCAATATCTACACCGGAGTGGCGGTCACCTCGTCGTTCCATGAGATCAAGCGCGCCCAGGCGATCGCCATTCGTGGCGACCGCATCGAAGCCGTGGGCCCCGAGGACGAAATTCTCAAGCTGAAGGGGCCCGGGACCGAGGTCATCGACCTGGGCGGTCACTTCGTGATGCCGGGATTCAACGACGCCCATCTGCACTTGGCAGAAGCCGGATTCGAACGGCTCACGGTCAACCTGACCGGAGTGAAATCGCTGACCGAATTTCGCGATCGCATCCGGGCGCGGGTGGAAACTGCGGCACCGGGCGAGTGGATCGTGGGCGGGGGCTGGGACCAGACCACGTGGCCGGTGAAAGAGCTACCCACGCGGTGGGATATCGACGAGGTCACGACCGATCACCCGGTGTTTGTGGAGCGGGTGGACGGACACATCGCAGCAGCCAATACGCGGGCGCTGCAACTGGCGAGCATCACCATCGCGAGTAAGGAACCGGCGGGTGGCAAAATTGATCGTGATTCCACCGGCCAGCCCACCGGCATTCTGCGCGAGACCGCGCGCGACGCGGTTTTCGCCGTGATCCCGCAGCCCACGCACCAGAAACGCCGGCAGGCGATCGACGCGTCGCTGCAGGAAGTGGCGCAGTCGGGCATCACTTCCGTACAGGACAACTCCGATTCCGAAGGTGCTGCGTCCTGGGAAGATTTTCAGATCCTGGAAGAGATCGAACGCGATGGCAAGCTTACTGCCCGCATCAGTGAATGGCTGCCGTTCAATGGTTCCATGGACGCCCTCCAGGCACACCGTTCTGCGCATCCCCAGTCCGACAACATGCTGCATACCGGCATGTTGAAGGCGTTCATGGACGGCTCCCTGGGCTCTCGCACCGCAGCTCTGCTGGAACCCTATGCCGACGAACCCAACAATTCCGGGCTACCGCGATACGAACAAGCGAAGCTGACGCAGATGGCAATCGAGCGCATCGAAGCCGGATTCCAGAT
>JBGPJK010000056.1:0-18976 GCA_041485425.1 Terriglobia bacterium | reverse complement strand
CGGTTCACCTTGAAGGAAACAATCTTATGGGCAAAATCAACCACGCTGCCCGTCCGCTTGCTGCGCAGGAGCGCAAGTACCGTCGTTTCCCCCTGCGCTACCCGGTCCACGTGAGTTTTCCTTTGGGGAACTCTGTTTCTGAACTGCAAGCGGTCAGCCAGAATGTGAGTATCGGCGGCCTGCTGTTAGAGACGCCCTCCCCCATTCCGCAACATTGTTCCGTGAGTTTCACCATGACCGTGCAGGGAGGACCGGTGGCACGCCCGATTGAGCTGGTGGGTGAGGGCAGGGTAGTACGCATCGAGCCGCGGGGACCGGGAGCAGGATTTGCAATTGCCGTGGAGTGTAATCGCCCGATCTCCCAGATGGAGACTTATCTCGTGGCATCGGGAGGGTGAAGGCAGGTCTTGGAAAGCCAAAGCTCGCGCCTTAGCCCCATAGATTGCTCAGCGAGACACGATGCACGCCAACGGAAAACTCCTCGATGGTTTCTTCCTGTTTTTCCAACAGCTAAACGGACGGGCATCACAGCCGGCCTGGAGCGCCTCTTTGTGAGTCTAAATTTGTTTCGTCAGTCGATGTGTCAAAACATTGTTTCCAAAGTAGAACTGGTCACATCGCGCCCGGGAGCAAAGCACACACGATTTCAGCAGCTTACGTGGTCACACAAGTTTCACTAAGCAATCGCTTGCGCCGCACCCCCCCATTGCCTGTAAATGCTCGCTGACCGCACTCAGGTTAATAGTTCTCAGGGCCCACGTAAGCAGGAGGAACTTCATGGCATCCGCGAAGTACAGTTTTCTGTACTTCTTCAGTGCGATGCTGCTGCTCGCGGTGGTGGCGTCGAATGCTAAAGTTCCGGACGAACCTACACGTTCTAAGGCACACAGGATGCTTGTGAACTACTTCCAGGCTTCCATCAGCTTCGAACCCAACTGGGGCCAGACCAACGGTCGGGTGAGATTCATAGCTCGGGGATCGGCATACAACCTGTTTCTGACGCCCAGCAAATGCATGCTTTCTACTGTCGGATATGTTGCTGGCGGAACTGTTCGCCGCCTTGGGCAACGATCGGCAGGCCACCGAGGTCTGGCACTACAAATTATTTACAATTCCGTGACCCAGCTTGTACGTGAGCTTGGTAGACTGTGCTACTCAGGCCTTTGCAACAACTGCTATAATCGAACCCAGCTTCTCGCCACCCTAATTCCCTATAGGGCCGGGTAGTTGACCATTTGCATCGAAGTTAGCAGAACTGGCTCAGCTACAAGCCTTGACCTGCGGTGCGCCCTTCGCCAGCGGGGGGAGTGGTAGTCATGAGTGAGCAAAGAGATAGGGTCGCAGTTTTTCTACTCGCTGAGAACCGGCTGCTTCGCGAAGCGCTGGTCCGAATCTTCAACAAGAAAAACGACATCGAGATGGTTGGGGCTTGCGGGTTTACTCCACTTGCCGTGGAAGAGATCGCTGCCGCCAGCCCGGATGTTCTGCTCATGGATTCTTTTACCGTCGAGCTGTCCCACCTGGAGTTCATTCGCGAGGTGCAGCGCGCTGTGCCCGGCCTGAAGGTGGTCATGATTGGCATGGAATCCGAGGAGCAGACCTTCCTGCAAGTGGTTCGAGCCGGAGCGGTTGGGTACGTCCTGAAGGACGCGTCGGCGCAAGAAGTGGTAACCGGGGTGCGGGCAGCGGCCAACGGTGAAGCGGTGTGCCCTCCGCAGTTGTGTCTTTGCTTGCTGCGGTACGTGGCCCGGCAATGGAACCAGGTGCCCAGCTTCCAGGTCAAGGCCAGCCTCGGTCTCACCAACCGGGAGCAGCAACTGGTTCTTCTGATCGGCCGCGGGCTCACCAACAAGGAGATTGCAATGCAACTGAACCTTTCCGAGCAGACGGTGCGCAACCACGTTCACCACATGCTGCGCAAGGTGGGCGCAAGCGATCGCCTGCAAGTCGTGGAACTCTGTCGCATTCAGGGGCTCGCAGTGTGATGTTGCGCTGAGACGACGCCGCATGAAAACAGGCCGGCAGCGTCCTCCGCCCACCAGGATGTTGCGCCGGGCCTCCCCGCCTGTTCTCGAATCTCCACCTTCCTGCAGTTTCATGCACCCGCCAGGGCGACTAGTACATTTTTGGTACGGGGTCACTCACTGTTTGGTATTGGCAGTGGTTGGCATATGGCGTCCTGCGTACCGGCTTTCCTTGCTTCGATAGCAAACACATTTGAACCTTACCGTTTTTCTCCAACCGAAGCATACTTGCGCGATGTTTTTTCAGGAGTGTGCCGTGTCAAAAATTCGAGTGCTGGTGGCAAACCGTCCTCGCCTGATGCGGGAACTGGTGCTGGCCACGATTTTCGACCAGCCGGACATAGAGGTCATGGGCGAGATCAAAGACGACTCCGAGATTACGCACGTGGTCGCCGAGTCTGAACCCGACTTCCTGATCATCGCGCTGGATCAGGCGGAGAGGCGCCCCGGCATCTGCGATGACCTGTTAGTGCATTACCCGCACATGAAGATCCTTGCCCTCGCGCCGGAGCGCAACAGCAGCGTGTTCTTCTGGGCTGTCGTCGACATTCGCTCCAAACCCGTCGAGAGCTCGGAGGAAGGAATTCTGAACGCACTGCGAGGCAGGGAACAACTGGTCGAGCAGTAGCCCGGCACAGACTGGCGGCGGGGCCACGCTCTTCACCCGCTGCAGCTTGCACTACCGAAGGCGAAGAGCGAGTTAAGTAACTGATTGAGAAAGGGTTGCTCATTTCAAGCCCTGTAACTGAGGGGGCGAAGCTGCAGGCGTGACTATGACGTTGCAAGCCGCAATGGGTCTGCACCCGGAACCGTTGGCCTCAGCGGAGTACTTCGAGCCGCGGTGGTACGCCAGTTACACCCACCCTCGCCACGAGAAACAGGTGGCGCAGCAGATGGAAGCCAACGGGATTCGTTGCTTCTTGCCGCTCTACCAGTCTGTCCGCCGCTGGAAAGATCGGCGCAAGCAGTTGCAGCTACCGCTCTTTCCCGGGTACGTGCTTGTGCACATCGCGCTGAAGGATCGCCTTCAGGTGCTGCGGCTTCCCGGCGTAGCGCAACTGGTGAGCTTCAACGGCAAGCCGGCTCCGCTTCCCGGCAGTGAGGTCGAGGCTCTTCGTCGCAGCTTGGCAGGAGGCGTATGTGTGGAGCCGCATCCCTTCCTGCAGGTGGGACGACGTGTGCTGGTGCGTAGCGGTCCGATGGCTGGCGTCGAAGGCATCCTGCAGCGCAAGAAAGACAGGTTTCGGGTTGTGATTTCCATCGAGCTGATCAGGCGTTCGGTAGCCATGGAGGTTGACGAAGCCGACCTGGAGCCGATTCGTTGACCGTGGGTTCAATGATTCCTTGCTCGCGTCTCACATTCGTTCCGTTCCGAGGATCTTCCAGCACGACGACCAGGGGTTACGATCGGTTCGCTCCACCTCCACTTGCAGCTGCGGTTTTACGCCCGCGGATAGGGGTTGTATGAAGAAGCTATCGAATCCATTCCATCTCAAGTCGAGGGTAAGCGCGGTTCTTGTCCTGATGACGCTGGCTTTCCCCATTGCGGTTCTCGGGCAAGAAAGAACCTACTCCAACCGCCCTCAAGTGACGGACGAGGCCACCTTCCGTGCGGAACAGGAAGCAGAGAGCTTGGTTGCTCTCTCCGCCGACAAGATCATCGCCATTCTTCGGGACGAACCGGGGTTGTTGCTGCAGGCCAAGAAACTGCTGGTCAAGAGAGCGTATGAGCAAGGCAGGTTGCTCGATCCCCAAGAGCTCACGGACGACGCGCTGTTCCGCCTGATTCGGCAGGATCAGAATATTTGCGTTCTCATCACCCGGGAAATTGAGGATCGCTCCTACGTTCGGGCCAAACCCGGCCGCGAGGAACGGGATGAGATGGCACGTCGCCAGGCCCGCCAGCCAATGCGAGCCGCAACCCAATCCTCCGAACCGTCACCCGCTGAGCCGCAGCCCGAACAGCTTAGAGTGCGCCAGAACCAGGAAGACTCATACTGGTCGAAGCATGACCACGAGCTGGAACGTCCGCCTTCGTACAACGATCAGCAGCCGCCAACCCCGGAGACTGCGCCGGGCAACGATTCCCGGCGTCAAGTGGAACGAGCGGATGTTCAGATGCCCGCGGGTGACTACCTTGATGGCATCACCGATGGATTCCCCAGCGCGAAGACCGGGATGTCCCGGGTCCGTCCCGATGAATTGCCGGAGCTGTTGAGTGCGAGCGCCACCGACCGCTCCCTTGCCGGCCTCGACAGGGGAACCGACAGGCCGGGTGCGGGCGTCACACCGTCTCTGCCTCCATCGATCGGACCTTCGACTGGCTCGATGACGGAATCTCCGCAGAACGGCGGCAACCAATTTCCGCAAACAGCCCGAGTAGATACCAGGTCTCGTCCACGGAATCCGCCGTTCTCGCTCTCCGACCAGCGGGAAGACCACCCGGTCGTCCGTCATCGGCCGGATCCTTATGCGGATGTTCCCTCGCTCTACGACCTTTACGCGCAATATTCCCGGCGGACTCCGCTGCTGGAGCGCTTCGGGCAGGACGTCTTCCGCAACGGAACCGGCAACTTCGACGAACTTCCGATGGATTTGCCGGTAGGACCCGAGTATGTTCTTGGACCCGGCGATGGCTTGAGCATCGAACTCTGGGGTGGCGTGTCCCAGCGCCTGCAACGAGTCGTGGATCGTGAAGGTCGCGTAGCCCTGCCGGAAGTGGGTGCCGTGCAGGTGTCAGGACGCAGCCTGGGCGATGTGCAGCGTCTGGTGCAAAGCACGCTGCGAACCCAGTTCCGAGATGTCCAGGCAGACGTATCCCTCTCCCGGCTGCGCACCGTGCGGGTCTACGTGGTGGGGGATGTCCAGCGGCCCGGTGCCTACGATGTCAGTTCGCTCTCCACCCCGCTCAACGCTCTCTATATCGCCGGCGGCCCAACCGCGCGCGGTTCTTTGCGCATCCTCCGGCACTATCGGGGCAAGCAACTGATTAAGCAAGTCGACGTCTACGATCTACTGCTGCACGGAATCCGTTCCGGAGTAGAGGGGCTGCAGCCCGGCGACACCATTCTGGTTCCGCCACTGGGTCCGGAAATCACCATCGAAGGCATGGTTCGCCGTCCCGCCATTTACGAACTGCTCGGAGAGAATGATCTTGCCGAGGTCCTGGAACTCGCCGGAGGCGTTCTGCAGTCGGGCACACTGCGCCATGTCGACGTGGAACGTGTCGAAGCTCACCTCAGCCGGACCATGCTGCGCCTGGATATTCCCGAAGACAACAATCAGGAGTCGGTCACCACAGCACTTGAAAACTTCAAGGTGCAGGATGGTGACAAGATCAAGATCTCCCCCATCCTGCCTTACGCCGACAAGACGGTCTATCTCGATGGGCATGTATTTCGCCCCGGCAAGTTCGCCTACCGCGAAGGCATGAAGGTCACCGACCTCATCAAGTCGTACAACGACCTCTTGCCCGAACCCTACAAGCGCCACGCCGAGATCATCCGCCTCAACCCGCCCGACTACACCCCGGCAGTTCTGGCCTTCAACCTCGAGGACGCACTTGCCGGAAAAGACCAGGACCTTGTCCTGAAACCCTTTGACACCGTCCGCATATTCGGTCGCTTTGATTTTGAAGATCCTCCCGTGATTACCGTGACCGGTGAGGTGAGAGATCCCGGCGATCACGTCAGCAACGGCGCTACCTATCTGCGAGACGCAGTTTACCTGGCGGGTGGCGCCACCCCCGACGCTCTTCTTACAGATGTCCAGGTCTTCCGCAAGACCGCCGACGGCAAGCTTGAAGTTCTCAGCGTGAACTTGACCAAGGCCCTGGCGGGAGACGCCAAAGACAACATTTTGCTCGCACCCAAGGACCGCATCTTCATTCACAAGAACTTGGCCAAAGTGGATCCCCCCGCGGTCATCATTCAGGGCCAGGTCGCCCGGCCCGGCAAGTATCCGCTGGGCGAAAGCATGAGCGCGGCCGATCTGGTGCGTCTGGCCGGTGGCCTGAAGCGGGGCGCCTATACCGAGACTGCCGATCTCACCCGCTACCTGGTCGAGGACGGCCAGAAAGTTCTGGGCGAGCACCTGACGATTCCGATCGCTGCCGCCCTGGCTAGTCAGCCCGACACCGATATTCGGCTGCACGATGGAGACGTCCTGACCATCGGCGAGTTGGCAGGTTGGAACGATGTGGGCGCCACCATTGTGGTCAAGGGTGAGGTCCTCCACCCCGGCACGTACGGCATTCAGGAAGGGGAGCGTCTGAGTTCGATCATTAAGCGGGCAGGTGGTCTTCGTTCCGACGCCTATCCTTACGGCGCCATCTTCGAACGGGCGCAAGTCCGGGAACTTGAGGAGAAGAACCGGGCAGAACTGATTCGCCAGGTTCAGGACGAGGGAGCCAGCTTGAAGATGGTCGTCAGCGTTGACCAGGACGACAGGCTGGCGAAAGAGGCTTCGTTGCTGCAGTGGAAAACCACCATGGAAAGACTACAGAACACTCCGCCGGTGGGGCGCCTCGTGATTCACATTTCTCCCGATATGAAGCACTGGGCCAACACGCCAGCGGATATCCAGGTGCGTGCCGGTGACGTCATCTACCTCCCGAAGAAGCCGAACTTCGTCATGGTCGACGGGTCCGTATACAACGCAACCGCGGTCACTTTCAAACCGGGGAAGAGCGCCGGTTGGTACTTGAACCAGGCCGGCGGCCCGACAAACATGGCCAACAAGAAAGCCATCTTTGTCATTCGGGCCGACGGTTCTGTGGCGGGTGGCTCAGGGGGGATGTTCAGCGGTGGCGTGCTCGACGCTGCTCTACAACCGGGAGACATGCTGGTCGTCCCGGAGAAGGCGTTCAGTGGCAGCAGCCGCTGGAAGAACAGCTTGCAAGTCGCGCAACTGGTATCTGCCGTGGGCATCGCGGTGCAAGTGGCCAGGGGTTTCTGACATTTTGAGGACCTGGATGCCGCTTCTGTCCAAGTCGTGGTTTGTAGGGTTGTTGTTTATGAGCACATTGACCTCCGTCAGCCAAACGCAGACCAGCGCGCCGCCCGGCGGAGGCGATGTGGAAGAGAACGTGGCGCCTGCGACGGTCCGCATTCTTCCGGAGGCGCCGAGTGCGGTCCAGCCAGACCCCGGCTTCTTGATCCCGGGAACCGATCCCCAAAACAAGCTGCTCCTGCCATTCGTGAAGCACATGGTGTCCGATCAAAAGCAATTCTGGACCAGTCCAACCGAGTTGACCAGGGGAAGCGCCAGGACCTTCGTTCCGTTTGTGGCTTTCACTGGCCTGCTCATGGGCAGCGATCGCTGGATTTCCCGACAAGTCCCCGACCAAACCAACCAGCTTAACCGCAGTCTGAATATTTCGAACTACGCCGTGTACTCGCTGCTGGGCGCTGGAGGTGGAGCGTTTCTCCTGGGGCAACTCAGGAACAATGATCACCTGAGTGAAGCGGGATTGCTCAGCGGAGAGGCAGCGCTGAACAGCACTGCGATTACCTATCTCCTCAAAGGTGTTACCCAGCGCCCCCGACCGGATGCCGGCCACGGGAACGGAACCTTTTTCCACGCAGGCACTTCGTTCCCTTCGGAACACTCCGCGCTCGCCTGGTCTGTGGCCAGCGTTCTCGCGCACGAGTATCCCGGACCGCTCACCAGGTTCTTGGCCTACGGTTTAGCCTCGACCGTGACCCTCACGCGCGTGACCAGCAAGCAACACTTTGCTTCGGATGCTTTCATCGGGAGTGTCTTGGGATGGTACTTGGGACGCCAGATCTACCGCGCTCACCACGATCCCGAACTGGGCGGCGCTCCTTGGGGAAACTTCATGGAACGCGCCCAGGAAGCCAGTCGCAATCCGGAAAATATGGGCTCCCCGTACGTCCCGCTGGAGAGCTGGGTCTATCCCGTGTTCGATCGCCTGGCAGCACTCGGCTACACCCAAACTGCCTTCGTCGGCCTGCGTCCCTGGACGCGAATGGAGTGTGCCCGCCTGGTGGAAGAAACCGCGGAACGTTTGCGATACGGCGGTGAACCCGGAGGTGAGGCCCAAAAGCTCTACGCAGCGTTGGTGGCAGAATTCTCGGATGAGACGCAACGATTGGATGGCGCGGCGAACCTGGGAGCCAGTCTGGATTCGATTTACACACGCGTGACCGGCATTGCCGGTCCGCCCCTGCGCGACGGTTATCACTTTGGTCAGACCATCAGCAATGATTACGGGCGTCCCTACGGCGAGGGGTTCAATATGGCGACCGGCATGACCGCGCACGCCGTGGCTGGCCCGCTCTCCTTCGAGGTCCAGGGTGAATACCAGTACGCTCCCGGAAACCCTTCGTATGCTCCCAACGTGCTGCAGACCATTGCCAACCTCGATCAGACACTTCCTCTGCCGAACGGCACCAGTCCCCTGAGCCGGTTCCGTCTCCAAAACGCATCCGTGGGAATCACCCTGAAGAACGTTAAGTTTTCTTTCGGCAGGGAGAGCGCGTGGCTGGGTCCCAGCCAGGCGGGACCTCTGCTGCTCAGCGACAATGCCGCACCTATCACCATGCTGCGAATCGATAGCGTCTCACCCTACCGGCTGCCGTTGCTTTCGCGCTTGCTGGGCCCGGTGCGGACGGAGTTTTTCGTCGGGCAGCTCTCCGGTCAGCAGTGGGTATTTGCCAACACCCGTCTGGTGGGACCCAAGGTCGATCCGCAGCCTTACATTCACGGAAGCAAGATCAGCTTCAAACCCACTCCCAACCTCGAAATCGGGATGGGCATCACCGCCATGTTCAGTGGCCCGGGTTTGCCGTTTACCTGGGGCAATTTTCTGCGAAGTTATTATTCGCACAAGGCCAGCATCACGGAGAATCCGGGCAAGCGTTTTTCAGCCGTTGATTTCACCTACCGCGTCCCTGGGTTGAGGAACTGGCTGACCGTGTACATGGATTCTCTGGTGGTCGATGAGGTCTCGCCCATCGGTTCGGATCGTCCCTCATTGAATCCCGGGATCTTTCTCCCACGGGTTCCCAAGATCCCGAAACTGGAGCTTCGCTTCGAAGGTCTCAACACTTCGCATGACACCCCCGGGCTTGGTCCGGGTTTTGTATACGCAGATCGCCGCTATCGTTCCGGTTACACCAGCGACGGCAACTTGCTGGGTAATGCCATCGGGCGTGACGGCCGCGGAGGGCAGGCTTGGGCGACGTATTGGTTCTCGCCTCGCGCCAAACTGCAGTTCGCATACCGGCACGTCGAAGTGGACCGGGCCTTCCTGCAGGGCGGGCATCAGAACGACTTCACCGTCCGCAGCGATGTAATGCTGAGGCCGGACCTCGCGCTCTCCACCTTTGTCCAGTACGAGCGCTGGGCATTTCCGCTGCTGGCAGCACAGCCGAAGTCCAACCTCACTGCGTCGTTTCAACTCACATTCACGCCGCAGCGCTGGAGAATCCCTTAGTCCATGGCGCAACGAACTGTACCCATCGTCGAACCGCAATCGGAACCCCAGTTTCTTTCCGAGAACCTGCGGCCACTGCCGCCGCAACCTCGGACGGCCACGCTCGAACATTTGCAGTTGCTCTGGGAGCACCGCGGCTTTATTCTGCGTTTCGCCGGAAAAGGGTTGCTGGTATTTGTCCTGATCGCTTTTCTGATCCCGCCTCGGTACGAATCGGTCACGCGGCTCATGCCACCGGATGCGCAAAACAGTTCGGGGATGGCGATGCTGGCCGCTTTGTCTGGCCAAGCGGGAGACGCCCTGGGCAGCTATGCCAGTAATCTGCTTGGCTTCAAGAGTTCGGGGGCCCTTTTCGTGGGAATTCTCCGCAGCCGCACCGTGGAAGATGCGCTGATCCGGCGCTTCGACCTGCGCAAGGTTTACTGGGTGCGGCGCTGGGAGGACGCCCGCCAGGAACTGGAGAGCCGCACCTACATCTCGGAAGACCGCAAGAGCGGGATCATCGAGATCCATGTCCGCGACCGCAGTTCGGAGCGTGCGGAAGAGATGGCCAAGGCCTACGTGGAAGAGTTGGACCGGGCGGTGGCCACGTCGTCAACCTCAGCGGCAAGGCGCGAGCGGGAGTTCCTGGCAACCCGTTTGAATGCCGTCAAACACGACCTGGATCAGGCGTCCATGGATTTCAGCCAGTTTGCCAGCAAGAATACCGCCATCAATATCCCGGAACAGGGCAAGGCCATGGTGGAAGCCGCCGCTCGACTCCAGGGCGAACTGATCGCTGCCCAGGCGGAGCGCCAAGGACTGGAGCAAATCTACACCGCCCAGAACGTGCGGGTGCGGGCCGCCCAGGCCCGGGTAAACGAACTCCGTCAGCAACTGGACAAACTCGGCGGCGCCGATGTGGATTCCAGCAGTCCCCAGTCGAACGATTCGCTGTATCCCTCCATACGCAAGCTGCCGCTGCTCGGCGTCACCTATGCGGACCTGTACCGTCGCACCAGAATCCAGGAGTCGGTGTACGAGGCTTTGACCAAGCAGTACGAATTGGCCAAGGTGCAGGAGGCCAAAGAAATCCCCACGGTCCGGGTTCTGGACCCGCCGAACTACCCGGAGAGGCGTGCCAGTCCGCCACGCGTGTTCATCATCGTTCTGGGATTGCTCCTCTCCTTGGCTGCCGCATGTGCATGCGTGCTCGGTCACGCCCTGTGGGGGCAAACCGATCCGCAGGACTCACGCAAGTTGTTCGCCCAGCAGGTCTGGGTTGGCCTCAAACGCGACAGCGCCCGCTTGCGGGCGCGCTCCCCGATGTTCCTTTCCAAACTGAAGCGTCATACACCCTGAGTAGCACGCCAGCATCCCGCATCACGAATTGCCATTCATGAGGAAGACCGCGATCAATCTGACCAGCGTCATAGGCGGCGAAGTCCTGCTCCGCGCCGCCAATTTCGTGGCTGTCGTTGTGATTGCTCGCCTGTATGGCGCCTCGATCCTGGGTGTCTATGCCACGGTTCTGGCCTTCGTGACCGTCGCGGTGATGATTGCAGATAACGGCTTGCAGGTTTCGAGCATCGCTGAGGTCGCCCGCAGTCCCCAGGAACTGGGTACAACTTTGGGCCAGATCTATGCAATCAAGACTCTGTTGTTCCTGGTCTTGGCACTCCTCCTGGGGGCGATTGGGATGTGGGTGAAGTTCTCGACCGTCACTTGGTTCATCGGTGGGTTTCTGGCGCTGCGCACCGGGCTCTACTCCTACTGCCAGTTGCATGCCGGCGTGTTGAAGGCTCTGGATCGTATGTTGGTAATCGGAACCGTTCAAGCCATTCATTGTGGCCTGCTTCTGGGTGGGGTTGGACTGGCGCTCCATTACTCATGGCACATCTACACCCTCCTGGTGTGGCTGCTGATCTGCCAATCGCTGGAATTTGTATTGTCTGGCTTGTTCTTGTTTCGTTACCGTGCCCGGCCGAAATGGGGTTCGCCGTCCGGATGCTGGCGAATGCTCCGCCGCTCTACTCCCATTGGCATTACCTACAGCACTGCAGCGCTGATATTGCGCGCCGATGTGATCGTACTGTCGGGACTGGTTTCGTCCCGAGAGGTGGGCTACTTTGCCGCAGCCAACATTCCCCTCGTAATGGTCTACGTAGTTTCCTGGCTGTTGGGAGGAGTGGTCTTGCCCAGGATGGTAAGCCTTGCCCCAGACCTGCCCGCCTTGCAGGCGTACGCGCAACGCTGGATCCGCTTCCTGATCTTCACCACGGTTCCGTGTTGCCTGGTTCTGATGTGGGTGACTCCTCCTCTGGTTCGGCTCATCTATGGCTCCGCATTTGCCTCGACTGGCACGCTGGCGGCCATCATGGTGCTCTCGGTCCCGCTCATCTTGACGAACTCGATCTACCTGAACCGGGCGATCGCCGCGGCATCCAGGTCGGTTTACATTGGCACCTATCTCGGGACAGGTATTTTGACTCTCCTGTTGGACTATTCCCTGGGTCACCTTTACGGGGCGGTTGGCATTGCCGTTGCCATCCTGGTCCGCGAGCTAGCCATGTTCGCAGGGTTCACTGTGTTGGGAATTCGACCGCTGAGTGGCGGCCCCGCGAGGAGTGACGCCTTCGTCAGCGGTGTGGTTGAGGCGGCTGGGTCCAGCGGGAGTGAGTCTCTACCATGAAGGAAGTGCGATGCAACCCGCTTTCGGCGAGCTTTGCCAGGCGAACCCATCCCCAGGCACCGGTTCACCATCCTCCTGACGGGATCGCTTTAGTAAATGGGAATCCCCCGTCTGAGTCCGAGATGAAGAATGAAACCATCGTGACCTTTGCCCAGGGTTGTCCCCTATGCAATTGTGAAGACCGGAAAGTGGTTCGCTCCGAGCCTGAGGGGCAGCTGTTTAGGTGCCGCCGCTGCCGATTCCTGTACGTTTATCCGCGGCCTACACTGGACGAACTGAAAGCGCTCTATGACGCTGAGTACTTCTCGGACAGAGATCTTGAGTCCTGGCTCTCTTGTCGGACTCCAGTGTATCGCCAGTGCCTGCAGCACCTGGATAAGATTGCCCCGGGTGGCGGGCGCCTCCTGGATGTGGGATGCGGCACCGGCGAGTTTGTGGCTCAAGCTCTGTCGCACGGCTGGAGTGCGGTCGGTATCGAGAGTTCAAACGTAGCCTCCCAATTCGCCCGCGAGCACAACCACGTGCCGGTCCACAATGTAGTTCTGGAGACTGCTCCCTTCGCCCCGGGCTCATTCGATGTGGTGACCTTGCTGGATGTGCTGGAACATCTGCTTGATCCGCAGGCGGAGATCACCCGCGTCCATAGGCTAATTAAACCCGGTGGCATGGCAGTGGTCCGAGTGCCCAATACTCTGTTTCATCTGCCCAAGGCTCGAATGTGCGCCCTTCTCAAGGTCAGCGATTCGAACTTGGAGATCCCCCATCATCTCAACCACTTCACGCCACCCACCTTATCCAGACTGCTTCGAACCGTAGGATTCGAGGTTCTTTCGGTTGAGATCGGGGCACCCGAGACCAAGGCTCACGCCGCATGGGCCAGCCCTAAAGCGAAACGGCTTTACGTCAGAGGGGCCCGCCTGCTGCAGGCTCTTGCTGGCCTGAACCTCGGCAACATCATGGTTGCTTACGCACGTAAAGCTTCCTAGGGAAAGGCTGCGATCATCCATATTTTAGTCAGGCGCGAATCCACACCAATGACTGGATCTCACAAGGGGTTATCTTGAGCAAGTTCGTCATCCTGCTACTCGTGATCAGCCTGACTGGAAACCTCTTTCCGGCAATCAATGTGGCAGCCATCTTGGGTCTGCTTCTGCTTTACATAGTTCATCGCAAGACCGAGCCCGCGAAACTGGACCTGGCTCCACAAAGAGCACGCCAGTTCTTGATTTATGCGTACGTGTTCTGGCTGACAAGTTACCTGCTCACCGGGGTTCCCCTCGGGAATCTGTTCTCGTACGAGTTCCTGCGCTTTGACGGGGCTTTGTTGGTTGCCTATCTGCCGCTGCTCGCGTTCGCTGATTATTCGCTCGATGAAAAGTTCGTCCGTCGCGCGGTGGAACTGTTCCTGACCCTGATGTCCCTGGTGGCGGTTCTGGGAGCCGCTGAATTCGCCGATGCGGTTGGCGTGCCCCTGGGGCTTTCCAACTTGCCGGACCAGTTGCAACTGGTCAGTTTTGCGCCTTCGCCGCCGCAGTATGTGTTTCAGGCCATGTTCTACTCGCATAACGCGGCGGGCGCAGTTTACGCACTGGCGGCCTGTATCGCTCTATCGCTCTTGCTCCACACCGAGAAGGTCAAAGTCTTTTCTCTGCCGGCATTCTGGTTCGGCGCCACCTTCACCGGGTTGGCCCTCTCCAAGTCCAGAACTGCCTATGCCGCATTTCTGGCCACCAGCCTCTTTGCATTCCTGTACGCGCGCAAGCAGACGAAGAAGGTGCTGAAGATCGCGGTGCTGATTGTTCTACCGCTTGCCGCATTCTTCCTCACTCAGCCGGAAGTTAGTCAGCGGGTCGAGGCTGTCACCGACACCGAGGACGCGAATGTCGTGGGCCGATTCCTTTATTTTCAGAGGGCCCTCGAGGACTTTTCTCTTAGCCCTGTCATCGGCATTGGATTCGGTCGCTACAACGATGACTCGCTGGCGTTCTCTGGAATTCCCGGCTTCGTGTATATCGCCACCAGTGGTGAGGTCATCAACAATGGCGAACACTCCCACAACTCCTACCTCCACTTTCTCGCTGAAGGAGGTGTCGCCGGCCTCCTGCTCATGGTGGGCATGTGGTTCTCAACTTACCGGTGGGCGGAAAGAATTCAGACGAGGTTTCCCGAATTCACCTTCGGTCACGCGTTTGCCAGGGCGATACAGACCTGCGTGATCTTAGAGTGTTTCATCAGTTTCACCGAGCACTCTATGGGCACGGCTGTAACTTCGCTGACCGTGTTTACCATGGTCGGGTTGTTGTACAACTTGGCGGTCTGCGAACAACGTGCGCCGGTAACTCCCATTGCACAACTGCAACAAATCCGGGGGCTCGCATGAAATCCGTCGCCGAATCCAAAAGGGCCGCTCCGGCCTTGAGCACAAACCAACTCAATGGTCAGCCCATTCTTGTGCGAACCGCGGAGTGGAACCACTTCGCGCAGGAAGATGCCTACACCTACATCATGACCAACCTGCGCCGGGGTGACCACGAGGCATTCTGGCGAAGCGGCGAGGCTGCCGTCGCGCAAGAACTTCTGCCGGTCCTGCGGGAGCAGGATGTGCCGTCCGGTACAGCGCTGGAGATCGGTTGTGGCGTGGGTCGTCTCATGTTTCCCATCTCCCACTACTTCGGGCAAGTAATGGGCGTGGACATTTCCTTCGAAATGGTTCGCCAGGGGCGGGCCTTGGCAGCGGAGCGAGCTATCGCAAATGTGCAGTTCTTCAGCGTCGATCAACCGGCGAGGCTTGCTGTAGAACTCTCCGAGTTCGCGGGAAAGATAGACTTCGTCTACTCGCTGCTCGTCTTCCAGCATATTGACTCCTTCCCCGTGATTCAGGGGTACCTCCAAAGCCTGGGTTCTCTACTATCCGACAAGGGCGTTGCTTACCTGCAGTTCGATACGCGAAAGAGAGATTGGACCTATCAGGTGAAGACGGCCATGCCTGATGTTGCCCTGCCCCGGTTCTGGCGCCGGGGAATTCGGCGCATCCGTCGTACCACGGCTGAACTCGAAGGCTGCTTCTTGCGGGAAGGTTTCCAAATCGCTCGAAGCATCGCGCCCCACACCGACTATCACCGGTACATTCTCCGTAAGCCGAGGCCTTAACCTGCAGCTTTGGAAATAACTGTGGCCGACACCCTGGAGTTTGCGGGAACTCGATCAAACTTGCGCGTCGCTATTGTCCACTACTGGTTCGTGGGCCACGCCGGGGGCGAACGCGTGGTCGCCGCGCTGGCAGAGATGTTTCCCCAGGCCGACTTGTTTGCGCTGGTCGCCGACCCGGAGACGATGCCTCCCGAACTGCGGAAACACCGCCTGACCACCTCGTTTCTGCAGAAGATTCCAGGAAGCACTCGCTGGTACCGGCATCTGTTGCCCCTGCAGCCGATGGCCCTGGAGCATCTGGACGTCTCGGGTTACGACTTGATCATCAGTTCGGAGTCGGGCCCGGCCAAGGGCGTTGTGTCTCCCACGCGCACCTGCCACATCTGTTATTGCCACTCGCCCATGCGCTACCTGTGGGACATGTATCACGACTATCGCCGGAACATGGGGCCGGTGATGCGAACAGTCTTCTCGGCAACCGCGCACTACCTCAGGATGTGGGATCTGGCGTCCGCCGCGCGCGTGGACTACTTTGTCGCCAACTCCTTCAATGTCGCCTCCCGAATCCGTAAGCATTACCGGCGCGATAGTTGCGTCATTCATCCTCCCGCGATGGTCAAGGACGCATACATCTCCGATCGCACTGAAGACTACTACCTCGTCGTGAGCCGCTTGATCGACTACAAGCGAGTCGATCTGGCGATTGATGTCTGCAAACGGCTGGGACGTCGCCTTCGCATCGTGGGAGACGGCGATCAGTACAAGCGCCTGCGCCGCCTGCGCGGGCCCGGGATCGAATTTCTGGGACATCTCGACGAAAAGGACCTGCACCAGTGCTACGCCCATTGCCGGGCGCTGCTGTTCCCGGGCGAAGAAGATTTCGGCATCGTTCCGGTTGAGGCCCAGTCCTTCGGGCGCCCGGTAATCGCCTATGGTCGCGGAGGAGCGCTGGAGACGGTGATCGGCCTCTCTCCGGAAGATTCCTGCGCTCCGGAAACCGCCACCGGTGTTTTCTTTGCCGGGCAGGAAACCGAATCCATGGCCGAAGCGATTCGCACCTTTGAGTCGGTGGAGACCCGGTTCGACCCGCACTTCATTCGGTCGAACGTGCAGCGTTTCGATCTGTCACATTTCCAGTCCAACATGCGCCAGTTCGTGGCCCAGTGCCTGGCGGAGTTCCGCGGTCCGGCAAGCCTTGTGCGCGCCAAAGTCGCTCCGGCCATTTTCGCCCAAAATCTCCCATAGCCTTGCCGGAGCAACGTATGAGCCAGCCATCGATGCATAGCGCGAAAACATCGTTTTCCCCGGGCGACAGAATCCTGGTGACCGGCGGCGCCGGATTTATCGGCTCCCATACCGTCGACCTGCTGCTCGAGCGCGGCTACCGCGTCCGCATTCTCGACAGTCTGCAGGAACGGGTGCATCCCAAAGGCAAACCCGCGTGGGTGCCCTCCGCTGCGGAGTTCCTCCGCGGCGACGTGGCCAACCCGACCGACCTCACGCGTGCGCTGGAAGGAATCAATGGCGTTCTCCATCTCGCCGCCTATCAGGATTACCTGCCGGATTTCAGCCGTTTCATCCATACCAATGCCGAGAGCAGCGCGCTGCTGTTTGAGCTGATCGTTTCCGACCGGGGCCGCTTCCCGGTCCGAAAAATTGTCTTCGCTTCCTCGCAATCCGTCTGCGGGGAAGGGCGTTACCTGTGTACTGGCGATGAAGACATCGGCAAGACTATTTATGCGGCGCAAGCGGTTCGCTCACCGCACAACCCGCGGTCTTCCTCGGCTTCGTCCGGCGCCGCCCACGGGGTCATTACACCAGGTCCACGGTCGCTCGAACAGTTGCGCCGCGGAGACTGGGAGGTCAAGTGTCCGCAATGCGGCCGCGAGATCGAGCCGTTGTTGATCGACGAGCCGACCGTGTACCCTCACACCGCCTACGCCATCTCCAAGTACGCCATCGAAATGCTGGCGGATCGACTCGGCCGCCGTTACGGTATTCCGACCGCCTGCATGCGCTACACCTACGTTCAGGGCTCGCGAAATTCTTTCTACAACGCGTACTCCGGCATCGCCCGTCGCTTTGCCATGAGGATCATGCATGGGTTGCCTCCAGTTGTCTACGAGGATGGTGGTCAGCTTCGGGACTACGTCAATGTCCGCGACGTCGCCCGGGCGAATGTTCTGGCACTGGAAAAGAGCGAAGCTGATTTTGAGGTGCTGAATGTGGGCGGTGGGCGTGCTGTGACCGTGCTGGAATTCGCCCGCATCATGCTGAACGCCTTTGACAGCAAGCTCCAGCCACGCATGGCGGGCGAGTTTCGCCTCGGAGATACCCGGCACACCGTTTCTGATATCTCACGCATGCGCCGGCTCGGTTGGGAGCCCACGGTCCCGGTGGAGGAAAACGTGCGGCAATACATGGAATGGCTACAGGCGCAGTCGGTCAGCAAGGAGTATTTGCTGGAAGCGGAGCGAGTGATGCAGGAGTCGGGCGTGATTCAGTTGGCCAGCGCCTGATGCAGCGTGCCACGCGGCCCCAAGGAATCAAGGAGGAAAATTGGCCACCAGCTACAAACTGAGCTCCTCCCCAAAATCCGTCGCGACACGGTCGGCGGAAGAGTTTGTCCGGGAACCGGAGCGCAGCGGCTTCGCTCGAATGATCAAGCGATTCATCGATGTCGTCGGCTCTTTCCTCGGCCTGATTCTGGTTGCTCCTCTTTTTCCGCTGATTGCTCTCGCCATTCGTCTGGAGTCTCCAGGGCCGATTTTCTTCCGTCCCAGAATTATTGGTTACGGCGGTCGCGAATTCCTCGCCTACAAGTTCCGCTCCATGCATGCCGACGCCTTTGAAAAGTTGCTGGAGGACGGCGACCTGCTGAACCAGTACAAGAAGAACCTGAAGATCATCAACGATCCGCGAGTCACCCGGGTCGGCCGTGTGCTGCGGCGCACTTCGCTGGATGAACTGCCCCAATTGATCAACGTACTGAAGGGTGAAATGAGCCTGGTGGGGCCTCGCATGCTCGCCGAGCTCGAACTGGAGAAGTTCGGTGAAAATCGCACCAGGATTTTGAGCGTCCGGCCCGGTATGGCGGGGCTCTGGGTTGCGTCGGGCCGGCAGACGCTGTCTTTTGAGCGCCGCCTCGAACTCGAGCTGCACTATGTCGAGAACTGGTCGCTCTGGCTCGATGCCAAGTGTTTCTTCAAGACCATCCTGATTGCCGTCCGAATGGTTGGCGCGCACTAGCTCTGTTCTGACCACACCCCGCAATAAACGATCTTAAGAAATCCAAAGGAGCGTTATGGCAAGGATTCTTGTTACCGGGGGAGCAGGCTTTGTTGGCTCTCATATCGTGGATGCATACCTTGCGGCCGGGCACGAAGTGGTCGTAATCGACGATCTGTTCACCGGGCGGCTTCATAACCTCAACCCGCGATGCGAGTTCCACCAGATGGATATTCGCGATCCGCGCCTGGACGCCCTGTTCGAGCGTCACCAGTTTGAGATTGTCAGCCACCAGGCAGCCCGCGGCAACGTACGCGCTTCCATGGAAGATCCCATGACTTACGCGGATGTCAATGTCCGCGGCGGCGTCAACCTTCTCGAGTGCTGCCGGAAGCACGGCGTTCGCAAGATCATCTACTCCTCCACCGGCGGATGCGTCTATGG
>JBGPJK010000055.1:0-19121 GCA_041485425.1 Terriglobia bacterium | reverse complement strand
TTACTTAATTGCCAAGGGGGTGACAGAGTCTCGTTGCAGTTAATACGACATTTTCTGGTTGCAACAACAATCAGAAGTCAGACCTCGGGCCTCAGCTTGCAGCGATCAACTCCGAGGACAACTGCTTGGCCTCTGCGGCAGATATTCTTACTTCTTCTTCTTCTTTTTTTCTCGGCGATCTCGGCGGTTCAAGGTTTTGGTTTTGGCCTTGGTTTTCGTGGACACCATCTCATAAGACTGCCGGATCAAGTCTTCCAACTCCGCATCGCACAAAACGTCCGGCCGCTCCAGTCGCACCCATTTGTAGCGCCCGACGTAGGGCGCGGGATTGATCCCTTCCTGCTCCACCAGTTCGGCGAACTGCTCCGCAGTGCACTTGAACGAAATGCTCTGGGGCACCGAGTGCAGGCTCACGGCGGCAAAAATCCTCCCTCCGACTTTGAAGCAAAGATCGTCCGGCCACGGCATGTCTTCCGTGGCCTGTGGAAAAGAAAGGCAGTAGCGGCGAATGGATTCGACGTCCATAATTGGATTTTGTAATTGGGTAATTTGAACCCCTCGACGGCTTGAAGCCGCCTCGGGATGACGCCAGGAGAAAACACTGGACGATCAACTCGCGCCAACCACTAACGGCGTCCACCTCACACTTGCTGTCTGGCCTCGCCCAGGGTCACCGTCACATCCATCTTTTTCTTCCCGCGGTAAACCGTGATGCGAACCGAGTCGTCGGCGCGGTGGTTATTCATGATCTGCGCCAGGTCCTGCTGGTTCTCCACCTTCTGACCATCGATTCCGACGATCAGGTCACCGCCCAACATGATGGGAATGTTGCCCAGGTAAGCGCGCTCGGAGCCTCCGCGCAAGCCGGCTCGGTCGGCGGCTCCGCCCGGTACCAGCTGCACGATCAGCAGGCCATAATCGGCTGCTAATCCCATCTGGTCGGCCAGTTCAGGATCAACCGGAATGGTACGGACCCCGAGTGCCGGACGCCGCACCCGGCCCAAGGTGACCAGATCGTTCAGCACCGCCTTGGCGGTATTGATGGGAATCGCAAAGCCGATACCCGCGCTCTGTCCCACGCTGGAGAGAATCATGGTGTTGATGCCGATCACCTCGCCGCGCCAGTTCAGCAGCGGTCCGCCGGAGTTGCCCGGATTAATGGCGGCGTCGGTCTGAATGGCCTCGTCGATGACCATGCCGTCGGGCTCCTGCACCGGGCGAATGGAGCTGACGATGCCGCTGGTCAATGTGCCACTCAGTCCAAACGGGTTGCCGATGGCGTACACCTTCTGCCCCACCTGCAGATTGCGTGAGTCCCCCAGCACCATGGGAACCAGGTCCGGAGCTTTGATCTGAACTACGGCGAGATCGTGCTCCCGGTCGATGCCCACGATGGTGGCGCGATATTTCTTGCGATTGTGCAGGGTCACTTCGATCTGCCGGGCATCGGCGATCACGTGGTAATTGGTCAGGACATGGCCCTCTTTATCGATGATGAAACCAGACCCCTGGCCCTCCTGCGGCACCAGGCCGTAGAAGAAATCAAAGGCCATGGCTCGCGAGGTGATGTTCACCACCGATTGAATGTTCTTGTGATAGACCGCGATATTATTCTGCTCTTCGCTATCCAGCGGTCCGGGGCTGGCCGCCTCAGTGATCTCCACCTTGCTGGGTCGGCTGGGCCAGTCCACCAGTCCCATCCGGCTCGAACGATAGGTGGTGAAGTAAAAGAACGCGCCGGCAAGAGCCACGGCAAGAAGAATGGGTCGCAGCAGTTTCATAGGTCAGGTCTCTGGTCTCAGTTTGCAACTTGCCAGGGAGCTTTGCCAAGTGCACGCATCCGCTTGGGTCCAGACTTACGGGCTGGCAATCATTGAGTTTTTCTCAGCGTTCTCGGCGGCAGTGCTCGGCGGTCTCTGCGGTTAAAGGCTTTTCTCCGCTTCCCGCTTCAACTCCACGTAGATTTCTCTAACCCGCCGGTTGGTCTCGTCCAGCGATCCGGAATTGTCGATAACATAGTCGGCTACCTTGGTTTTCTCCTCGTCCGGGAGTTGCGCTGCCGTGCGTCGCACCACCTCCCGGCGCGCCGCTTCCTCATTCCCTCCCATGCGCACCGCCCAGCGTTGGATGCGCTGTTCAGGGCGACAGGTCACGACCACCAGCCGGTCGAATCGTCTGGCGGCGCCGGCTTCCACAATCAGCGCGGCTTCTACCATGGCGATCGCATGCGGGTCGCGACGACCCACCTCCTCCATCCATTCCTCCTGCCTCTGTATTACGGCAGGGTGGACGATCCGGTTCAATTCTTCGACGCGAGACGGGGTGTTCTGGTTCGGCGACCCGAAAGCCGCTTCTGCCAGCTTCGGCCGGTGGACACTGCCGTCAGGGTTGAGGATCCCGGTGCCGAAGTGATGGACCACTTCCTGGTAAACCGCCTCACCCGGTTGCAGCAATTCGTGGGCAATGCGGTCGGCCTGGATGAGGTGGACCCCGAGCGCCACAAACATCTCACCTATTACGGATTTTCCGGAAGCAATGCCGCCGGTCAAGCCGACTTTCAGCAAGCGAGCCTCGCGGATCGCGGGTCTTCAACGAAACCCATAGAACCACTTCACCACAGAGAAGCAGAGAAATGGGAAAGAAAAAAACAAATTGAGCACACGGCTTCACTGCACCCAGGCCTGGATCATCACGCCGGAAACCCAGCCGCCAGAAAGTGCTTGCTCGGGGCCTCTGCGTCTCTGTGCTGAAAAAGAGGAGTTGGCTTGGGCACTCAAGCCTTCGCAAGCTCCGGCACGCGGTTTCCCCTTCGTAGTTTCGCGGCGCGTACCGTGTTCACCATCAGCAGGGCGATGGTCAGCGGTCCAACGCCACCCGGTACGGGTGTGATCGCACCGGCAAACTCTGCCACCTCGGGATGCACGTCGCCCGCCAACGTGGAGCCTTTGGTACGGAAGGTTTCCTCGCGTTTCGCGTTCCCAGAGAACAGCCGATCGAACTCGGCACGATCCGTCACCTTGTTCATTCCCACGTCAATCACGGTGGCACCCGGCTTCACGAAATCGCGGGTGATCATCCCGGCTCGGCCAATGGCCGCAACCAAAATGTCGGCCCGCCGGCACACGCCCGGCAAATCCCGCGTCTTCGAGTGACAGACCGTCACTGTCGCATTGGCATTAATCAATAACATCGCCGTGGGCTTGCCCACAATGTCGCTGCGCCCCACCACCACGGCTTCCTGGCTGGCTATGGGAATGTGGCTCCGCTTCAGGATTTCAATGATTCCCGCCGGAGTGCAGGGCACCAGCCCGGGCCGTTGGGTGGAGAGAAAGCCGACATTCACGGGGTGAAAACCATCCACGTCCTTCGCCGGATCCACCGCCATCAGGATTTTCTTCGAGTCCACCTGCGCCGGCAACGGAAGCTGTACCAGAATGCCGTCAATCTCGTCGCGCCGGTTGAGGTCGTGCACCAGCTCGAGTAATTCTTCCGTGGAAACATTGTCGGGGGGCGTGTGCTTCTCGCTGTAGACGCCCACCTCCTCGCAGCTCTTCACTTTGCCGCGTACGTAGATTTCCGACGCCGGGTTGTTGCCCACCAGGATCACCGCCAGGCCGGGGCGCATCCCTGCGGCGGTCAACCCCGTGACTTCGGAAGCCACTTCCGCCCGGATCTCGCTCGCGATCTTATTTCCGTCCAGAATCATGGCAGCCATGAATCCTCACTTCCCCCTGGGATGGTTGGAGCCAGAAATCTTATCGTAAACCATGCCGCGACGCTGTGATTCAAAGTGAGAAAAAAGCGGTTCACCGCCGAGACCGCCGAGGATCAAACGCCTCGTTCAAGTCGCAGGACGCTTCCATGAATCAATGGTCCAGGTTTTCTCGGCGTTCCCGGCGACCTCGGCGGTTTAAGGCTTTTTCCCGAATCGGCGCCAATCGCCGCAAATCAGTGGCGAAGAAGTTCCCCGCGGCGCTGCAAGGGCGTACAATTTCCCCACCATGATCCCCCAAGACTTGCTCGACATCCTGGTCTGTCCGCTCTGCAAGAAGCCGCTGGTGCTCAAAGACAACGGGCAGAGTCTCAAGTGTGGGGAGTGTCACCGGGTCTACCCAATTCGGGATAACATACCCATCCTGTTGATTGATGAGGCCGTTACCGACCCGTCCTAAGCTGCGCCTTTTGACGCCGCTGCGACGATTCATGGCGCTTTCCGTCCCAGAACGACACAACGTGTCACTCTTTTGACGCCCCCGGCTGTACCCCGACGCCGGTTACCAGCGGCGGGGTGGCCTGCAACTGGCCGTGCTTCAATGGGTTTAAAGAAACCAAGCAGTCTTGCCGAACGTATATAGAGATAGCACTGGGGTACGGCCACGAAATTGCATGCAACTAAGATGGCACCCAGTGAGTCTAATAGCCCAAGAGTAGTGAGGGTCGGAGGTGATGACGACCATGAAAGAGCGATTTTCCACTACCGAATTGACGGCGCTAAGGAACGATCTGCTGCAAGGCGGCCTGATCGATTCCCGCGAGGCCGCTGAACTTTTGCAGGTATTCCTGATGGGGCGAGGCTACGGAGTGTCTCCGCAGGCAGCCCTGGATGCCGCTGGCCGGGTAGAAATGGCGGGCTGCGCCCTGCCTGTCCTGCAACAGGAGTTGGAGGCCTTGGCCTTGGTGATGTAGCGGTGACAAACGGCGCAAGCTGCCACCCTGGCGCCGCCGTTGAGAGCCCAGGTGGAACACAAGATCTAAGGGAACCTCAGAACCAAGTCGTTTTCCCTAAGGTGATGAGAGAGACGAGCCGGGCCAACCAGCCCGGCTTTCTTGTTTCCAACGTCGGACCTCAGCCGTCGGGCCTCGGCCCTCAGCATTGAGCTCTTGTACTCAGCCTCCATACCAGGAAGATTGCCTGCAGTTGTACCAAAGTCCGCCGGAGCTTGCGTTGGCTGAGGTCCGAAGTCCGAGGTCTGACGTCCGCTACTCGTACCGCAAACTCTCCACCGGATCCAGCTTGGCTGCGCGCGCCGCGGGCACGGTTCCGAACAGAATCCCCACCAGCGACGAAACCATGATGGCCACAATCGCGGACACTCCCGAGATGGGGATGCGATACTCGGTGAAAAACCGCACCGAAAATGGGATAGCCAGGCCGATGACCACACCCAGCAGTCCTCCGACCAGAGAGATCAGAATCGCTTCCGCCAGGAACTGAAAGCGAATTTCGGAGTTGGTCGCGCCCATGGCTTTGCGAATCCCAATCTCGCGGATGCGCGCGCTCACCGTCGCCAGCATGATGTTCATGATGCCGATGCCGCTGACCAGCAGCACCACCAGCGCCACCAGCAACAGCACCATGGTCAGCGCGTTCGCGGTCTTCTCCGCCACTGCTACCAACTGCGTCAAGTTGGTTACGTTGTAGACCGATTCCGCCCGGTGCCGTGACTGGATGACCTTCTTGATCTGTTCCGTCGCCGCCACCACCATGGAAGAATCCGCCACCGAAAAGTAAATCTGTTTCACGGTGGGCGCATCGGTGAAATAGCGCGCCACGGTGTAGGGGATCACCATTGTGTTATTGGTAACTTCGGACTGGCCGAAGGTGTTCACCCGCTCCCTGAAGGTCCCGACGATGGTGAAAGGCAGGCCGCTCAGTTTGATCACCTTGCCCACGGCCTCTTCCTGGGAGCCGTAGAGCTCTTGGGCCATCTTGTCGGTGATCACACCGATCTTGTTGTGGGCCTGCTCGTCCTGCGCATCAAAGAACCGTCCCGAGATCACCACCAGGTTGCGCACAATGCGGTACTCGGGGTACACGCCGAGGATTTGGATGTCCCGTTCCTTGCCATTGCCCACGGGGATGCGTTCGTCGAGCTGGGCCACGGGAGATGCCGCCACAATGCCAGGCACATCCCGCAACGCAGCCTGCATGTCGTCAACCGTCAGAGGGTCCGGCGTAACGTTGGTGATGCGCTGCGCCCCACCCTCGTACTCCGCATAAATCAGGTTGGCCCCAATGGCCTGGATCTGGTTCAACACATACTGTTTGCCGGTGAGGCCAATAGTGACCACCAGGATCAGCGAAGCTGTACCTATCACCATGCCCAGTGCCGTCAGCGCAAAACGCACCTTGTTCGACATGAAGGTATCGTAGGCAAAGCTGATAATCTCGCCAAAGACCAGCTTGGGCGGATGGCGGGCGGGCGCGGTGGTCGTGGTTGCCATGCTTCAGGTTAGATGCTACGCGCAGGCCTGCCACACCCGCAAACCGCCCGCGCTGACCGCCGTTTTGTTAGCGATCCTGCGGGCTGCCTCGTCTATAGTCTAGGAATGGCTTGAGTTCTATCCAGGCAGTCGGGGACATACCTGCCACACCAGGAGTCAGCAAGAATGAAGCGTACGATTCTCGTCTTATCGCTATCCATCGCAGGGTTGATGTTCATCGCCTGGCGGATGGCTCACCTCTCGCCGGTACTGGCGCAAAATATCGCGGACTGGTCCCAGTGGGGTCGCACCGCCCAGCACAACGGCTCTACGCCTGCGGTCGGGCAAAGTCCCAACACCAAGCTGGCGAACATCACCTTCGATCCGTTTACCAGCCAGGAAATGGCGGAGACCTTCGGTGATCTGCTCGCCCATTATCAGGCGCCCCTGGTGGATAGCAGCAACGTCTTCCTCGAAGTCAAGACCGGAACGTATGTTTCGTGCCACCCACCCGGGTCGGGCCAGCCCTTTCCCTGCGGTCCTGACGCCTGGAACCAGCAGATCTGGAATGAGAGGGCCTTTGTTTGGCAGGGCGGATCGCTGGTCGAGCAGTGGAACTTCCAAAGCGACTGGAAACCTGAGCCAAGTGCGGGTGGTCTGGGCGGCTGGGAGCCCGTATTCCATGCGGCATTGGGGAATGGTTTCGTATTTGTCCCGGGTTTCGCCGGGTCGGTTTACAAGCTGAATGAGTCCGACGGCACGCAGGTGGCGCAGTACAAGCCGTTTGCCACCGACGACCCCAACACCTTTGTGTCCGGTCCCTTGACGGTGGACCGGGCCGGCAACGTTTACTACAACATTGTGGCGTTGAGCAGCCAGGATCCTTGGAGCAGGAACGTACGCGGCGCCTGGTTGGTGAGAGTGACTCCGCAGGGCGTGGTTCGCAAGGTCAGCTATACCACCCTGGTCCCAGGTGCGCCTACCACTTGCAATGGCTCTCCGTGCGGCGCCCAGCGCCCGGGACTCAATGTGGCCCCGGCAGTCTCTCTCGATGGCAAGACGATTTACACGGCCAGCCGGGCGCATTTCGCGTCTAACTTCGGGTACGTTGTCGCCGTGAGCAATAATCTGACCCCCAAATGGCAGACGGCGCTGCATTTCCTGCAGGGGCAGGGAGTCGAAGATTGTGTCTCGGATGCATCTTCTTCCACGCCTGCGGTGACGCCGGACGGCAGCGTGCTGTTCGGCACCACGGGTGACAATGGCTCGCGCGGGTACCTCTTCAAGTTCGACTCTTCCGGCCAGTACCTCGCCTCCTACGATTTCGGCTGGGACTCCACTCCGGCCGTCTACGCGCATGACGGCACCTACTCGGTAATCATCAAAGACAACCATTACGGCGGCGGCCCTTACTACGTCTCGCAACTGAGCGCCGATCTGGTTCGCGAGTGGAGATACCAGAGCCCAACCAACTTCGAATGGTGTGTGAACGCGCCGGCGGTGGACTCGAATGGAACCGTGTACGTCAACAGCGAAGACGGAAATGTGTATGTGCTGAACCAGGGTGGGACGCTAAAGGGAGAGATCTTCTTACGCCAGGCGGTGGGCGCGGCGTACACTCCCATCGCCATCGGGAGGGATGGAAAGATCTACACCGAGAACGATGGGGATATGTTTGTAGTGGGGAATTGACCGGGCTTGCTCGACGCTTACCGGTTCGCGGTTATCCAGGTTCGTACTGAAAGTTTTCGCGGTCCTGCTTCACCTTCCGGTCCGGGCACGGTTGCCTGCGGTGCTCACCCACCGCCCTGGAGAACTATGCCCTTGACAGAGTCTTAGCTCTTATCGAGGCGCACCCTCGGGGATAGTATGGTGTGAAAGGCTGGGCTAGCCCCCACGGTCTCCAGAATGACTCTACCGGAGTTCGTACTTGAAACATAAAGTGCTCTTGTTGCTCCTGACCATCGGAGCCTTCCTCATCCACGGCTACCATCCCTTCGCTGAAGACGCGGAAATCTATCTTCCCGGCATCGAAAAGATTCTCCATCCCCAGCTCTTTCCCTTCGGCGCGGAATTTTTCGAGTCGCATGCTCGCCTGACGCTCTTCCCCAATCTGATCGCCGCTTCCATCCGGGTTACGCATCTGCCATTCGACCTGGTGCTGTTTCTCTGGCAATTGCTATCCATCTTTCTCTTGCTGCTGGCCTGCTGGGAATTAACCGGCAAATGCTTCTCCGATCCCAAAGCGCGATGGGCCGGAGTCGCCCTGGTCCCGGTGCTGCTCACTCTGCCGGTGGCGGGGACCGGGCTGTACATCCTGGACCAGTACCTCAACCCGCGGAATCTGACAGCATTCGCTGCGATTTTCGCCGTCGTAAGAGTTCTGGACAAAAAGTACCTGCAAGCCGCACTGTTCCTCGTCTTTGCCGCGGTCCTCCATCCCCTGATGTCGGTGTTTGCTCTTTCTTATTGCGTTCTGCTGGTGCTGATGGAGAAATTCGATCCCAGCTTTGCGGCTCTCGCCTGCCTGCTGCCCTTCGGAATCACCTTCGGCCCGCCTTCCCAGGCCTATCACCAGGTCGCGCTTTCCCATTCCTATTTCTACCTCACGCGGTGGGAGTGGTATGAATGGCTGGGGGCGGCGGCGCCCATTGCCATCCTGTGGTGGTTCAGCCGGGTTGCGCGCTCCAGGCAATGGCGCAATCTGGAACTCATGTGCCGTGCGCTGGTTATTTATCAGCTCGTCTACACTGCCGCAGGTCTTTTGCTTTCGATCCCGGCACGTTTTGAGAGCTGGGCGCGGCTCCAGCCCATGCGTAGTTTGTACCTCCTCTATATTCTCTTTATCTTGTTCTCCGGCGGATTGCTCGCGGAGTACGTGCTGAAGAACCGCATTTGGCGATGGCTGGCCCTGTTCGTGCCTCTATGTGGCGGCATGTTTTACGCCCAGCGCACGCTTTTTCCTGCCAGCGCGCACATCGAATGGCCCGGCGCCGCGCCCAGAAATCAGTGGGCGCAGGCATTTGTTTGGATCCGACAGAACACCCCCACCGGCGCCATCTTCGCCCTGGATCCCACTCACATGGATATTCCCGGCGAGGACGAAAATGGCTTCCGCGCCATCGCCCAGCGCAGCATGCTTGCCGACGAGATCAAGGACAGCGGCGCCGTGACCATGTTTCCTGCGCTGGCCGAAGCATGGCTTCGCCAGGTCCAGGCGCAAAGCGGTTGGAAGAAATTTCAACTGCAGGACTTTCAGCGCCTGCAGGCGGAGTATGGAGTCAGCTGGGTGGTCCTGCAACCGCCAGGGACCGCGGGCCTCGATTGTCCGTACCAGAATGAAGCTGTGTTGGTCTGCCAGTTGGATTGAGCAGCGCAGCAAATTCTCGCTGTTGATGTTGCTGGAATGCCTGGTACCGCGAATCGGCAGCCGGTCAGGTTGCTTTTCTTGATGGCGTCATCCTGAGCGACGCGAAGGATCTCGCGCGCGGTAGGTAAGCCGGTGCGAAACTGACTCATTCCCCGCGAATCACATCGGCGTTTACTGACAACCGAAGGAACGTCCCGTCTGCGAGCCCCCCTCTTACCCCCGCTCCCCAGCGCCCCGCACATAATACGTTGCGTATCCCGGTTCCAGCCGGCGCCCCTTGAGGCTGAAGATGCGGAAATGCGCCAGTCCAACTTTCTGCAAGGTGAATTGCAGCGAGGTTGCCACCACACCAAGGCCATACTTCACGCTGCGTCGGAAGTTGATGGAAGAGGCTTCTTCAAAGTACTTGGTCGGGCACGAGACTTCTCCGATGCGGAAACCGAAATGGGCGCATTGCGCCAGCACCTGGTTGTCGAACACGAAGTCGTCGGAGTTTTCCAGCAATGGCAGGCTCGTGAGCACGTCGCGGCTGAAGGCACGATATCCGGTGTGATACTCGGAGAGCTTGAGTCCCAGGAACAGGTTCTCAAACGCGGTCAGGAAACGGTTGGCGATGTACTTGTAAACCGGCATGCCCCCGCGCAGCGCCTGCCCCCCGAGAATGCGTGAGCCCAGCACCACGTCGTACACGCCGTAAGCCACCATGCTGGCCATGGCCGTGACCAGCAGCGGGGTGTACTGGTAGTCCGGATGCACCATGATGACCACGTCCGCGCCCGCCGCCAGGGCCTCGCGGTAGCAGGTCTGCTGGTTGCGCCCGTAGCCGTAGTTCTGGTCGTGCACAAAGAACTGCAGTCCCAACTGCTCGGCGATTTCGGTGGTGCGGTCGGAGCTGTGATCATCCACCAGGATGCGGATGTCCACCAGGTCGGGTAGTTCCCGGACGGTCGCCTCCAACGTCTTCTCCGCGTTGTAAGCGGGCAAGACCACCGCGATGCGTTTGCCGTTAATCATCCGCGCGTTGGACAGCCATCTCCAACCTTCATAATAACCGCTCTCCTGCCCACTCGACTCATTTACCGGTGTTTTTGAGTGTGGTGCGAATACTAGAATGGTTGGGGAAAGCCATGCAGCGACTCACCATCAAAACGCGCAAGAAACGGGAAGTAGTGGACATCACCGGCGAGGTGGAGACCCTGCTGGGGAATGGCCATTCAGCCACGACGGGAATCTGCAGCCTGTTCATCCTGCACACTACCGCCGCCCTGACTACTGCCGACCTCGACCCCGGAACCGATCTCGACATGCTGGACGCGTTCGAGCAGATGGTTCCCAAGCTGCGTTACCGGCACCCTCACAACCCGGCGCACGTGCCGGATCACATCCTGTCTGCGCTGATCGGAACTTCGGTCACGCTGCCGTTTGAGAAAGGCAAACTGCTGCTCGGCACCTGGCAGCGCGTCGTCCTGATCGAATTGGACGGCCCCCGTGAAAGAGAAGTTGTGACGACCATTACCCCTGAGCCCTAGGCGTTAGAATCCCAACCAATGTCCCTGAACTTTCACATCGAGGCCACCTGCGGGTCCGCGCGTGCGGGTCGGCTGATTACGCCACATGGTGTGGTCGAGACGCCTGTGTTCATGCCGGTGGGGACGCTGGCTTCCGTCAAAGGCGTACCCCAGGACGTGCTCGAAGAATTGGGTGTGCAGATCCTGCTGGGGAACACTTACCACCTTTATCTCCGGCCGGGGGTGGAGCAGGTGCGGCGCCTGGGTGGCCTGCACGGTTTCATGGCGTGGCCGCGGGCCATTCTGACCGACTCCGGGGGGTTCCAGGTATTCAGCCTGAATGATCTGCGGACGGTGACGGAGGACGGGGTCACGTTTCGCTCGCACCTGGATGGGTCCTCGCATTTCTTCAGTCCGGAGAGGGCGATGGAAGCGCAGATCGGGTTGGGCGCCGACATCATCATGGCGTTTGATGAGTGCACCGAGTATCCGGCGGAACCGGAGCGGGTGCGGAAGTCGATGGAGCTGACGCTGCGCTGGGCGGAACGCAGCAAGCGGTATTTTGAAGAGCATAAACGGGAAGTGCCCTGGGCGAAGGAAGCGACCCAGGCTTTGTTCGGGATCGTGCAGGGAGGGATGGATCCCCAACTCAGGAAAGAGTCGGCGGAACGGACCACCGAGATTGGATTTCCCGGTTATGCCATCGGCGGGTTGAGTGTCGGGGAGCCCCGGGCGCTCACGCGGGAGATCGCCGAGGCCACAGTGCAGCATTTACCCGCTGACCGGCCACGCTATCTCATGGGGGTGGGGACGCCGGAGGAGATCGTGGAATACGCCTGCCTGGGAATCGACATGATGGATTGCGTCTTGCCCACGCGTGCGGCGCGACATGGCTTGCTCTTTACTTCTGAGGGAAAAATCTCCATCAAGCAGGCCCGTTACGCTGGGGATGAATCCCCGCTGGATCCGAACTGCACTTGCCGCGTGTGTCAGCGTTACTCGCGGGCCTACTTGCGGCACCTCTATGCCTCCAAAGAGGTGCTGGCCCAGGTTCTCAATACCGTGCACAACCTCAGCTTCTACCTTGACACCATGCGGGCGGTGCGTCATTCTATTGGACTTGGGACACCGGTCCGTTTTCTTTCTGATGTGTGGTCTCGGCCGAAACCATAGCTCGGCATCCCCGGTTCATGCCTGAAGCTGAAGGATATCCGGCCTGAATACACGAGAACTCCCGCGGTAAATTGCACAGGGCCAGAACGCCGGAAGGCGCGGGCCCGGTTGTGAGCCGTACACGGGTCTGTAGGTCTTCATGAGCGCACAATACCTGTTGGCAATGCAAAGCAGTGGCTCGATGGGATGGTTGGGGTTTGCCCCGCTCATCTTTATCTTCGCCATCTTCTATTTTCTGCTGATCATGCCGCAGCAGCGGCGGCAGAAGAAATGGCAAGCCATGCTGTCGGAGTTGAAGACGGGCGACAAGGTTGTGACCAGCGGAGGGCTCCGAGGCACCATCGTGGCCCTGAGGGACGACTACGTTCATTTGCGCGTGCCACCGGACAATCTGCGGATCGAGGTCAGCAAGGCTTCGGTAGTGTCGGTGGGCTCGGGCGAGGAAGTGGCCACCAAGTAGTAGCAATTGGGCCACGGATCTGATGGAGGACGGGCGTCTCGCCGTCCAGCCGGGCGGGGATGCCTGGCCTCCACAAAATGCATTGGAAATTGAGCAAGGTCAGTCATACATGAACAAGAATCTGGGCTGGAAATTAATACTCATCGTCGGCACACTGCTGTTCTTCCTGTTCGGCATTTTCGGGATACCGAGCAAATGGTCGGGGCAGGGGCTGCTGGCATCGTTGACCGATCGCATCCACCTGGGGCTGGACCTGAAAGGCGGAACTCACCTAATCCTGCAGGTGCAGGTGAACGACGCGGTCAAGGTCGATTCCGATAATGCGATCGAGCGGCTGAAAGAAGACCTGCGCACCCACAAGATCAACTACACGGAGATTACCAAGCCCGATCCCTCCAACAATCCGGACAGGATCGTAATTAAGGGAGTGCCGCCGGAGTCGACGTCCGACTTGCGGTCCATCGTGAACGACCGCTTACCGGAGTACGATGCGACCTCGGGCGCTGAGAACTCCTGGGTCATTTCCATGAAGCCGCAGGCACTGGCCGAGTTGAAAAACCGCGCGGTCACGCAGGCCATTGAGACCATCCGCAACCGTATTGACCAGTTGGGCGTGACCGAGCCAGTGATCCAGGAGCACGGGTTGGGAGAGTACCAGATCCTGGTGCAACTGCCCGGTGTGGATGACCCAGCGCGGGTGAAGGAGATCATGCAGTCCACCGCCATGCTGGAGATCCGGCAGGCGATGGGCGGGCCGTATTCCAGCGAGCAAGACGCGCTGCAGCAGCACAACGGGGTGCTGCCTCCGGACACGGTGCTGATGCGGGGCAAGAACATCGGTACCCAGGCAACCGATACCGGCGAACAGTGGTTCCTGGTATCACGCGCCTCAGCGGTGACGGGTCGTGACTTGCGCACGGCCGAGCCCGGCCGCGATGAGAACGGCGTTCCCGATGTGCGCTTCACCTTGACCGGAGAAGGCGGGCGACGCTTTTTCAGCTTCACCTCCGCCCACGTGGGCGAAGACCTGGCGGTGGTGCTGGACAACAAAGTCCAGGAAAAGGCCGTCATCAAGGAACCGATTCACGATACCGGGGTGATCAACGGACGCTTCACCGAGCAGGAGGCCAAAGACCTGGCCATGATTCTCCGTTCGGGAGCCTTGCCGGCTGGCATCAAGTACCTGGAAGAGCGTACAGTGGGACCCTCCCTGGGGACGGACTCGATCCGGGCCGGGGTGACGGCCTCCGTGGTCGGCATGTTGGCGGTGCTGGTGTTCATGCTGGTGTACTATCACGGGGCCGGGATCAACGCGGACGTGGCGCTGATCCTGAACCTGGTCATCCTGCTGGGGTTCCTGGGCTACAGCGGCGCGACACTCACTTTGCCGGGCATCGCAGGGGTGATATTAACCGTCGGTATGGGCGTGGACTCCAATGTGCTGATCTTTGAGCGAATACGCGAGGAGTTGCGCAACGGAAAGACGCCGCCTTCGGCAGTGGAGCAGGGCTTCGGTCATGCCTGGATCACCATCGTCGATACCCACGTGACCACGATTGTCACGGCGGCCATCCTGTTTATCTTCGGCACCGGCCCAGTGAAGGGATTCGCCGTTACCCTGACCTTCGGTCTGCTGGCGAATCTGTTCACCGCGGTGTTCGTATCAAGGGTGATTTTTGATTGGCTGCTCTCCCGCAAGCAGCGTGGAGAAGCGCTGAGCATTGGCTAGAAGTAGTGAGCAAGAAGGTTTCAAAGTTTCAGAGGTTTCAAGGTTGCAATGTCGGTTCCGTCAGCCTTGAAACATTGAAACCTTGAAACTTTGAAACATGTTCCAGAAGGGGTTAAGCGCAGCGTGGAATTTTTTCGCAATCCAAACATAGATTTTCTTGGGATAGAGTGGTATTTTCTCGCCTTCTCCTTGATCTTCAGCGTGGCGGGTGTACTTTCCATGCTGTTCTGGCATGGGATCCCGAAGGGCATCGACTTCCGAGGGGGCACGCTGGTCGAGGTAAAGTTCACTCAAACCCCGGATGACAACGGCATTCGGGCGGCGATGGATCGCGCTGGGCTGCAACATGCGCGCATCCAGAGCTTCGGGGCGGCTGCCAACCACGAGGTGCTGATCGATCTCTCGATCCAGGAGACGAGCGAACAGGCGCTGGACCGGGGCAAGACGCAGATCATCAGCGCGCTGGAAACGAACGCCCCGGCGGGCAAGCTGGACCTCAACAACGTGAGCTCTTTGACATTGACCAATTACCTGCTGGACAAGGATCCGCTGCGTGCCGGTACCGATGCCAACCAGCGCTACACGGCGCAGGCGCAGGCGATTGTGGATGAACGCGACAAGGTAAAGGGCGGCGTGCTGAGTTCTTTCGATGCACTGAAGGGCTCGGTGGAACCGGCAGTCATAGCATCCTTGCCCGACGGCTTCTTCCTCTCCAATTTCGGAGTGCGGAATGTTAGCATCGTGGGCCCGCAGGTCGGCCAGCAGTTGCAGACCCAGGCCAAGCTGGCGGTACTGTACTCGTTGGCAGGCATGCTGGTGTATCTGGCTTTCCGCTTTGAATGGATTTACGGCGTCGCCGCTGTGGTCACCGTTTTTCACGACACGCTGATCACCGTGGGCGTATTTTCGCTGCTGAACAAGGAAATTTCGCTGACGGTGATCGCGGCCATCTTGACCCTGATCGGCTATTCGAACAACGATACCATCGTGGTATTTGACCGTATCCGTGAGAACCTGAAGCTGATGCGGCGCGAGAAGCTGTCCGACATCGTCAACCGCAGCATTAACCAGACGCTGAGTCGGACCATCTTGACAGCGGGCTTAACATTCCTAACGGTATTAGCTTTGTTCTTGTTCGGCGGGGAGGTGCTGCACGGGTTTTCCCTTGCCCTGGTAATCGGCATCTTGATCGGGACCTATTCGTCGATCGCGATTGCGGCACCCATCCTGGTTGCCTATCAGGACTGGCGAGTAAGCCGCACGGCTCGACCGATGTTGGGTCCGGGCGGAACCGGAAAGCAGTCGGCGGGAGACGGTAAAGGCCTGAAACCAGGTCCTGGAAGAGGGCCCGAAAAGGTTTCCAGGGCTGGTATAACTCGCTGATTATAAAAGTTTTAGCCGAGTAGAAGAGCTGGCGAACTTGCCCGTACTGGCCGGCCTCGGTTTCGGGAGCAAACAGCTAGTAGGCGGTGTCTAAGAGTACGTAGGGTCTGTGTCGGGAGAAAACCTTATGTTTGAAGACAGCCTAATCGAATCGGGTGGAAGGCTAAGGACCAGTCGGGGCGCGACCACGTTATTCTCGTTTGTCTTGCAGGTGTTTCTGGTCGGCATTCTGATTTTGATCCCGCTGCTGTACACCGAAGCCTTGCCCAAGCAGCAGTTGATGACCTTCCTGGTGGCCCCGCCACCGCCACCGCCACCTCCACCACCGGCGGCAGCGGTTCCCATCAAGGTGGTCAAGCAGATTCAGAGCGATATCGTCAACGGGCAATTGCGTACCCCCACCAAGATTCCCGAGAAAGTCCAGATGATTAAGGAAGAAGAGGCGCCACCGCCAGTGATGGCGACCGGCGGCGTGGTGGGCGGCGTCCCGGGCGGCGTTCCCGGTGGCCAGATGGGCGGCGTCATTGGCGGCATCATCAGCTCCACCCCAGTGGCGGTCCCCAGGGTGGCTACCCCGCAGCGCGTGCGCGTATCCCAGGGCGTGTCGCAAGGTTTGCTGATTCGCAAAGTGCAGCCGGTTTATCCACCGCTGGCTCGGCAAGCCCGCATCCAGGGAAACGTGGTGCTGCAGGCCGAGATCAGCAAGGAAGGCACGATCGAGAACCTGCGCCTGATGAGCGGTCATCCCATGCTGGCGCCCTCCGCCATCGAAGCCGTCAAGCAGTGGCGGTATAAGCCCTACTTCCTGAACGGCGAACCGGTGGAAGTGGAAACCCAGATTACGGTCATTTTCTCGCTGTCCGGGGGTTAAACCCGAGGCAGCCAGTGGTGTAGTTGAGAAAGGAGTTCGTGGCGGTGCCTTCCCCCATCCCACCTGATCGCTTGGCCCGGGACAGGGCGTCTGAAAAGCATTGAAGGCCGCCTCACCGATACGTGTAGAGAAGCAGCTGGCTGCATCTCTCTATGCAACCCGAGCGCCGAAGGCCGTCCGGAGAACGTTTGCCCGCCGCTTCGGCACCGATACAGGGCCAGATTTCGAGCGTCCAGATCTCATTCGCAAGAGAATGTTCCGTAGTTTGACGAGTTCTGAGGAGGGAAAAGCAACTCATGTTCGTAGCCAATTTAGCAACACTTACCCTAAGTCACATGTCCGCAGCCGCTGTGGTCTTTCAAGAGGCTGTGGGTTGGGACCCGATTTCGCTATGGCACCAGATGGGAATTCTGGCGAAAGCCGTGGTCTTTATCCTGTTCATCATGTCCGGTTGGTCGATCGGCGTGATGATTGACCGCTGGATGGCGTTCAGCGCGGCACGGAAACAATCGCGGGCGTTCGCTCCCGCGGTCGCAGGCGCCCTGCGGGATGGCAAGATCGACGAGGCCATCAAGGTCGCGGAGCGCAACAAGAAGAGCCACCTGGCCAAGGTGGTCACGGCTGGCCTCATGGAGTTCCGCGCCCACCAGGACAGCAGTGAAATCCCGGGCGAGACCATCGAAGCCTCCAAGCGCGCCCTGGAACGCACCGAGGCCATTGTTCACGCCGAGTTGAAACGCGGTCTGGGCGGCTTGGCCACCATCGGCTCGACCGCTCCGTTCGTCGGACTGTTCGGCACGGTGGTCGGTATTCTGAACGCCTTCAAGGGCATCTCGCAGGAGAAGGCCACCGGTTTGGCGGCCGTCGCCGGCGGTATCGCCGAAGCGCTGGTCACCACCGCCATGGGTCTGCTGGTCGCGATCCCGGCCGTGATGATGTTCAACTACCTGACGGGCCGCGTTGAAGCGTTTGACGTGGAGATGGACAACTCGTCGAGCGAACTGGTCGATTACTTCCTGAAGCGGCGGAGCCTGCGCCGTTCCTAGTTCGATCGGCAGGGGCTGCGGTTATGAGTTGCAAGGTCCCGGTGCTGGAGCGCGAACTCCGGCACCGGGCACTCAGGCGACCGTCCGTGGAAGCTGCCCGATGACGTGGAACGCGCAGTGAGCGCACGGGAAAGGTGAGTCTATGGCACTGGCAAAACGAGACGAAGGCGCCAAGGTCAATTCCGACATCAACGTCACTCCCATGGTGGACGTGATGCTGGTGTTGCTGATCATCTTCATGGTGGTCACGCCCATGTTGCAGAAGGGCGTCAGCGTGGACCTGGCGAAAGTGAACAATCCCGAGCAAATGCCGGACGCCGACAAGGAAGATGCCTTGGTGGTGGCGGTGATGCGCACGGGTGACGTGTTCTTTGGCAACGACAAAATCGCTCCCGACGCGCTCACCGGCAAGGTGAAGGACCGACTTGCAAACCGGTCTGACAAGCGTGTCTACATCCGCGCGGACGCGCGGGCGAAGTTCGGGCGAGTCGTCGAAGTCGTGGACAACATTCGGGCGGCAGGCGTGGACCAATTAGGCCTGCTGACGGACCAGCGGAAGGATAAAGGCGCGACGACGGCACCGCCGACCACACCACCAACCGGCGGTCAATAGAGGAGATTTCTATGTCAATGGCAGTTGGCACGGGCGGAGGCCAAAACGCGAATATCAACGTGACACCGCTCATCGATGTGCTCCTGGTGCTGCTGATCATCTTCATGGTGATCACGCCCCTCACTCCGAAAGGCCTGGATGCGCTGGTGCCTCAGCCGCCGCCGCCGAATCAGAAGCAGCAGACCACCCCCGACCGAACCATCGTCGTGCAACTGATCGATCGCGGCGCCAGCACGACTCCGGGCGTGAAGATTAATCAGGAAGATGCAAGCTGGGACGATCTGCAGGGGCGCCTGACGGACATCTTCAAGACGCGCGCGGAAAAGGTCATGTTCGTGAAGGGCGATGACAACGTGCCGTTTTTCGATGTGGCCAACGTGATCGATATCGCGCATGCTTCGTGCGTGTATAAAGTTGGTTTGATCACAGCCAAGATCGAAGCCGGGCAGTAGAATCAGCAGTCACGCACGATCGCTGGACGGCACGTGGACATCCGTCCGTGCGGATCGGGCCGGGTTCGGTTTCAATGCGCCCAGGCGGTGACGCCTGGGCATCGGTTCGTTCAGAATTTGCGCAATCCTAATGGCGGTGGTAAGGTTCCGGGATTCCTGGCAAGGGAGAGTTATAACGCAATGAAAACCAGCGTACGAGTGTTAGCACTGCTCGCTGCGGGGCTGATGCTGTTCTCCACCATGGGCTGCAGCAAGTTGCGCGCCCGTGACCAGCTTAACAAGGGCGTTCTGGCTTACAAGAACGCGAAATAC
>JBGPJK010000054.1:0-19382 GCA_041485425.1 Terriglobia bacterium | reverse complement strand
CTGCGGCCTGCGTGTAAGAGAACATGCCCTGCATGGTCTCCTACCCTCGCCGCCTGAAAGCGGACACTTCACTTGCTTAATCAACCGGACATATCATGTGCTAACGACACGTCCCTGGAATTTGCTATCGCAAAAGGACTTTATCTGCTATCGTGTAGTTGCGTTTGATCTGAATCGGTCGTCAGCAGCTTCTTGCCAACCAGCTAGTACCTGCCCAGCACCTCCGACTTCTACCAGCGTAAATCAATCGAAAGGTTACAAAAGGTTACACAACAAGAACATGGAACAAGGAACAGTGAAGTGGTTTAACGACGCAAAAGGCTACGGCTTCATCAGCCGCCAGACTGGCGAAGACGTATTTGTGCATTTCTCCGCCATCCAGGCAGGTGGCTTCCGCAGCCTGCAGGAGGGCCAGAGCGTCGAGTTCGACGTCACCAAAGGTCCTAAGGGCTGGCAGGCTGAAAACGTCCGGCCGCTCTAAGCGGCTCTAGTTTGCCCGCGTGTCGTCCGGGAGATTCTTACCAACAGAATCAGGTCGAGGCGGACTCTATGTTGTCGGTACCAGACTCGTACGTCGCGTTCATCGTAACCATGATGTTCGCGGCGGACCTGGTACTGTTCACTCCCTGGGTCCGCCACCGATCCCAACAACCGAAACGGTGGGCAGAAGTGTCCGCGACTGAGTTGGGAAACCGGCTCCTCGTTAGATCGAATTTTCCTTCTCGCGAGCCTCGAGCGGAGGTCTAATGCGCGACGAATCCAAAGCCTCATACGCGGTCATCCGCTACAACCATCGAACCTATGTGTCCGGCGGGGTCATGGCCATTCTCAAGGGTCGCGAAAACGCCGAAAGCATGGTCCGGCAATTCGAAGCCAGCCAGAGTTCAGCCGATCGCCAGGAAGGTTGGCGATACTTCCTGGAGAGAACCGACTTGAAGCCGGGAATGGATCCCGAAGAGGCGACCAACCTCCGGCAGACCCGCCTCGACATTCGCGAATCGCAGAACTAGAACTCTTCGCAACCATCGTCCCTCCATCGACCTCGACCTGCCGCCGGCTGAGCTGATTCTCCGCCGCACCCCTCGCTTGGCAGTTGCCTTTCTGTCGGTTCTAGGGCAACATTTCACCCCGCAACCGGGCCGAAGTTCGCTTTAGTAACCCATTCTGCCCAGCTGGCCGCCGCCACCCCGTCCGTGGAGGATGCTATGACAGCTGCCGTCCGCTGTTCCGTTGGTTCGTTCGCAAGAAGACTGTTTTTCTTCTTGCTGTTGCTGCTCGCTCTCTCTCCCCGCCTGACCGCCCAGGGTTGCTTCCTCTCCGCCCCCAGCATCGTCGCGGGCCAACACCCCAAGTCGGTCGCAGTCGCAGACTTTAACGGGGATGGCCGGCTCGACGTAGCCGCGGCCGATCCACCCCTGCAAGGAGTCTCGATCGTGCTGGGCAATGGCGACGGCGCGTTCCAGCCGCCACGGCCGAATCTCGTGGGCTTTCAGCCCTGGTTCGTGGCCGTCGGAGACTTCAACGGTGACGGAAAGCCCGACCTGGCGGTCGGCGATTTCACATTCTGTGTCCCCAGCGTTGTCTACATTCTCCTGGGAAAGGGTGACGGCACCTTCCAGCCGGCCGTGGGTTACTCCATCGACAAAACCGGCGTCTCTATTGCAGTAGCAGACTTTAACGCTGACGGTGTAGAGGACCTGGCGGTGGCCAACTCCTGTAGTTCCGACGTGAGTGTTCTGCTGGGGTACGGGGACGGGTCTTTCCGCAAGCCGGTGAACTACACAGCGTTGTTTCCCATCTCGGTCACTGCGGCAGATTTCACCAACGACGGCGAGATCGACCTGGCGGTGGCGGGCAGCAGTGGGGACATCAGCATCCTCCGGGGCAACGGGGACGGCACTTTCCAGGCAACCCGTAGCTTCAGCATCGGTGTGGAACTCGTCCCGACCGCGATCGCCACTGGAGACTTGAATGCCGATGGTCATGCCGATCTTGTGGTCTCAACCCTGTCCGGCGGGGCATTCAACTTCGGCACGGTCGCGGTGCTGCTGGGCAACGGCGATGGCACCTTCCAGCCGCCAGTCAGCTACGACTCTGGGCAGAACTCCGAATCTGTCGCGATCACCGATCTCAATGGTGACGGAATACTTGATCTCGCCATTGCCACGCTCAACGCAAACGGAGCCAATATCCTGCTCGGGAACGGCGACGGCAGCTTCCGCTACTCGGGAGAATTTACCGCGGGGGATGGCTCCACTTCCATCGCCTACGGAGACTTCAACCGCGATGGCGCGCCGGACTTGATCGTGGCCAATAACGGGATCGGCACAACCTTCAACAGCAATCTCTCACCCGGCAACCTCAGCCTGCTGCTGGGCAGTGGCGACGGTACTTTCCAGTCCGGGCGAAATACTCTGGCGGGCCGCAAGCCCACATCGGCTGCGTCGGCGGACTTCAATGGTGATGGCAAAGCCGATCTCGCGGTGGTCGATTTCAATGGCGCGCTCAATGTGCTTCTAGGGAATGGGGACGGCTCCTTCGCTAACCGTGCGAATTACCAGGGCGGCTTCAGCCTCACTTACGTGGTGACGGGCGATTTCAATCACGACGGCAAGATGGACCTGGCGACCTCCAGCCTGTTCACCAACACCATCGCCGTCTTCCTCGGCAACGGCGATGGCACCTTCCAGAAGTCCGCGGCCTATCATGCCGGCGCAACTCCGAGAACGCTCGCGCTCGGCGATTTCAACGGCGACGGCAACCTCGATCTCGCGGTAGCCAATGAGATCATGGGCTCGCCGGGAACGGTCAGTATCCTGCTTGGTCGCGCGGACGGCACCTTCCAGGCGCCGCTTGCTTTCGCGGCGGGATTCCGTCCTAAGTCCGTGGCCGTGGGCGACTTCAACCATGACGGCAAGCTCGACCTTGCGGTGGCCAACTTCATCAGCCACAACGTCAGCCTGCTGCTGGGCAACGGCGACGGCACATTTCAACCGGCGGTGAACTATCTCACTGGCCGCGGACCGCGGTCCCTCGCCGTGGGCGATTTCAACCGCGACGGCAACCTGGATCTGGTGGTGGCCAATACCGACACCAGCAAGGTGACGGTCTTTCTCGGTAAAGGCGACGGCACCTTCCAGAAAGCTGTGCGCTATGCCGCCGGGCACGGCCCCAACTTCGTGGCTGTAACCGACGTGAATGGCGACGGCAAGCAGGACTTGGTGGTGACGGTTTCTTACACTGCCTCCCACGGAAACGGCAGCATTGCTGTCCTGCTCGGCAACGGCGACGGCACGTTTCAAACCCCGGCTTACTACGGCACCGGACTGCTGCCGCGGTCCGTCGCGGTAGCCGACTTCAATGGCGATGGTGCAGCCGACGTCGCCATCGCCAATTTCAGCAGCAACAATGTAACCGTGTTGCTGAACAGTCGTGGAGGAAAACGAAAGATGCGCTGAACTGACCGGAGCGCCGGCGATCCCATCCGGGTCCTATCTTCCCGCCGGGGGCGCGCTGTAAATCGGCCGGCCGGGTAGTGGACTGCCCCAGATGCACTTGCTGGGCTCCAGGTTCTCCAGGCCAACCTCCTTGTTTCCGAAGCCCCCGATCCACACCACGCGAAATCGTCCTTTCCTGCCGCGGTGCTGCACCTCCACGACCGAAGCCTGTTCCACCAGGGGTGGCGTGTCTTCCAGGCGGGCCCCGCGCACACTCACGTCGTGGGTGAACACGGTCTGCCTGAAAGGATGGCCGGTGCTGTCTACTCCGTTGAGCTCCACTCTGAGCCGGACAAGATGACGGGTGTCAACACAGCTGCTCATAGAGACCACCTCATCCTGATAAACCCTTTCCCCTGACAATGTAGCGCGATTCGCGGGACGAGGAAGCATAACCGAGGTGCCAGGTTGGCTACGTACCTCGGGAAGATCTGCGATTGCGGAAACACCAGTATCTACAGGCGTTCCTGTATGGCACCTTGGTGGCTGGTTCTGGCACCTCGGTGCCATTCCCAACCGTGAGGGGAGGATTTAGTGTCGTAAGTGAGCAGTTCTGGGGGAGGGCTGCCCGGGCGTCCGCGGACTCGAAAGAGTCGGGACGCTCGTTTAATTTTTGGGGAACTTAATTCTTGGGACGTGCCAGCGTCCCGACCCTCGGGTTTACACCTCACCAAGCCAATTGCTGACTTCCCATCGCCAGAATGTAAGGCGCGGCAGTGTCGTGTGGGGACGGGTCTCTGACCCATCCGTGCGAGCGCCAGTTCGGCATTTTTTTCTGGCGAGCCCCGGTCCACACCCTATTGCACGATCAGCGTTACCTGCGTGGCGTGCGTGAGTGAACCCGAAACCGCATTTACCGTGATGATATAGGCTCCGTTCGCGGTCGGGGTCAGCACGGTCACAGCCGCAGACCCCGACTTGCTCGAATCGGCCTGCGAAACCGCACCTACCGTGACATTGGCGGGGCTGGGCACAGAAGCGGGTGCCGCATAGAGCCCGGTGGTGGGATCAATGGTGCCGTGGGTAGCATCTCCCCCGGGCATCCCATTCACGTTCCAGGTAACGGCCGTGTTGGTCAAGCCGCTCACGGACGCCGTGAACTGCTTGGTCTGTCCCGGGAACAAAGATGCCGATGGCGGGCTGACCGTCACCCTGGCGGTCGGCGGTGGAGGCGAACCACCGCCCCCGCCCCCGCAAGCCAGCAGGATCCCGGTCAAGAGCAGCAGCAACGCTACTCCGAGGACCTGATACCGGCGGCGAACTCGCGGTTTCCCAGCAAAGCCCGCCAGCACCACACCGGCTACCGAAATACCGAACGGCAGCAGTAGCCGGTGGGCGCGACCCAGCAGTCGCAGTTGTGGCGCGTTCGGCCCGACGGTTGCAACGCTCAATGTCACCACGGTTGCGCCGCTGCCCGCGGAAATCTGCGGCGGGGCGAAAGAGCAACTGGTGAGTGCCGGCAGCCCGGAACAGCTGTAAGTGACCGCGTTCTGGAAGGTCGCGGCGCCGACGGGAGCGAAGTCCAGGTCGTACATGGCGGCCTGCCCGGCACTCACGGTTTGCGATCCGGAAGTATTGCTGAAGCTGAAGTCCGGGTTGACCGTCAGGGACACCGCCACGCTGTGCGTGGTGGCACTTCCATCCGTGCCCACGCCGGTGATGTTGAAGTTATACGTCGCGGCTGTGCCGCTGCTTACGGTCACGGAGAACGCTGCGCCCCCGGCAGTGGGAGTCACGCTCGTTGGAGTACACGTCGGTGGCGCGCCCGCGCCGCAACTCACGTTGACCAGACTGTTGTATCCGTTGAAGGCAGTCAGGGTTCCGTTGAAGGTGGTCTGTACTCCGGCAGTGGTGGAGAGCGAAGGGTTGCTGATGGCGAGCACGTAGTCGGCAATCGCTGTCACGGTGAGTGACAAATTCTGTGTCTTGGCTGCCGGTGCACCCGCGGTATTCGCCGAGATAGTCACCGGAAATGTCCCGGTGGAGGTGCTGGTAGTTGTACTGATCGTCAACGTGACCGTCACGGGAGTACTTGACGTGGGGTTCACGGAACTCGAAGGCGAAAAGTTGCAGGCCGCGCCCGCCGGCAAGCCGCTGCAGGAAAGTGTGACCGCACCGCCAAAAGATCCCGACGCCGTCACCTGGAACGTGACAGGACCCGAGGTATTGGGCCGGTTTACCGTGATACTGCCCGGCGACGGCGCCGTCAGGTTGAAGTCCACCACGTGCAAGGTCAGTGGGGCATCATGAGTTGTGGTGTTGGTGTCTGAACCCACACCGTGGGCGTTGAACGCGTAGTCGCCCACTGCGCCTCCGGCCGTTACCGTGAAGATCGCACCAGAAACGGTCGGCGTCAACGGGGTGGGGTTCAGCATACAGGTGCTGGGAGTCGTCCCCGTACAACTCAGCGCGACCTGGTCGGTGTACCCGTTCAAAGCAGTGAGTGTGCCGTTATAGATGGCACTTTGGGTGGGGAAGATGGTCTGCGTCGAAGTGGTGAACCCAATCTGGAAGTCCGGAGTCGTGACCAGGTTGAATTCCCACACGCCCCGGCCATAAGTCGAAGCACGCAGCCTTTTCGTTGCCCCCGAATTGAAAATGCGCAGCGCCGTGACCGATACATTGGGAAGGTACCCGCCCTGCCCGCTGCTCGGCGCGGGTCCCACTTCCGTCCAATTCGGACTGGCGGTGCTGCTGGAAAACACACCCACATCGGTGGCCACATACACCATTCCGGTGGTCGGACTTAGGCCGGGATCCACCACAACCGCGTTTGCTGGCGAATCGGGGAGCCCCGTGCCCGTGAAGTCGGTCCACGTCTGGCCGGCATTGCTGGTCTTCCACACGTGCGAGACATGGAATCCCATGATGGTCACATAGGCGGTTTGGCCAGTCGCGTCGGACGTGTCGATCGCGACGCCGGACACAGGAAAGTGGCTGGGGTTGATCGAACCGGTGCGGTCGAACCAGGTGTTGGTGCCGCCGCTGGCATTGATGCTTACCCAGATGTGGCCGCCTGTGGTCACCGTCGGGCCAGATCCATCTGTCCCGGCATAAGCCACCTTGGAAAAGCCGTTGCCGTCCTTGGGGCCACCCGCAGCCAGCGATCGCACCAGATTCACTTCGCCGCCGGTACAGCCCGCCGTGGGTGAGCCGGTTTCAAAATTCACGCTTAGTTGCGTAAGGTTGCCGCCGCTCCCGGGTCCGCGCCAGACCCGGCACGTGCCCACGATCAGCTCGCTCGCGATGACCTGCGGATCAAGAATGTAAGGTGTGTAGAAGGCGCCATGATCACCGCCCACGTTGGTAGATTGAACCACGATCGGAAAGTCCTGGGTATGACAGGCGATTCCCGAGGTGCATCGCTGAATGGTCACATCCGTGTTGGCGGTAAACCATTCGTTGGTGCTGTTCGGATTGATTTCGTTATACCCGCCATCGCCCGCATTCACATTGAGCCAACTGCTGCTGCTCTGGGACGAAGCCGTCGCCGGCGAGCCGTTGTCCTGTGTACCGCCAAGAATGGTGTTGAGATCGCTCGGAGACTGCGAGAAGGAAACAAACTGGGTCATCGAGCCCAGCGTCTGGTTCAAACTGTCGAACTGGTTGCTCAGCCCGCACGTGCCCGTAGTCAAATCGGTGTAACCATCGAGCGCCCGGTAGATGCCGCCGTCGTTGGCGAAGTACATGATGTCTTTGCCATTGGCAACCATGAAATCCACATCGTGCTGGTCGGGGTGAACCTTGGCGATGGCACTGCAACCGTAGACATGGGTCAGGTTGACGAAGGTGTTCGATCCCGATCCGCTGCACGTCGGTGAACCCGTCGTGATGGTGCACTTGTAGAGATTGATTGCCCCCGCATAAAGGTCAGTGCTGCTGGCGCCGTTGGGTACAGCCGCCAGTTCCAGGTTGTAGACGCCCTGCAAGGTTCCGCAACCAAACGAATCGCCGCAGTTCGTGATACCGGTGTCAGTGACCTGTGTCCAGGAAGAGCCGCCGTTGGTGCTTTTCCAGATGCCCTTGTCGGTTTGGCTCGCGTCCACGTACCACACGTACATCTCGTTGCGTCCGGGTACCACGGCGAACTCGCCGCGGTAAATTGGGCAGTTCTGCGACGTAGCCGCAGGACAAGCCCCCGTGGTCAGCCCGGGGCCTGGTTGGGTGGCCAGGCGGGTCCAGTTGATTCCGTCGGTTGAGGAATAGATGCCGTGGAAGCGCGCGGCCGCAAAGAAGGTTCCGCTGCCAGCATTGGGATTAAACACCACGGCAGTGGCCGAGCCCGGCGCGGTGACTGTGCTTCCGTCCTTCACGGTGGCATAGGTCCAGCTCACACCGCCGTTGGTGGAATAATAAAGTCCACGGTTTAAGCTGGACTGCTCAAGGTTTTCATTGATGCCTTGGGACGCGGCTGCAGCCGCCGCCACGGCCAGGTTGGGATTGCTTGTGCTGAATGCAATCTTGCTGAAGCCGAGACCTGCAAAAGACTTGGCGGGAATATCGGAAGACTGGGAAACCAGCATCCAGGTTTGGCCCGCATCGGTCGAACGCAAAATCCCCAGGCCATAGTAGGAGTCCGCCGAGCTGTTCGTCTCGCCCGTGCCGGCCAAAACTACGCTGTTCGCGGGATTGCTGTTCCCTGGCTGAATGGCGATCGAACCCACCGCCAAGGTAGCTTGGTTATCAATGACCGGAGTCCAGGTCACGCTGGACGGACTCAGGCTGAGCGGCCCCGCGTTGGTGGACTTCCAGACTCCGCCGTACGCGCCGCCGACATAGACCGTGTTTCCGGTGCTATCGGCGGGATCCACCGCCACCGCCGTAGCCCGCCCGGATACCCAGTTGTAATCCTGCTGTCCGAATCCGCTGGCGTCGGACGCCAGCGGTGCCGGCCCCAACGCACTCCAACCGGAAGAGGCTCCAGAGGTCAGCCCGGCCTTTTGCGCCGCCGCCAGGCGCGCCGCCCTTGTCTGCATCTTCTGCAGGTGAGCACGGTAACGCAGCGCGGCCGCCGACTCTCCCGGAATGGTGCGCCCGCGCATGAACCACTGCTCACGCGCTTCGGGCTGGTCGCGATCCTCGTCCGCGATGGGGTCGTATTCGGAGCGCATCTTCGCGCCCTGCCCGAAAGCCAGCGCGCTGAGGAATGTCAGGAAGAGGAGGAGGCGAGAACAACGAAGAGAATGACTGCTCACACAAATTCTCATAAGTATATCCGCATGGGAACGCGGGAGAGCAGCCAATGTCTTACAGTATCTGGAGGTGGGAACCTTGTTGTCAACGCAAAATGGTGAGGTGGGGTCCATGTCCACCCGGACATGTTCCGAATTGGTTACCACGGCGTCATATGGGCTGCGAGCGGATGCCTGAACTACTCGTACCGCAGCGCCTCGATCGGATCCAGCCGGGCTGCTTTGCGGGCGGGATAGAAGCCGAAAAAAATTCCCACAGCCATCGAGAAGATCACTGCCGCGACAATTGCCGTGGGTGAAACCAGCACCGGCCAGCCCAGGGTCTGCGTGATCAGGTAGGAAGCGCCCGTGCCAACCATGATTCCCACCGCACCGCCTGCCAGGCTCAGCACAATGGCTTCCACCAGGAATTGTTGCTGCACGTCGCCTTCGGTCGCGCCAATGGCCATGCGGATGCCGATCTCGCGCGTCCGTTCCGTCACCGAGACCAGCATGATATTCATGATGCCGATGCCGCCGACGATCAGCGAAATGCTGGCGATCGATGCCAGCAGCACCGTGAACAGCTGCGCCTGCTGGTCCGCCAGGTCGGCCATGTCCGCCAGGTTGCGCACCATGAAGTCATCATCCGAACCCGAACGAATACGGTGCCGGTCGCGCAGCAAAGCCGTGATCTGCTGCTGCGCCGTGTAACTGGCCTGGCGCGAAATCGCCGATACCATGATCCATCGCAACCAGTCTTGTCCGGTGATTTTCTTCTGCAGGGTGGTGATAGGCACCACAATGGTGTCGTCCTGATCGTTGCCCATGGCAGCCGAGGTTCCCTTGGCGGTCAGCACCCCCACCACCCGGAAGGGCAGGTTGTTGATGCGGATGGTCTGCCCGATCGGGTCAGTCGCGCCGAACAGGTTCTTGCGGACGGTCTCGCCAATCACCGCAACATTGGCCGCCATGCTTACATCATCTTGCGTGAACGACGATCCTTCGGCCAGCGGCCAACTGCGAATGTCGAAATACTGCGGTTCCGTGCCGTTGAGTTGCGTGGCCCAGTTATCGTTCCCAAACACTACCTGGGCCGCGGTCTGGCTACCCGGCGCCGCGGCCTGCACCGCCGGGCACTCGCGCAGAATCGCCGACATGTCGTCGTAAATCAGTGTCTTCGTCGCGCCCCAGCCCATGCGCATGCCGCCGCGCGTCACCGTGCCCGCGCCCACGAACAGCAGGTTGGAGCCCATCGCCGCGATCTGCTGCTGCGCCTGCTGCTGCGCGCCTTGGCCCACGCTCACCATGGCAATGACCGCCCCCACGCCGATGATGATCCCCAGCATGGTAAGGCTGGAACGCATCTTGTTGCGCGCCAGCGCCCGCATCGCGATCCGGATGATTGCCAGTAAATCCATAATTCATTCCTACACGATCTTCTCTGCGGTAAGGCCTTTAATCCTCCAGCGTCGGCAAGTTCTTCAACACCTCGGCAGCCCGCGGCCGGTTCACGATCGGCTCATCGCGCTTGATCTTGCCATCGCGAAACTGGATGCTGCGCTTGGCAAACTGGGACACATCGGGCTCATGTGTGACCAGCACCACCGTCAGTCCGCCGTCGTTCAGCTTCTGAAACACTTCCATGATCTCCACCGAGGTGCGGCTGTCCAGGTTGCCGGTGGGCTCATCCGCTAACAGGATCGACGGCCGGTTGACCAGCGCCCGCGCAATGGCCACCCGCTGCTGCTGGCCTCCAGAAAGCTGGGAAGGGAAGTGCAGCATGCGGTCGCCGAGTCCCACCAGTTCCAATGCGTGCAGCGCTCGTTTCTGCCCCTCCTCTTTGCTGATCTGCGCATACAACGTAGGCAGTTCAACGTTTTCCTGCGCCGTGGTCCGCGAGAGCAGGTTGAACCCCTGAAATACGAACCCGATTTTGCGGTTGCGAATCGCCGCCAGCTCTTTCTTGCTGAGCTGCGAGACCTCGATGCCCTCCAGCAGATAGCGCCCGCCGCTGGCCTTGTCCAGGCAACCCATAATGTTCATGAAGGTGGATTTGCCGCTGCCGCTGGCGCCCATGATGGCCACGAATTCGCCGCGCTCGATGCTCACGCTGACCCCGCGCAAAGCATGCACCCGAGTCTCGCCCAGTTCGTAATACTTGTGGACATCCTCCACCCGGATGAGTTCCCGATGATCGCCGGCTGTAGTCTCTCTGGTTGCGGCTTGTGAAATCGTGGCCACTTCTCTTTTTCTGTAGAGACGCAGCTTGCTGCGTCTCTCCTCCGTGCTCTCCCTGTCCTCTGTGGTTAACTCCGGCCGTTACCGCCGCGGTGTCGTCCCGCCCATACTCGGCGGACGCGTGCCCGAGGTTGCCGTCATCGCTCCGGTTACCAGCTCATCCCCATCGTTCAGTTGCCCCTTCAGTACCTGCGCCACCTCGGTGACCGTATGGTCGGTGATGCCCGTGCGGATCCTCACCGGCTCCAGCGTCTTGTCGGGATGCAACTTCCAAAGGACCGCTACATCCACGCGTGGGGTTCGCTGCTGCCCGCTATCTCCGCCGCCGCCCTGCGCTCCCCCGGCTTGTGCCCGGTACTGCTTGCCCGACGCCCCTCCGGCGCTCGGCCCCTCATGGCTTGCGGCTTGGGTCTGGTCGCCCGAAATCAAACCGTACTTCTTGTACAGCGCACGAACCTCGTCCGCCGTCATGTCCGGCTTGTACCGCAGTGCCCCATTGGGTACACGCTGCGCACCCTTCGCGTTGGCCACCGGGATCGTGATGTACGCTGTCATTCCGGGGAACAGCTTCATCTCGGGATTGTCGAAATCAATGATCGTGTTGTACGTGACCACGTTCTGCACCGTGGTGGCGTTCATGCGCACCTGCGAAACCTGCCCGCTAAAGGTGTCTTTGGGATACGCATCCACCTTGAAAATCACCACCTGTCCGGTACGAATCATGCCCACATCGGATTCGTCGGTGCTGGCGTAAACCTGCATCTTGGTCAGGTCTTGGGCGATGGTGAACAGGGTCGGTGCCTGCAGCGAAGCGGCCACCGTCTGGCCCACATCCACGTTGCGCGCGATCACGGTGCCGTCAATCGGTGCGTGGATGGTGGTGTAGTCGAGATTGGTCTGCGCTACCTTGACCGCCGCCTCTTTCTGCTGCACCTGGGCGGCTGCCTGCGTCACCCCAGCCTGGGAAGCGGAAACCGACGCGTCTGCCGTGTCGGCATTGGCCTTCGCCAGATCCAGTTGCTGCTGGCTCATCACGCCTTCTTTGGCCAGGCCCGCGGTTCGCGCATAATCCGCGCGCGTCTGGATGGCCGTGGCTCTGGCCTTCTCCAGGTTGGCTTGGGCCGCGATCAGGTTCGCCCGCGCATTGGCCAAGTCGGCCTTGGTTTGCAGCAGCGTGCCTTCGAACAGCGGAGGATCGATCTGCGCGATCACCTCTCCCTTCTTCACCCGCGAGTTGAAGTCCGCGTAAAGATGGGAGATGGTGCCCGACACTTGCGAGCCCACCTGTACCGTGGTCACGGCATTGATGGTGCCCGTGGCCTCCACCACCTCGTGGATGTCTCCGCGATCCACCTTGACGGTGAAATATTGCGGTTTGTCCGTGCCCTTGAACTGGAAGGCGGCGAATACGCCGATGGCCACCACCACCAACCCCGCAATCAACCAATGGCGTCTTAGCAGTTTCACGTAAGATTCCTCTATATTAATGAGCGATCCCGGATCTCGTGCCCAATGAACTTATCTTGCAAGCCTACTAACGAATGCCGGCATCAGGCTGTGAGGTGGCTCACAAAACATTCGCCCCCGGCAGAACCCAATCCCCGATCCCACCTATTACTATGGATGGTATATTTTGCCGCATGGATGCGGAGTTTGCCCAATCTTTACAAAAGTTTACGTGGACTCGCTGCGAAAGCGTAAAGGCATCATGAGCAAAGTCTTGGCGGATCATCGGAAAACGGCAGAAGCAGGCCCGGGGCCCGGTTGCTACCGTTTGCCGCGGCTCGAGGAAAAATCATGATGGATTGGCAGGCCTTCTGGCTGACCATTCGCCTGGCGGTGCTCGTGGCAGCGGTGCTCGTGGTGATCGGATTGCCCATCGCCTACTGGATCACCTACTCGCACTGGCGCTGGAAATTTCTCGCCGAAGCCGTCGTCGCCCTGCCCATCGTTCTGCCTCCCACGGTGCTGGGATTTTATGTTCTGGTGGCGCTCGGTTCCCGCAGTCCGCTCGGCCGCTGGTGGCAAACCCTTACCGGGCACACCCTCGCATTCACTTTTGAAGGATTGGCAATCGGCTCGGTACTCTACAGCCTGCCCTTCGCGGTGCAGCCCTTTGCGGCGTCGTTTGATGCCGTGGACCGCAAACTGATCGCCGCCTCGTCCACCTTGGGCGCCTCCAGGTTGCGAACTTTCTTTCGTGTGATTCTGCCCTTGTCGTTGTCCGGGCTGGTGACCGGGATTGCGCTCAGCTTTGCTCACACCATGGGGGAGTTCGGCGTGGTGCTGATGGTGGGCGGAAACATTCCCGGCGTCACGCGCACCGTTTCCATCGACATCTACGACCAGGTGCAGGCGTTCAACTATGCCGCCGCCAGCCAGACTGCGCTGGTACTGCTGGCGATTTCCTTTGTGGTGCTTTCGCTGGTGTACGCGCTAAACCGGAGAGTGTGGGCGGTATGGCCGTGGAAATAGCGTTCCAGCTATCCTCCACTTCCGCGCGGTTTTGGGAAGGGCACGACTTTACAGGCTGCGGAAAAACTCGGGATTCAGTCGCCGATTTGAAAGGGCGCGCCTTCAGGCACGCCGCAACTTGCTGAGGTTCGCTGTTGGGTGCGGAAAAGAGTTTTTCCGCAGCCTGTTCAGTCGTGCCAACCGGGCCATCTAACTTTCTTGGCTTTAGCCCCTGAGGTGGGCTTTTCGCCTCCGTACCGTTCTTGGCAGCCTGTTTTACCGTCGCGGAATTTTGCCATCTATGGAACCGCCTCTCAATCAAAACCGCGCGGCCAGCCTCAAGAATGGCGCTGCGCCCGACCCGGGTGCCAGCACCCTTGCGGTCGAAATACGCAAGCGTTTTGCCAATCGCGACCGCGATTTCCAACTTGACACGTCATTCGCCGTGCCACCGGGCATCGCCATTGTGTTTGGTCCATCCGGGGCAGGGAAGACCACGCTGCTCGACTGCATCGCTGGCCTCTCAACACCTGACTCTGGCCGGATTGTGGTGGGATCTTGCATCTTCCTCAACACCGCGCAGGGGACCGATCTCCCCGTCCAACGCCGCAGGGTAGGCTACGTCTTCCAGGACCTCGCTTTGTTTCCGCATCTCACTGTGGAAAAGAATGTGCAGTACGGACTCACCGCCTTTAGCACAAGCGAACGCCGCCGGCGCACCGAGACGATCCTTGAATCCTTCCGCATCCCCCACCTGCGCGCCCGCCGGCCCGGCGAAATTTCCGGAGGGGAGCGTCAGCGCGTCGCCTTGGCCCGCGCCCTGGTCACCGATCCTTGCCTGCTGTTGCTCGATGAGCCTCTCGCCGCGCTGGACGCCGCAACCAAATCAAAGATTGTGGATGACCTGCGCGCCTGGAACCAGGCCCATCGCATCCCAATCCTTTATGTAACCCACAGCCGCGAAGAGGTTTTCGCCCTGGGCGAGCGGGTCCTTGTCCTGGAGAGCGGAAGCATCGTGGCTCAGGGCACGCCGCACGAAGTAATGTCGGCGCCCCGGCAGGAGACTGTCGCGCAATTGGCAGGCTTCGAAAACATTCTCGACGCCACGGTTGTCGCCGCACACCAGGATCGCGGCACCATGACCTGCCGCATCGCCGGCAGCAGTTTGCAACTGGAGACTCCGCTGGTGCGGGCCGATGTGGGCTCGACCTTGCGGGTCGGGATTCGCGCCGGCGACATCTTGCTGGCCACGGTCTACCCCAGTGGACTGAGCGCTCGCAATGTCATCCCCGGCAAAGTCGTTTCACTCGCCCAGCGCGACATGATTGTGGTGGCGAAAGTGGATTGTGGCGTCGAAATGGCAGTCCACCTCACGCTGGCCGCCCGCGATTCCCTGCACCTTCAGCCCGGGCGCGAAGTGTGGCTGGTGGTAAAGACCCATTCTTGCCACTTGATGGGAGTGTAGCGCCGGCATCTTGCCGGCTGTCGTAGGAGCGTGCCGCCCCCACCGCCACCGAAACGCGAGACACTACTTGGGCACCGAACTGCGCGCCTCCATCACCTGCTGCATCTCGATCACTCCCACCCACTGCGCATCGCGTCTTTCTGTGTACACCAATTGTCCTCCCAGAATTTGCGCTGCCGCTGCGGGCGGCACGTCGCGGTGATAACCGAAGAAGCGCGTCTTCCACTCCAGCCAGGTATGCCAACCCTCGAGCAGCGGATGCGGCGGCTCGTACTTGGTCGAGAACACCAGCGCCACATCGAACTGCGAGCGGACGTCGGCCGTGGCCACAAGCTGCTCCACCGTAAAGTCATCGATACGCATCACGCGCATCGGCCGCGTGACATAGCCCAGATACGGCCGCGTGAGTTCGTCGCTTGCCGGCCATGCCGTCAAAACCCGCGCCATGGGATAGCGCGCTTCCACGAAGTGCTCGGCATGCTGGTGCAGCAGGATGTAGTCGCGGTACGCCAGGTTGTCCTCAAGCGAAAATCCATACGGAGGATTCACAAACAGTCCCACCACGAATGCCAGCGCGACGATCGCCACTACCCCACGCCACACCTGCACCCGCCGGCGCAAGGTTGAAACACAGATGATGATGACCAGAGGGACCACCGGGAGCATGTAACGAGCCAGCACCGCTCCCCCCACGACCGCCATAAACATCAGATAGCTCACCATCACCGCCAAAAACGCAAACTGCACGCCGAGCGCGATCCTGCGCCGTTCTCCGCCCTCGTCGTCGAGCGGTGGCCGCCACATCGCAAACACAGTCGCCAGCGTCAGCAGATACAGGTTGAAATAGCCGAGCGTCTGCCACACCCGCATCAGCGCCGCCAGCACTACCCGCAAGGGATGCAGTGTCGCCTGCACGTTGTAGCGAAAGAATTCCGGATTGCCGAACACGAACCCGGTCTGCCAGTAGTGATACCCGTACCACAAGCCTAAGGGAAGGAGTGGAACCAGGAGCACAGCAGACTTCCAACTCCGTCGCGGAGACGCGCGGAACAATTCGGCGCGCTCCTCAGCATGCAACCGTGGGCACAGCAACTCCCAGCCCAACAGAGCCAGTGGCGCCAGCACAGCTGTTTCTTTGGCCAGCACTGCCAGCGAAAACCAGAATGCGGTTGCCCTATGCCTCCCTTCGACATAACTGCCCAGTGCCCAGAACGTCAGCCCCGCCGCGGCCAGGTCCACATGTGCGAGCGAACTCTGCACGAAGAAAACCGGATACAGCCCGGTGCAGATCGTCGACGCCACTGCCACTTCCGTGTTCGCCACCCGCTGTGCCAACCGGAACACGCCCGTCAGCGAGAATGCCGCGATGACGAGCATTGCCGTACGGGTGACGACCGCCGCATAACCAGCGAGCTTCCAGCACAAGGCCAGGCAGGCCATCACCAGCGGAGGATGGGCATTCGAAGCAGTGGAGTACGGGATTACACTTCCGCTGAGCAGCAGATCGCGCGCCGCCGGCACGTAGTATCCGGCTTCATCCCAGAAATAGGGCAAGCCCAACAGCGGAATATGAAGCACGAACACTGCCAGCAGGAGCAGCGTGAAGACATACGCGGGATGCGTTCTCAGCGACTCTTGTCGCACAGTCATTCGGGCTGCCGCAAATACCGCATGGATCCTGTCACCCTGCCGCGCGAGGACGCCCGGCCTCCGCTCCTAGTGCACTTGCCCCGGGGCCATCATTCGCGGATCGAGCTTGATCTCGCCGAACGCGCTTTCATAACTGACCAGGTTCTGCTGCAGCACCGTTATCAGCGCTTTGGCCTGCTGCGGACTCAGGTAGACTCCCTGGAAGTTCTTGATCTCCACCTGGGTCTCGCTCTGTTGTTGCAAGGTCCCGAAAACCAGAAAGAAATCCCACACATTTACCCGCACCTGCACACTGTTGGCGTAGCCTTCGCGATAGTCGGGGCCGTTCACCAGCTTGATATTAGGCTGTGTTGGAATGGACATAGGCTCTTCAGTGTAGCGGGTTTCTAAGAGCGGAGGAAGGAGTCGGCCGGGAAATTCATGAACCACCAATGGACGGGCGCCGCAACCCGCTGGTAAAGTCCTATCGAGTCCGCAACGTTGGCTGCTCACTGACTGCGAATGTTAGAAAAACCCAGGACCAAAGCGACGCGCGTGTTGGCCTCTTCAAGGGTCATCAATATCGAAGACCTGCGCCGCCTGGCCTACCGTCGTGTGCCCAAAGTGGTCTTCGACTACCTCGACGGCGGCGCCGAAGGCGAAGTCACGCTGCAAGAAAACCGCCGGGCTTTCGACGCGGTCACGTTCCGCCCACATCATGCGGTGGCCATACCCGAATGCGAACTGCGTACACGAGTGCTGGGGATTGACCTGGCTTTTCCCGCGCTGCTCGCTCCTGTTGGCTACAGTCGCCTGATGCACCCCGGCGGCGAAGCTGCGGCCGCCCGCGCCGCCGGCGCGGCGGGTACGGGCTACATTCTCTCCACCATTTCCTGTTACAGAGTTGAGGAAGTCAAGGCGGCTTCGGCCGGGCCGGTGTGGTACCAGCTCTATTTGCTCGGCGGCCGCAAGGTCGCCGAAGCTGCGATTCTACGTGCTCGGGAGGCTGGCTGCTCCGCCCTGGTCGTCACCATCGATACACCCGTTGCAGGAATGCGCGAGCGGGACCCCCGCAATGGCATGAAGGAACTCCTGAGTGGCTCCATGTTTGCCAAGATCCCTTTTCTCCCGCAACTGTTCGTGCATCCCGGATGGCTCGCCGCTTTTCTGCTCGATGGGGGCCTACCCAAGCTGGAGAATGTTGTTCTTCCTGGCCAGGGCCCCATGCCGCTGGTTGATGTCACCGCGGCTTTGTCCCACACCGTCGTGACCTGGGACGATTTCAAGTGGCTGCGCCAGGCCTGGCCCGGCCCTATCGTCGCGAAAGGCGTACTCACCGGCGACGATGCCCGGCGGGCGATCGATGAAGGTGCCGCCGCCGTGGTGGTCTCCAATCACGGTGGGCGCCAACTTGACTACCTTCCCGCTACCCTCTGCGCGCTCCCTGAAGTCGTCGCCGCCGTGAACCATCAGGTGGAGGTGCTGATGGACGGGGGAGTCCGCCGCGGTACCGACATCGTCAAGGCAATCTGTCTGGGGGCCCGCGCGGTCCTGGTAGGACGTGCTTACGCCTACGGCCTTGCCGCCGCCGGAGAGGCGGGTGTCTCCCGTGCTCTCGAAATCCTGCGTGAGGACGTCGAGCGTACCCTCAGATTGTTGGGCTGCCCCTCGGTCGCGGAATTGAACCCATCATACCTGGACGTCCCACGTGGTTGGCTGCCAGGGTGATCCAGTCGCTGTTCATTCATAGCGCAGGCTCTCGATCGGGTCCAGTCGCGCGGCTCGGACGGCGGGCAGCATGCCGCTGATGACCCCCACCAGGCTGAGGATAGCCGTCGCCACAATGAGGCTGCTTGCATTGATGTGGAGATGGATGTCGCCGGCCTCGAGGTTGTCGCCGAAGGCGCTCATCAGGGGCAGAGCCCCCACGCCCCAGGAAATAAGGTAGGCGATCGCGATCCCCGCCAACCCTCCGCTGAAGGTGATGGCCAGCGCTTCGGCGAGAAACTGGAAAAGGATGTGCCCCTTGTGCGCGCCCAGCGCCTTCTCCACGCCGATTTCCCGGGTCCGCTGCTGCACCGACACCAGCATGATGTTCATCAGGCCGATGCCGCCGATCCCCAGCGTCAACGCTCCGATGAAGGCAAGCAGCACCTTCAGCGCGACGGTCACGATCTGGAACTGGTCGAAGTCTTCCTTGAAGTCGGCGATGAACACGGCGCGGTGATCGTCGGGGCGGAAGTTGTGGTGTCCGGCCAGAACCGAACGCACCACCCGCGCCAGCTGCTTGTGATCCTCGCCCTCATAATCCATGAAGATGCCGGTGATGTACTGGGTGTCGTAGAGATCACCCATGGTGCTGAAGGGGATGACGACCATGCTGTTGTCGTTGTTGTCGCCGCCCTGCACCTTATGCTGGTACAGGCCCACCACCTCGAAGGTCAACCCGTTAATGCGGATGCTCTGTCCTAGAGCCTGCTCTCCGGAGAACAGCCTCCGTTTGGCTTCGTCGCCGATCACCGCCACCCGGGCGCGCTCAAGTTGGTCCTCCTCGCTCAGGCCGCGGCCGGTTGCCACGTCGAAGCCACGAATGCGCTCGTACACCGGATACACCCCGGTGAGAAAAAGATTGGTGAAAGTGCGCGTGTCGTGCTGGATGGTCACGCCATTCTGCCGGTCGAAGATCGGGGTGACGCCCTTGATCATGGGCACTTCGTTGCGCACGTAGTCGACATCCGCCAGTTTCAGCCGGACCTCGCTCCCCGCCTTGGAACCGCCGGCTTGCAAAGACGTGCGGCCCGGGAAGGCCCCGATCACGTCGGTTCCCCAGGAGCTGAAAATAAGATTGATGGCACGCTCGAATCCCGAGCCAAAGGCCAGCAGGATAACCACCGTGGCAATGCCCCAAGCCATCCCCAGCATGGT
>JBGPJK010000053.1:0-19394 GCA_041485425.1 Terriglobia bacterium | reverse complement strand
TCAACGCACATTTCAGACACTACCGCACGGACGGCTCAGATGGACTGCACAAGGAAATTGTTCATCATGAACTGGTTTTCCCTTTGGCAAATTCAAACCTCTTCCTTTCGCTAGAGGGAACCGCAGTTTAGAATCTTTCGGACCAAATCGCGATCACTTCACATACTTCAATGAGAGTGCCCCTGTCACGGGTGAGACGGGATGGGCACTATGGAGAGCCGCAACCGGGTGCTGACCTGGGCTCGCGTGGCTGCTAGACTTCATGCCCTTTTGATCTAGGAACAACACGACCAACAAGAAAACAGCCAACACTACGAGGACGGCGAAGAATGGGCGCAGAACAGGCTTTAGGCTTGGCCGGTGCCAGCACCACCGCTGCGCCGGGGGATGTGGCACTTGGGACGCTCATAAGTGCCCGTCCACACTTCCGGCAGAATTGCTGCAACTGCAGTGGGAATGTGTGCCGCCCGTGCGCCGGACGGCTTCGTGCGCGATCAAGGTTCGCTGGAAGGAGCGTTCCTTGTCGGCGTAGAACTGCTGCACCACGGGCCGGGAGGTTCTCGACAAACTTCTGAGCGACCGCTGTGAATCATCTGGTAGCTCAGTACCACACTTGGTGCAGAACACGTCAGGTTGGCTCCTCTGTGGCCTTTGGTTCTTCAATTCAATTCTTGAATAGATTCTACTGTCACCTTACGGTCTGCCGTGAAAGCCGCTTCCCTCAAAGGCGAGTCTGTCTCGACTCCCGAAAGCCCGGCGTCGTCCCTCTCCCGCGCTAGAAGCCTTGCAAGGAGCTTCCCCCGCAGCAGCACTGAAGTGGAGAGCGCCCGACCACTGCTCAGTTCCTGAACACGTCGATTGTCTCCGTGCGGTCGAAGGCGGACCCATTTCCTTCGACTTGCACACTGACGGTCGCCGTGGCTCCAGCTGGAACGCTTCTCTGCACCCACTGAAAGCTCCGAGCGTCAAAGTTGATCTGCGGCACGCCGTCAACGCTGACGGATGCATCTGGATCGACAGGCGGCAAACTAGCTCCGGTGACCGATACGTTGATGGTTTCGGAGGGCGGATATCCCGTATCCTCAAATACGCAGGAGACATCGATCCTCAATGTGCATCCGTTCGTCGCGATCATTGGGCAATGAACGGCTGTCGGAAGAAAAGCTTGCTCGAAGACGTTACTGATCAGAGGCAGAAGGTCATTCTGTGTGTTTATGGACGTTTGAAACAGCTTGAGTCCAACGGCCTGCTGCGATTGAGCCGCCACTGAGTCGTTGGCAGCCTCCACACTGGCATTCCGCACCGAAAGCATGAACACTACGCAAATCGCAACGGCGACACCGACAACGAGCAGCGACCCTATTCTCATTTTCATTGGTTTTTCCCCCTTTTTAGAACCTGGCAGCGGGAACCGCAAGAAAGCGTCCCTGATCCTACCACAATTGTTGCTTAAATCAGATTTGTCGGAGAGGGGCAACAGACGATGATGCGGGCACATGCCCGAGGAACTGCTCATTCGCCTGGGAGACCGAATCAGGAAACTGCGGAAAAAACGCCAGTGGACTCAGGCGGAGATGGCGGAGCGCGTGGGAATTGATCGGAGCTTCCTAGCAGATGTCGAGAGGGGGAAAAGAAACATTTCTATTTTGAATGTCGCCGTCATTGCCAAGGGCCTGAACGTTTCCCTGTCGCAACTGTTTTCGCGCCTAGATTAGCCTTCAGTTCGTTTGCAGATTTACTTGTTCCCACCTTCTAGAGTCGCTGCCGGGCCATTCTTAGCGTGAACTGGTTTGCGTGTTTTGCAAAAATTGTCGAGAAGGCGGCGGAGGAGCTCCATTTCTTCGGACGTGGGGTGGATTCGACCCAGATAGTCCTCGTACTGGCTGTCAAATTCCTCAGTAGACATCTTTGTCCGATCCACGCGTTGATCTTCCTTCCAGCTTTTGAAATCGAATAACTCCTGTCTCAGTAGGACGACCGGATCTCTCTGGGTGGGACCAGCGCCGTAGACGTGGCACTTTCCGGGGTTAGCCAGGAGACGCCCGATCTGCATCTCGACCGCTCTCCTCTGCATGTGAAGACCGTTACTCCTTAGCTCTTCTACAACCAGATCATAGGAGGATTTCCTCGGGTAGAGTGCCTTGGCGATGCATGCCGCAAGAAGCAGCCGAGGTGCTATTGCAGGCTGTGATCCCTTCTTCACGTACCAACCGTCCGTTCGGTCTCGACTCACGTACGCCACCAAACCCCGAGTTTCTGTCAGTCTCCTGACACCTTCAGAAATGATGGCACAGATGCTCATGAGTCGGGCGTTCTCATCTGGGAACCGTTCCATGAGTTCCCTGACCCTTCCTAAGAGCAACCGATAAGCCCGGAGTTTCTGGCTCTGGCGCTTCCGTTTCGTGGAACAGGTGGGCGACAACTCGGGAAAGTGAGCGCCGCTCAGCAACCAGCGGAAAAGGCTTCCCAGGAAAGACTGTTCATATGTAACAGCAGCCGGACGGATTCGGGACTGCAGATGTTCGTTGCGTTTGCTCATGCGATTTCGTAACTATCAATGGTGTCATGTCGGCAACATCTTGCCATATCAACAACGGTAGCACGCTGCGAATCGCGCTGAAAACGGAATTATTGAAACGTGGCATCTCGCAGCGCGAGCTCGCCCGCTCAATCGGACGTAATCCCTCGCATGTATCGCGCATTATTCGAGGCCATGCGAAACCGCGAGCACGGGACCGGCGACGCATCGCTGAGTTTTTGGGGATGCCGGAAGGGAAGTTGTTCCCCGCGCGTCGCAAGTCAGGGGTTGCAAGGAAGACGCGAAACAAAAATCCAGGAAAGGAGGAGTCGCCAGCGTTAACGGGTAAGCCGAAGGAGGCTGCGTGCAAGTTTACCTCTGGCGTTTTCCGAAATCAAAGCCGTAACGGGTCCAGCGGCATGCGGTCGATTCTGAAATCCGGGCAGCCGGGTTGACCACTCCCGGTCCGGTGGTGGAGTAGACCTACAAGGCCACGACAGCCGGCCGAAAGCCGGAGGCTGGACCCTCCAGAAAGAACCCCACAGGCGGGTTGCCCGCCGTGTCTCTCTCCACCCAAAAAAGTGGGAGGGGTTGGGTTTTGGCGGAGCGGCAGGGATTTGTGCGCGGGCGACGAAGCAGCGCAATGGCGAAATCGTCTGGGGGGCATGGGGGTGGAGGCGGCGCAGCAGCCGGAAACCCCCATCTGTGTTTCAACAACACTAAGCACAACTGCAACAGTAGGCCGCAACGCCCGAAGAAATGGAACTGCGGTAAGTACACGCTGATCGGTTCGGTGAAAGGAAGCTTCTTTCATCACCGGTTCCGCTGCAAGAGTTACGCCTGCGGTCGATGCGGGCCAAAGAAAATTCGCCAGGTCCGCAAGCGCATCGTGCAACGCGCCACAGCGCACGGCCTCCAGCGTTTTCTTACGCTGACGCTCGATCCGAAGAAGCTGAAGCCGGGCTGGGGTACCAAGGAAAAGATCGCTTTTCTGTACAGCGTTTGGCGCAAGATGCGGGTGTATCTTCAGCGAAAGCTTGGCAAGTCGCTGACGTTCGTTGCCGTTGTAGAGCTTCAGGGCAACGGCAATCCCCATCTCCACATGCTGGTGGGCTCATATATCCCGAAGCACTGGATCACTGCCTCTTGGCAAGCTCTAGGTGGGGGCTGGGCCACACGGATTGAGTACGCCGACGTGCATCGAGTTGCGGCTTACCTGTCCAAGTACTTGACCGACGAGTCGTTGCGCGATCTCCCACCCGGTACGCGTCGCTTTTCGACTTCACGCGGTCTCGCGCTATTCGAGCGGACAAAGGGCGAGGGTGGTTGGATTCTAGTGCGAGCGCCGATTGAGTACTGGCGCGACCATGCTCTGGGAGTTGATGCCGAGCAGTACGAAACCGAGCAGGACGGAGCACGCAGCCTCATCTCGTTTGTCGCTGCGCAAGTGCCGACTTTCCTTGCTGCACGTCTCCAGAACATCAGCGCGCCTAAGTTGTCAGTTGAAGTGCGATCTCAAAAGAGCGGGCGTTGACGGATAAAACCAATTCGAAGAACGCATCGCCGTCAGGTCAGACGCGTGGGCAAGCGAGCCTGCAGGTCGTTGCCACGTGCTTGCCTGATGAGGCTGTAGAGCGCATCATCGACGAATGGCTCGTTCCGGTCATGGTGGATGAGTTTCTTCGAAGCAAAAAAAAACTCCATGCATTTGGGGAACAGACGCATAATGGAGATCGGTTGGTATGAGATGTGCGATCTATGCGCGTTACTCCTCTGACCTACAGCGCGAATCGTCGGTAGAGGACCAAGTCCGTAAATGCCGCGAGTATGCTTCTGGCGAGGGCTGGGTTGTTCTCGACGAGTACGTGTGTAGTGATTCTGCGATCTCCGGTGCTGCGCTCGCGCCCCGCAAGGCCCTCAATACGCTGATTACAGAAGCAGCCCGAAAGCCACGATCGTTCGATCGCATACTGGTAGACGATACATCGCGGCTGGCGCGGAACGTGGCGGATGCACTCAAGATGGTGGAGCGCCTCCGGTTCCATGGTGTCGGCGTCACCTTCGTAAGCCAGGGCATCGATTCACTGGACAAGACCGCCCGTCAACTCTTGACTATTCACGGAATGATGGACGAGCAGTTTCTGGTCGGTCTCGCGGACAAGGTGCACCGCGGACAAGAAGGACGCGTACTCAAGGGTCTGAATCCAGGCGGGAAATGCTACGGATACATTAACGTTCCTATCGAAGACCCAAGCCGGCAAGGAAAGTACGGTAGGCCCGCTGTTGCCGGCGTGATGCTGAAGATCCACCCGGAGCAGTCTCAAGTGGTTCACAGAATATTCCAAATGTATGCGAACGGCTTCGGTCTGGCGATGATTTCCAAGACTCTGAACAAGGAGGGGGTGCCCGCTCCATCGCCGCCCAAAACCCGCGAAATGCAGGCATGGTGTCCGTCGTCGGTTCGCGAAATGCTGAGGAACGAGCGCTATCGCGGAGTTCAGGTGTGGAACCGAACGGAGAAAATCCGCAACCCGGAAACTGGGCGGAAGATCAGCAAGGCACGCCCGAAGGATGATTGGAAGCGGGTGGAGGTGTCCGACTGGCGTATCGTCCCGGAAAAGCTTTGGAATGCCGTGCAGGCCCAAATTGAACACGTAAACCGGAAGTTTGGAGCCCCTCGACTAGGAGGCATGAGCCGTACGGAGAACGCACGCTCCTACCTATTCAGCGGATTGCTGAGATGCGGGCAATGTGGCTCCCGGATCGTTATCATCAGCGGGCAAGGAAAGCGCGGTTACGCCAAATACGGCTGCCCCAGCCACCGTTACCGCGGTGTCTGCAGCAACACGGTAACGATCCGACGAGACCGACTGGAAGAGCAGTTGCTGGCAGCGCTCGAACAGCGAATCCTAAACTCTCAGTTTATCGAATACACGTTGCAGCGCTTCCAGGACGAACTACAGAAGCGTCTCTCAGAGGTTCAGCATCACGCGTCTGGCCTAGATGACCTTCGCCGCAAGCGTCGGCAGTTGCAGGCCAAAACAGAGCGCTTGGCGGATGCAATCGCAGATGCGGGCCATTCCCAGGCACTGCTTTCGAAGCTGAGCGCTGTGGAAGCCCAGATTGCCGACGTTGACCGATGCATCGAGGCACAGAAACCCACGGACCTGGCTGTGACGGTGAGCGAGGTGCGGGACTTCGTTTATCGGAACGTCATGCAACTCAAGGAGCTATTGCGCGGGGACGCGAGCAGTTTCAAGGCAGTTCTGGCGCGCCACATTGGGCAACTGACCCTAAACCCGAAACAGACATCTTTCGGTGCCGTTTATGAGGTTGCGGGTAGCCTGAACCTGCTACCTACGGGCGATGATGTAATGCAAGTGGTGGCCAGGGACGGAGTTGAACCGCCGACGCCAGCCTTTTCAGGGCTGCGCTCTACCACCTGAGCTACCTGGCCACGCTCTGGCCCACAGCTTGGAGGCCGACACCGCGCGCGTCGATTGCGACACGCTAGGACTGTGGCGGGATTGCCGACAGACAAGGCAGCCAACGCTGGGAGCGTCTGGAACAGACCCGATTATAGCAACCGGGCCGGATTCGCTCAACGCCGCAGAGCAGGAGTCAGGCGGCAGGAGGCAGCGGGCCTGGGTGGTGGTCAGGGGTTGGCACTGCGGCGGTCGGGGTTCAACCCAATTCGCCGGAGCCAGCGGAGGCGAGCATGGTCCCATTCAAAACCGTAAAGGCGCAGCGGTTGGAGGCGAACCAGTACGGGATCTCGCGATAGTCCTCGGCGTCGAACACTGCCAGGTCGGCGTCCTTGCCAGGCTCGATCGATCCCTTGCGCTGCTGCAGGCAGAGCGCGCATGCGCCGTTGATGGTGGCCGCGGCAATCGCCTCCGCGGGGGACATCTTCATATGGGTGCAGGCCAGCGAGAGCACAAAGGGCATGCTGGAGGTGGGCGAACTTCCCGGGTTGTAATCGGTGGCCAAGGCGACGGGGACGCCGGCATCAATCAGCTTGCGGGCGGGCGGAAATCTCTCGAGACCCAGAAAATAATTTGCTCCCGGCACCAGGGTGGCGATGGTGTCCCGTTTGGCTAACTGCGGGATGTCGTCTTCGTTGACGTGGTCCATGTGGTCGAACGATGCGGGATGAAAGCGCAACAACGGCCACAGCACCGTCTCGCTTAACTGGCAGACGTGGGCGCGCACGCCCAAACCGTGTTTCGCGGCGCACTCAAAAATCCTTTCCGTGTCTTCCGCGGAAAAAGCCCCGCGGTCGGTAAACACGTCCACGAACTGTGCCAGCTTGCGCCTGGCGGCCTGCGGAATCATTTTCTCGCACACTTCGTTGACGTACTGGCCGGACTTGCCCTGGAATTCTCTGGGGACGACATGTGCGCCCAGTAGCGTGCTGACGACGGTTCCTGGCCAGCGGGCGGCCGCGTCGCGGATAGCTTCGAGCGATTTCAACTCCGCATGCAGAGACAATCCGTACCCTGACTTAGCCTCGACTGTGGTCGTGCCCTGCTCCGCCATTTCGCGGAGCGCGTCGAGAACTTTTTCCGCCAGCAAGCTCTTCCCTGCCTTGCGCACGGCTTCGACACTGGAGTGAATACCGCCGCCAGCCTCGGCGATCTCTTCGTAGCTGGCGCCTGAGATTCGTTTTTCGAAATCCACCAAGCGCGGACTGATGAAGGCGGGATGGGTGTGGGAATCGACAAACCCGGGCAGGACGACTTGGCCTTCGCAGTCGATCTCGACGACTTGCTTGCGATTCTTTTTCAGCCAGGGATCGCGGAGGGCGTCTTTGGTCTTGCCGACCGAGACAATTTTTCCGGCGAGGCAAAGGATGGCGGCGTCTTCGAGGATGCCGAGTTCCTTGAGATCGGGCCCACGGCGCGGGCCGGGGTGGCTGGAAGGAGCGCGCAGGGTGAGGAGCTGGCCAATGTTGGCCAAGAGCACGGGGCGCGGCACCCGCGGATTGGGTTTTCCGGATGAGATCACGCTAGAGCAGTTTAGCAGTCAGGGCGACAGGCGGTCGTCCTCCCGCGCGGTTCTTGGGTTGCCCGAATATCGGGCATTCTGTATAATCAGGCATTCAGACATCGGAAATAGGGCTATGGAATCAGCAAAAGTCGGCAAGCGAGGCGCGATCGTTGTCCCCGCGAAGTTGCGCAAACGCTTCGGCATCGAAGAAGGCAGTATCGTAACCGCTGAGGAGAAGGACGATGGCATCCTGATTCGCCCTGCGATTCTTGTCCCAGTGGAGAGATACACTCCCGAGCGCAAAGCGGAATTCCTGCTTTCCACCGCTACCACTGAGGCTGACTACCGCAAAGCGCGAAGGGCGGTCCGCAAGCTCGGCCTTGACCCAGACTCGATTCCGCACCGGCGACCTGCCTAAATGGATCGGCTGTTTCTTGACGCCAATGTTCTGTTCTCCGCGGCTTACCGGCCTGACGCGGGACTTCTTCAACTCTGGAAGCTCAAGAACGTGGCACTGTGCAGCTCGCGCTATGCATTGGAGGAAGCAAGGATCAACCTGGCGGATGAGCAACAGCGGATGCGGCTCAGCAAGCTGTCAGAAGTGGTCCAGTTGTTCGAGGCTGCCCAACGGGAGCTTCCGCGCGAGATTTCCCTGCCGGAGAAAGATGTGCCCATCCTGCTCGCGGCGATTGAAGCTCGAGCCACTCACTTGCTAACGGGTGATGTTCGTCACTTCGGCCCATATTTGGGCAAGAGGATCGAGGGCGTTGCGATTGTTCTTCCGGGGGAGTACCTGCGATTGCACTCTCGTGAGAGCTAACCTTGGACGGGCGAGGACGCCCGTCCCTCCATCATGCTTGGCCCGACCAACGATCAACGGCAAACGACCTACGACCGCATAGGAATCTTCACGCCGTGCTTCCCCGCGAAACCCGCCGCCTCTCCATACCCCGCATCCACATGCCGGATCACACCCATCCCAGGGTCCGCCGTAAGGACGCGTTCAATGCGTTTGGCCATCATCTCGGTGCCGTCGGCTACCGTGACTTGTCCGGCGTGCAGTGAGTAGCCGATGCCCACGCCTCCGCCGTTGTGAACTGACACCCAAGAGGCGCCGGCGGCAGTGTTGATCAAAGCGTTCAAGATCGGCCAGTCGGCGACTGCGTCGCTGCCATCTTTCATGCTCTCGGTCTCGCGGAACGGAGATGCTACCGAGCCGCAATCCAGGTGGTCGCGCCCGATCACGATGGGGGCTTTGATTTTTCCCTTCTTCACCAGTTCGTTGATGGCGAGGCCGAACTGGGCGCGCTCGCCGTAGCCGAGCCAGCAGATGCGGGCGGGGAGTCCCTGGAACTTGATGCGCTTGCGAGCCAGGTCAATCCAGCGGCGGAGAATGCGGTTATCGGGGAAGAGATCCAGCACCAGGTCGTCGGTGACGTGAATGTCCGAGGGCTCGCCCGAAAGCGCCACCCAGCGGAACGGGCCTCGGCCTTCACAGAACAGCGGGCGGATGTAGGCGGGGACAAATCCCGGGAAGTCGTAGGCGTTCTTCACGCCACGCTGGAAGGCGAAGGTGCGGATATTGTTGCCGTAATCGAAGGTGACCGCGCCCATCTTCTGCAGGCGCAGCATGCCTTCGACGTGCTGGGCCATGGCATCGAGCGACCGCTCCTGATAAGCCTGCGGATCGCGCTGGCGCAGCTCCAGCGCTGCTTCGAGCGTCATGCCGTTGGGCACGTAGCCGTTCAGCGGATCGTGGGCGGAAGTCTGATCGGTCAGGATGTCGGGGACCACGCCGCGTTCGGCGAGTTCGGGAATGATGTCGGCGCAGTTCCCCACCAGACCGACGGAAACATTTTCTTTCTTGCGGATGGCGTTCTTCAGGATGCGCAGCGCCTCGTCGAGCGTGGTGACCATGAAGTCGCAGTAGCCGGTCTTCAGGCGTTTCTTAATGCGCTCGGCGTCGACGTCAATTCCCAGGAAAGCCGCGCCGGTCATGGTCGCGGCCAGGGGCTGGGCTCCACCCATGCCGCCCATGCCGCCACTCACGATCAGCTTTCCCGCCAGATCGCCGGCAAAATGCTTCTCGCCCGCGGCAGAAAACGTCTCGAATGTGCCCTGCACAATTCCTTGGGAGCCGATGTATATCCACGAGCCTGCGGTCATCTGGCCGTACATCATGAGGCCGGCGCGCTCCAGTTCGTTGAACTTCTCCCAGTTCGACCAGTGGCCTACCAAGTTGGAATTCGCGATCAGCACGCGGGGGGCATATTCGTGCGTCTTGAAAATGCCTACCGGCTTGCCGGATTGGACCAGCAAGGTCTCGTCGTTCTCAAGATTCTTGAGCGAGGCAATGATGGCGTGGTAGGCCTCCCAACTGCGCGCGGCGCGGCCGGTCCCGCCGTAGACGACTAGATCCTTCGGCCGCTCGGCTACCTCTTCGTCGAGGTTGTTCATGAGCATGCGCATGGCCGCTTCCTGCTGCCAGCCTTTGCAGGAGATGGCGTTGCCCCTTGGCGCACGGATGGGAATGTAGGTTGACGGTGTAATGTCTGTTTCAACCGGCATGAGTAGATGTTAGTGCTTCGGAGGAAAGTGTTCAAATCTTGGAAAACCCGGAAGCGCACGACAGAAAGAACCACGAAAAAATCTTAAACCGCAGAGGACGCGGAGAACGGCCGCGGAGGGCGCGGCGAACTTCTGGGTACTGGGTACCAGGTACTGGGTACTCTCACCAGGTGTTGTACGCGGTGCCGTCACTGGAGATCAGGCTGGACGAGCTTTTGACGTCCCAGAGTCCGGTCTCCTGCTGGTCGGGGGAATAGATGGTGCTGTCTTCCTGCACGGCTTCCCAGTCGGGCTTGCCGGTCATGGGGTCGTTGGGGAGTTGCTTGATGTATCCGGCGGAGACCAGATCGTCGAGTGACTGAGGGGCTTTTTGCTTGTCCAGGGTGTATTGCGAGATCAGCGAACGCAGGGTGAACAGGTTCTGGCGCAACACCCCCTCCTTGGCGTGAAGGATGGACTGGCGGTACGCGGGAATGGCGATCGAGACCAGAATCAGCATCATGCTGATGACGATCATCAGCTCAATGAGGGTAAAGCCACGGCTGTGGTTTCTGCGGAGTCTTGCCATCTACCAGTCCTTGTACATCGTCCCGTCCAGCGCCGTGCCTTGTGCCTTGGTAAATACGTCGAACACGTTTTGCCCGCCCCAGGAGTCGGAGGTGGGATCATCCTGCATGGAGCGCAGGCCCCATTCGGTATTGCCGGTCATGGGGTCGGTGGGGATTTTGCGCAGGAACCTGAGCTTCTTTCCGGCCACATCGACACCGTTCACCAGGGTGTCGAGATCGGGGGGATAGCCCTCGCTTCCGACTTTGATCTGGAAAGCGCCGCGATCGGCGGCATCCTTGAAACGATCAATGGCGTCGCGCATCTCCCACAGGTCGTGGCGCAACTCGTGTTCTCTTTCGCGCTTGATGGCGATGCGCGCCATGGGAATCGCCAATCCCGTCAGGATGGCCAGGATCGCGGTGGCGACGATCAACTCGACGAGGGTGAAGCCCCGCAACCGGGTGCGCCGCAGGTTTTTCTGAATACCAACTTCTGGCTTCATAGGAACATCTTCTGCTGAACAATCATGTTGAAACCGCGCTCACTGAATCATGACGGTCGATACCGCTCCCGCCACGGGCAGGGCCTGCATCCCGGGATCGCGCGCGCCCCCCTTGGAGATGGTCAGAGTGGACTGCCCGCTGGACCGGGCCAGGAAGGTCAAGGTCACGACCGCGCCCTGACCGGAAACTCCGCCGGCACCGGGCGGCCGGGTGGCGGTGATCTGCAGCGTCCCGCTCTGATCGTCGTCACGATGGACCAGGGCCACGGCCTGGCCATCCTGGGAGAGGAAGCCTCCGTTGGAGACGTTCACCACCTGCAGGGCCTTGGGATCGTAGCTGACCTGCAAGGGCACGGAATAGACGTTTTGCGCACCCGAGAGCAGGACGTTGATTGCGAAGGTGGATCCCGGGGCCTGGCGGACGTTGGCGGGATCGAAAATGAAACTGGCGGCAGTCGCCGGGTTGGGCGGTGGAGGCGCGGCCTGCGGATTCGGTTGTGCCGGCGGCGGTGGCGGCTGCGTGGCCGGAGCGGGAGGCTGGCTGGCGGGAGCGGTTGCGGGCGCCGAGGGATGGCTCACGCGACGCAGATCGATGGCACTGGCGGTGCCCACGTCCAGGGCTGCCTGATTGATGGCGGTGATATCCGGGCCACGCACGATGTGAGGAATGAGCACAAAGACGATTTCGTTCTCCTTGTGCTCGGTGGTGGTCTGCGAGAACAGGTACTTCAGAATCGGGATCTGGGCCAGGCCGGGAATGCCGCTCAAGGATTTGGTGTCGGTGTTCTCGAAAATGCCGCCGAGCAGGCTGACTTCGCCTTCCTTGAGGCGGATTTCGTGCTCGATCTTGCGCTGGCCGATCACAGGTTGGCTGATGCCGCCGATGTTGGCGATGGAGGTCTGGGCGGAGACATCGAGCGAGATTTTCAGAGTAACTTCGCGGCCGGCATGCACCCGGGGGGTGATATCGATGTTGACGCCCACATCCAGGTACTGGAATTGGGTGTTGACCAAGGGGTTGATGCCGACGCCGCCGATGCCGGGCTGGAAGGAGCCGGTGGCCACGGGGATGCGGTCGCCGATCTTGAGCGAGGCCTTTTGCCCATCCACGGAACGGATCTGGGGATTCTGAATGATCTTGGTGCTGCTGTCGCTGAACAACGCGTTCAAAGTGGCCGGCGGAATGGTCACGGTAAAGTCAGTGGCATTGAGGTTTCCGATGCGGTTCAGGTTGATCTGGTTGGGCGTGCCTGAGGTGCCAGTCGTGGTGGTGGTGGTGGTGGTGCCGGTGGTGGTAGGGAGGTTGTTCTGCAATGCCACGGTGGCACTGGTCGGCGGGTTCAAGCCGTACTGGTGCATTTTGTCTTTACTAACTTGCATCACGGCCACTTCGACGATCACTTCCGGCTTGGCCTTATCGAGGTCACTCACCAGCTTTTGCGCCAGTGCAATCTGGTCGGGGGTGCCGCGCACCACCAGCGCACCCTGCGAAACCAAAGGCTGAATGCGGGAAATTTCCAGGATCTGGCGCAGCGCGTTGACCACGTCCTGCAGTTCGGTGGGCTGGGAAAGATTGGCCAGATAAAAGGTCTTGATGACACTCTGTTCCAGGTCTTTGCGTTTTGCCGGAGTGTCGCTAGCGATAAAAATTGTGTTGGGTGTGACCGGGCGCCAAAAAGTTTTGGACTCCAGGGCGATGATCTGCAGGGCTTCTTCCAGAGTGACGCCGTTGAGTTCGATCTTGATGCGGCGGGAAGTGTAGTCGGGATCAAACAGCACGTTGACCGCGGCCAGCTTGCCGACCGTCTCGTAGATCATCTTGGTGTCTTCGGTGAGCTTGAGAGTGATGGGAACGTTGGAGAGGGGAGCCAGATCAACCGGACCTCCTGCCTCGGCCAAGCGTTTTTGCAACTCGCTGGGGGCAGGCGGGACGACCGCCTGAGGAGGCGCCTGGGCTGCCTGAATCATGTCCTGGGTGCGCTTGATTTCCTGCTGGGCGATAAAGCTGGAGGGATCGATGGCGGCCGCCTTCTGAAACTCCACCAAGGCCTCGTCCAGCTTGCCGGCATCGCGCAGCAGTTGGCCGCGGTGGACGTGGGAAGCCCCGGCGAGAAATCGGGTGCGCTCAAACGGAGCCCGATATCTCAGGTCCCTGGGCTTGAGATCGTAAGCCTGCTTGAAGTAGTCATAAGCTTGCTCGTAGTCCTGGCGAGCCTCTGCGTCTTTCCCCTTCTCGTATAAGGACTTAGCCTTATCGGCGGCGGCAGGCAGGGTGATGGCGAGGAGGAGGAAAAGGATACCCGCCGAGCGAACTAGAGGTTTCATCAATGGTCCCTCGCAGAAAGTCTTCCGCTGCGGGTCGGCCAGGGCCCGGGGAGTAGGCTTGCAATTCCCGCCGAAGAAGACGTACGCGGCGCGATTATAGCATCGCTTCGAGAGGTTCCGAAGTTACTGCTGTGGTAGCATTTAAACTCGGTAGTATTAATCCCGATAGAGTCATAAGTCCCAATTTTTGCCAAGTCCTAATACTCCGTCCAAAAGGTTGCAGGGTTTGGGGCTTCAGGCGTCAGGCCGGTGGCTTCCGATGCCAGCTTTCCGGTGCGCAAGTCTTGTAACCTGGAACCTGCGACCTGCTGCTCGACGCTGGTTCCCGCCTGTGAGATAACTGATTCACGATTATGGCCCGCCAGCCCGCACATCCTACCAAGCCGAATCCGGAGAAAAATCCCCGTCGTGATCCCACGGCGGCGGGAAAAAGAGATGCGGCTGTAAACAGGATCGCTGCACATAACTACTTCTTGCTGGAAAAATTTGAGGCGGGGGTTGCCTTAACGGGTACCGAGGTGAAATCGGTGCGGGCGGGTCGCACCAATCTGAAAGATGCATACGGGCTGATCAAGGACGGCGAACTGTGGCTGCTGAACTGCCACATCGGCCCCTACGAGCATGGCAACATCTTCAACCATGCTCCGCTGCGCACCCGCAAGCTGCTGATGCACAAAGAGGAGATCCGCAAGCTGATCGGCAAAACCCAGCAGCGCGGACTGACCCTTATCCCCACGCGGATGTACTTCAAGAACGGCAAAGTAAAAGTGGAACTCGCCTTGGCCAAGGGCAAGCAACTGTGGGACAAGCGCGAAACCGAGCGCCGGCGGACCGCGGACAAAGAGGCCCGCGAGGCTGTGACACGGGGACGCAAGGGCGCGTAGACATGGAGCGTGACACCTCCTATTCAGCAGTTCGGCCCGCACCTCATCGCGAATTTGCCGTTTTTGAAAATCACCGCCCCCCATCTCTGACTGAGCCGGGCTGCGAAGTAAACAGGCGAGCCGGCTGAGGTCAAGTTCGCCAACTCTTGCCTAATCCCCCGCCCGCCGACGATACTGGAAGCACACAACCATGAAAACCAACCTCTCTTTTGCCAATCCCGCAGAAGTGGAAACCGAATGTCTTGCCGTAGTGGTGCTGGACCGCGGCGAGAAAGACAAAACCGAAGTCTCGGTCGAGAGCGGCGACAACACGCTGCGCGAAGCCGCGGCGGAAGTGATCGCCAATGGCGAAGTGACCGGCAAGATGTTTGAGTGCACGCTGCTGCACCGGCCGGCGAAACTGAAGGCGAAGCGGTTGCTGCTGCTGGGCGGCGGCAAAGCCAAGAACTTCTCCGGGTTCGAGTTGCGCAAGCTGGCCGGCGCCGCGGTGCGTGCCCTGAAATCCAAGGGACTTCGCAGCTTCGCATTCCTGGCGCCCGGGGGCATGGCTGCGGAAGACGCGGTCAAGGCCATCGTGGAGGGCGGCTTCGTCGGCAACTTCGATCCCGACTATTACAAGAGCGACCGCAAGGATCAGAAGATTGACGCCCTGACGGTGGTGGCCCGAGAGGATCAGGCACAGCTCGAAGCCGGCATGAACGAGAGCCGCATCATTGGTGAATCCCAGAACTTCACTCGCGACCTGGTGAACGAGCCATCGAACCGCATGACCCCGACCATGCTGGGCGAGCGGGCGAAGAAGATGGCGCAAGAGGTCGGCCTGAAGTGCGAAGTGTACGGCGCTGACAAAATCAAAGAATTGAAGATGGGAGCTTTCTGGAGCGTGGCCCAGGGCTCGGAGGAGCCGCCGGCGCTGATCGTGATGCGCTACGAGCCGGCGGGCGCGCCGGAAAAGCCTGTGCTGGGGCTGGTTGGCAAGGGCATTACGTTTGACACCGGCGGGATTTCCATCAAGCCCGCCGACGGCATGGAAAAGATGAAGTACGACATGGCCGGCGGCGCGGCCATGATCGGGGCCATGCGCGCCATTGCACTGCTGAAGCCCAAGGTCAAAGTGATCGCGATTGTCTGCGCCACGGAAAACATGCCTTCGGGCAAGGCGCAGAAGCCGGGCGATGTGCAGATTGCCATGTCGGGCAAGTCGATCGAAATCATCAATACTGACGCCGAGGGCCGCCTGGTGCTGGCCGACGGCCTTTGCTACGCGCGGCAGCTTGGCTGCACCCACCTAGTCGACGCCGCCACGCTGACTGGCGCCGTGGTGGTGGCGCTGGGTCATATCAACGCAGGGGTTTTCGCCAACGACGACAAGATGTACGAGCGCTTCACGCGCGCCCTGGCCAAAGCCGGCGAAAAGATGTGGCGCATGCCGCTCGACGAGGAATACAAAGAGGTCATCTCCTCCAACATCGCCGATATGGTGAACTCCGGCGGACGCTGGGGTGGTGCGATCTCGGCAGCGATGTTCCTGAAAGAGTTCGCCGAAGAGACGCCCTGGCTGCATCTCGACATCGCGGGCACGGCCTGGATGGAAGAGAACAAGGCGTGGATCGCGAAGGGACCGTCGGGGATCGCGGTGCGAAGCCTGGTGGAGTTTGCGAAGGATTTCGCAGGGTAACGAAAACTAAAGCCACGGATTCACACGGATCATCACGGATCAGGAAAGAAGGAAAAAGTTAAAAAATTGATCCGTGAGAACCCGTGTCAATCCGTGGCGGGTTGAAGTTGCTTACTTGCTCGCCTTCTCCACGGCCTGCCGCAACTGCGTCACCAGCGGGGTCTCGCCCTTCTGCAATCCTTCATGGCCCATGGCGCGCCACAGATAAGTGGAACGCAGCCCTTGGGCGTCATACACGGCCAGCACATCTTCCGACGGACGCGACTGCACCACCAGAATCATCTCGGCATCTTGCGGCCGGTAGACCACGACATAGCGCCCCCACTGCTGGAGCGCGCTCTGCACGCTGGAAATCGCCTGGCGATCTTCCGGAAGCAGGTTGGGATTGAACTGGTCCCCGTCGTAGCTGGTGACGAACACGTAACGGGCGTTGATCAGCGTCTTGGGAAAGGGCTGGACGGTGGTCGTCTGGGCCTGAGGCGCAGCCAGCGCCACCACTGCCACCAAAAGCAACAGGCAGACAACAGCCAAAGCTCTCTTCACAAAAAACCTCCCTAACTTCCCTTTTGCCTCATTAGATGTGAAGTAACCAGGTTTGGTTGCGGCGAGATGGCGCGGTCTTTGGATCTAAAGGTGCTTGCGTCCGATGCCGCCGGGAGGAATCCCCCGACAAAAGCATACCGGGGTGGCCCGCCCTCAGGAGTAGTGCGAACCACTTGGGCGGGCCGCCCGCCGACAGATTCAACTCTTCGTGGCCTCATTTCGGTTGCGTTCCATCGGTGACATCCAGACTTCTCTTGAGATCGTCAATGGGCAACCATCTGCCTTTCACTATAACGCCCTCAATTTTGCGGACGGCGCGAATGTCCTTCGATGGGTTTTCACCAAGTAGAACGAGATCGGCGGTTTTGCCGACCGACACCTCACCCAAATCGGTACGACCCAACGACAGAGCCGCGTTGACGGTGGCGGCGCGTAGCACTTCGAGTGGAGAGAAGCCCGATGCGACAAGACGCTCCAGCTCGTCAGGGTAGCTATAGCCCGACATTACGAAAGGATTTCCTGAATCGGTTCCAACCAGAAAACGAGCATGGTGGGCCCGAAGCCGCATCAGCATTCGCCGAAAGTTGGCTCGCGCCAAGTCACGTTTCGTACTGTCGCCCTCTGCGACGTCTTTCAGGTCGGGCCACATCTTGCGTACAAACGGGGGAACGTGGGCAGCGGCATCGTTCTCGATAACGGCCTTCGCCTCCGCGGGAGAAATGTACTGGAAATCCATTACGAGAATGGTGGGAGTGATCCAGGTCTTTGCACCGGCGACCTGCTTGGCGATTGTCTCAACTTTTCGGCTGTCAAGATCGCTTTCCCAGTTTGCGCTGGAAGCTTCGCCTTTAGCGATCGACCGGGGAAAGTTCGACAAGTGCTCCATGGAGTACTGGCCATCTCGGAGCGCCTCCTCCACCGATACCGCCGCAGGAATGTGGCCAATCACCTTGATGCCCTTGGTGCGCGCCGCGTTCAGGATCGCACGGTATGCGACGAGCGTTAGACGGTTGTATACCTTGATGTAGTCGTAGCCCTCGCGAGCCTGCTTGTCGACAATCTTGTTGGCTTCTTCGGCGGTCCTTACGATTTCGCTTCCACGCAGTTGCGGCGGATCGCCGTCCAATATTGGTCCTGCAGTGGCGATTTCAGGACCGGCCCATTCTCCTGCGACTACCTTTTCCCGCATTTCCAAGTGCGAGGGAAATCCCCACATATTACGGACGTTCGTAATTCCGTTTACGAGAAACATGGGGAGCTCTCGCTTGCTGAAAATGTGGACGTGCATGTCCGCAAATCCGGGCATCAGGAACTTCCCTCTGCCATCGATCGTCGGGGCCCCTGCCTCGTGAGGCGCCTTGGATAAGATTTGACTGATCCTGCCGTCGCGGATGACTACGCTCACGTTCTTCCGGACATGACCGGTCTCGGTAGATAAGACATTCACGTGATCAAAAATGACTGTGTTGGTTTGTTTTGATGGTTTGTCCTGCGACACGGCATTTGTCAGAAGCAGAAGGACGATGAACCACAGCGCTTTCATGCGAGCCTCTAATCTTGGATTGCGGTAATGACGACTGGACAAGAAATTACTCGCCTATCACAGAAACATCGGCAACATTGCTTACTATCGTTTCGGTCGCGGAACTAGTTTCGCGCGCAGAAATCGAGCCGAGAAGATGCGCTTTACCTTTCGCGAACAGCCGGGGCTGTTTCTCGGTGCTCGATAGATCGATGCTCCACAGATGCTCTGGTTCGTAATCCTTAAGGATCGCTGAGAGATTCTCGTTCGGTTCCGGTGCAAATTGTGGCAGCAGGACTGCCTTTGTATCGTTGCACAAACCGTTAGTGTTCCGGCTAATTGGATTGCCAATACTGGTTTGGGCTATGTACGCGAAGGTTGTCAGTGCGAGCAGGAACAACAGTCCACGGGCGCTGGATATTGGCCGCGGTTCGAGTTTTTCGGGTACGTCATGGAAAACCATTAGCTATCCTCCCTGGGCTGTTTGCACATAGCTACGCAGGACGCGGCTCCAAAGTTCCTTCGAGCTCTGGCCTTCTTAGCTGAAGTCCCAAAATGAAATCAGAGAATCGCGCTACCTGAAGGCGATCCTGGTTTCCGACAGTGGGGGCGGGACGCCCCCACTACAGCCGGCGGTACAGGACTACATGACCGGCGGGACGGTAATTCCCATCACGGCGAGGGCGCGGATCAGTTCGCGGCGAACGACGGCTACCGTGGCCAGCAGGAACTTCTTTCGGCCTTCGTCCGCCTCAGTAAGGATGGGATGGCGATGGTAGAAAGTGTTGAATAGTTGCGCCAGTTGGAACGCGTGCTTGGCGAGATAGGCGGGTTCGGCGGTGGCGATGCACTGGTCGATGAGGTAGGAGGTCCTGGAGGCCGCCAGCCACAATTCCCAGATCTCGTTTCCGGTCTCGCCCGACAGGTATCTGCCAAACTCGGCCATAGAAACGCGGCCAGCTGTGTCTTTACCCTCAGGATCGAATCCGCCCTTACGGAAAATGTTGGTGGCACGCACCACGGCGTACTGCGCGTACGGCCCGGTTTCACCTTCGAAGCTCAGCGCCTCCTTGAAATCGAAGGCAATCACCGAAAGCTTGGTGAACTTGAGCATGAAGTAGCGCAGGGCGCCGACGGCGATCTGGGTGGCGATTTGGAGGCGCTCGGCGTCGCGCAACTGGGCGTGCCGCGCGTCCACTTCTTTCTTCGCGGAGGCAACCAGCGTGTCCATCAGGTCGTCGGCTTTCACGCCAAAACCCTTGCGGCCGGAGACCTCGATCCAGGGGCGGGTTTTGTCTTCTTCGGAAAGTTCGTAG
>JBGPJK010000052.1:0-19434 GCA_041485425.1 Terriglobia bacterium | reverse complement strand
GACTGCCGAGCTTCGCTCGGCCTGGACGGGTCAAAGACCCGTCCCCACACGATCGGTCTCACACGATTTTTCTGCGAATGCTGCGCCGCCCGGGCTAGCCACCTTCACTCCGGGAAAGAAAGATTGGAGTCCCGGAATTTCCCCGCTTTCTGGAGCGACAATTGTCGACTCCTCCCCCAAGCGACTGCCGGGGGGACACAAGGATGAGCAATGTTTTCCTTTTTGTGCAGGCTTGATGTAGGGTAAGGGCACGTGGGAAGTCCTGGAATCTCTGGTCGAATTCTGTGTAAGTGATTGAACACGAGGACCGGGATATCCGGCCTTGAGCTGTGGCTCAAGGTGAGTAGATGGCAGCGGCCGTGCTCCTTCCGGGAGGTCTACTTGCTCATCCGGTGTGGTTGGAAATCCCCCCGAGTTTGGAGGTCAGCCATGGCGTCAGAGTTCTTCGAGGAAACCGAAGCCGCGGGAGATGCCCGGTCGAGGTGGCACTGGAATAGTGTCGAGGTGTAGGGAGCGCAATGTACAAGCAATTCTTCGGGCTGCGAGCCAACCCGTTCAACGTGAACCCGGACCCGCGCTACCTGTTCCTGACCCGGCATACGGAGGAGGCGCTGGCCTGTCTGACGTATGGCATCCAGAGCCGCAAAGGGTTCGTGCTGCTAACGGGGGAGGTGGGGACGGGCAAGACCACGCTGATCAACAAGCTGCTGGAATGGCTGCGTCTGCAACAGGTGGCTACCGCGTTCATCTTTAACTCGCGAATGAACACCCCGCAGTTTCTGGACTACATGATGGCCGACTTCGGGATTTCGTGTGATTCCAAGGCGAAGAGCCAGATCCTGTTGCGACTGTACAACTGGCTGCTGGACCGGTACCGGGCGGGGGAAACCGCGGTGCTGATCGTGGATGAGGCGCAGAACCTGTCGGAGGAAGTGCTGGAAGAGATTCGCATGATGACGAATCTGGAAACCTTCACCGAGAAGCTGCTGCAGATCGTACTGGTGGGTCAGCCCGAACTGGAGCAGAAGCTGAAGCAACCGCAACTGCGGCAGTTGCGCCAGCGGCTGACACTGCGGGCCAAGACGCATCCGCTTTCGCTGGAGGAGACCAGGGCGTACGTGGTGCAGCGGCTGCGGATTGCGGGATCGAATGGACAGCAGGTGTTTGATCCGGAGGCGGTGGCGGCGATCCATCGCTACTCCGATGGAATCCCACGGGTGGTGAACCTGATCTGCGAGCACTGCCTGGTAAGCTGTTTTGTGGACCAGCAGAAAGTGGTCGCCGCCAGCGTAGTGGAGGCGGTGGCGCGGGACTTCGATCTGAGCGACGGGACTGTTTCCGGGGCGATCACAGAGACGGCGGCGCAGGCGACGGGAAAGTTCGACCTGGTTGAGGCGCTGAAGACATTGGCGACCCTGGCGGACCGGCTGAAACAGTCGGAAGAAGAGTCCAAGGAAAAGAAGCCATGAGCCGAATCCATGACGCGTTGAGGCGGGCGGAACAGGAGCGGGCCGCATTGCAGGAGGGGCACGCGGCGCCTGCCGCGGGGGGAGAAATTGCGGCAGCGGAACTGGCCCAGGCGGCGCCGGTGGCAGAGCCCACCCCGCATGCGGTGGCGTCGGCGAGGCCGACGTCGGCGACGATCTTCGATACGCTGCTGGCGCGCTGCCGGCAGCGGTTTCTTGGCGTCTGGAGGCGTGAGCCGGTATGACTCTTCGGTGGCAGCGAGGAGGTCAGCGCTGCTTTGCGGGCTGGTGGCTCTCGCGGACCAGGGCGGTGAGTTGATCGGCCAGCAGCGGGCCGCAGGCGAACATTCCAGGGAGCAGCGGGGATTTGTTGTTGCAGCGCAGGGGACGGTGATCGAGGGTGCGGACGAATCCCCCGGCGCTTTCAACCAAGGCGGCGCCAGCGGCTACGTCCCACTCATTTTTTGGGACCAGAGTAAAAGTGATGTCCGCCAGGCCGGCGGAGACGAGGGCGAGCTTGTAGGCGACCGATCCCATGGGGCGGACCTGGAACTTGGCGCTCTCGAACTGCTTCCACTCGCCGCGCTTGACTTCGCTGCGGCTGGCCAGCACCAGGGCGCCGTCGAGGGTGGTGCGCTGGCTGGGGCGGGCGGGCTTTCCGTTGTAGGTGACACCGGAATCGAGCGAGCCGAGGAAGAGTTCGTTGGTCGCGGGGTTGCAGATTCCTCCGGCAACCGCGCGGCCATTTTCGACCATGGCGACCGAGACGCAGAACTCGGGGATGCCGGCAACGAATTCGCGAGTACCATCCAGCGGGTCCACGACCCAGACACGGCTTTTTTCGAGGCGGGTGAGGTCGTCCAGGGTTTCCTCGGAGAGCCAGCCCTCGCCGTCGCGCAGCAGTTCCTTGCGGAGTACGGCGTCTACAGCCTTGTCGGCCTCGGTCACCGGGTCGTGACCTGCCTTGTACTCGGCTTCGATCGCTCCGGAGGTGAAGCGGCTGAGTACGGCGCGGGCAGCTTCCAGGGCGGAGTGGATGCGCTGCAGAGTTTCGGCGGAAGAGTTTTTAGTCATGAATAAGATCGGTTCCCAGTTCTCGGTCCTCAATTTATGCCCAGAGCATACGGGCTCCGGTCATCAGCAACACTGCGCACAGAATTCGTCTCAGCCAGGGCACGGGAACCCGGGTGCTCAGGTGCGAACCCAGCAGGCCTCCCGGGATTGAGCCAATCAAGAGCGAAGCTACCAAGGTAGGGTCCACGTTACCAAGACGCCAATGCAGCAAGCTGGTAACGCCAGTAAGGGCGACGGCATGCATAATGTCGGTGCCCACCATCACCTTGGGCGGATAGCTATAGAACAGGAGCAACAGCATCATGATAATGCTGCCCGAGCCCACCGATGTCATACCCACCAGAACGCCGGCGAACAGTCCGATGGCCGACATGCCCAGGAATGACTTCAGGGTGGGCGGGCGATGAGCCACATGCTCCTCAATCTGGCTCTGGAACAGCAGCAGCGTCGGGATACAGACCAGCAGAAGTCCAATCGCGGAAGTAATAAAGGTGTTGACTCCGCTGCCATACACGCTGCGCAGGTGTGCCAGAAAACTCACACCAAGAATACAGCCCGGAATGCTGCCCACGGCCAGCGCGGCCACCACTTTCCGTCGAACCGTGCCTTTGCGGAAGTGCACCACGCTGGATCCAATCTTGGTGAAAAAATTGAAAAGCGCGTCGGATCCGACGGCGATAATGGGCGGCACCTTGAGGCCAAAAATAAGGAGGGGCAGCAGGAGTACGCCGCCCCCCAACCCTGTCATACCGATCAGGGTGCCTACCACGAAGCCGATCAGGATCTTGAGCGCGATATCCATAGCCAAATCGGTTGCCGTTATTCTCCGGAGTCTCGCGCTAGTTTGAGTTTGCGTTGGCCCCGATGAAGCCCTCGCGCTCCAGGTGCAGAACGATCTCCTGGGCGGCTTCCTCGGGTGTCAGGTCCGCGGTATTGATCACGACCTCCGCGTCTTTGGGTTCTTCGTAGGGATCGGAGACGCCGGTGAACTCCTTGAGGATGCCGGCGCGAGCCTTGGCGTAGAGCCCTTTCCGGTCGCGCTGTTCGCAGGTTGCGATGGGGGTGGAAATATGCACGAGAATGAAGCCGCCGAAGGGCTCGATCATCTCTCGCACCTGCTTGCGCACAGCGTCGTAGGGTGCGATGGGAGCGCAGATGGCGATGCCGCCGTTCTTGGTGATTTCTGAGGCAACGTAGCCGATGCGGCGGATGTTGATGTCGCGATGCTCCTTGGAGAAACCGAGTTCCGAGGAGAGGTGTTTGCGGACTAGGTCGCCGTCCAGGATGGTCACGGGCCGGCCCCCCACCTCCAGAAACTTGGTGAGCAGGACGTTGGCGATGGTGGATTTTCCCGAGCCGGAAAGACCGGTGAAGAAAATCGTCACGCCCTGCTTGTGCCGCGGCGGATAGCTGCGGCGCAGCTCGTGCACCACCTCGGGATAGGTGAACCAGGAGGGAATCTCGGCGCCTTCATTGAGGCGGCGGCGGAGCTCGGTACCGGAGATGTTGAGGACGCGCGAACCGTTCTTGACTTCGTTGTCAGGAATATAGCGGTCCTCGTCCTGCAGGTACACCATCATGCTGAAGGGCACCATGGTGACACCAATATCGGCTTCGTGCTTCTTGAACAGTTCCTGGGCTTCGTAGGGACCGTAGAAGGGCTTGCCGTTGGTGTCGTTGCCCGGGCCAGCGTGGTCGCGGCCGACGATGAGGTGGGTGCATCCATGATTCTTGCGGATGAGGGCGTGCCAGATGGCCTTGCGCGGTCCGTCCATGCGCATGGCGAGCGGCAGCATGGAGAGCTTCACGGTTCCCGCCGGGTACTTGGCGATGAGCAGTTGATAGCAGCGCACGCGGGTGAAGTAGTCCACGTCGCCGGGCTTGGTCATGCCGACCGAAGGATGGATCAGCAGGTTGGCCTCGACCGTCTTGGCGGCCCGGAAGGTCAGTTCCTGGTGGGCGCGGTGCATGGGATTGCGGGTCTGGAAGGCAACCACGCGGCGCCAGCCCAGGCGCGAGAACTCAGCGCGGAGTTCTGCGGGAGTCAGGCGCAGGTTGCGGAAATCGTAGTGCGCGGGCGCCTGCACACCTTCGACACGCCCGCCTACGTACCAGGGGTGAGCCTTGTTCAGCAGATAGTCGACGCCGGGATGGGCGGTGCTGGTGGTGTTGAAAACAGCGGTGGCTTCCGCCTTCCGGTCGGGCTGCCAGACGTCTTCCACGTGCAACACGGCCAGCATGACGCCTTCGGGATCGCGCAGTGCGATCTGGCTGCTGCCCGGCTTGAGAGACTTGGCAAATGCTTCGCTGACATCGAGGGTAATCGGCATGGGCCAGAGGAGGCCACTGGCCAACCGCATGTTGTGACAGACGCCTTCGTAATCCGCGCGGGTCATGAATCCGCGCAGCGGCGAGAAGCCGCCGCTCATCAGCAACTCCAGATCGCAGAGCTGGCGGGCGGTCAGGTCCCAGGAGGGCCACTCGCGGGAATGTGCTTTGAGTTCACTGCCTCGTTCCGGTTGGGCGGTGAGATTAACGAGTTCTCCGCCGTGCGGCGCAATAAGATGGCTTGTGGAAGCGGTCAAATCCTTGAACCTCCCAGGTTCCTAAGTTCGTCTTGACTGCTACTTGCCTGGATTATCTTCCAGACGGCGGCGGTGGTCCGCGCTTGCAGATACTGAAGGGAAGAAAAGCCCGACAACTTTCCCCGCCAGAGTACTACGTCATGCAATGTTGGTACAAAAATGCAGTTTGGATCAACTGTGTCAAACCAACCAAACTGGGATGCAATTTGCATACCTTCGGCGAAGGATTTCCTGATCTCTAGTCTGTTGCAAATAAAGCGCTTACCGAGGGGAGGATTTCCAAATCCTTGATAAGGCGAATGATATGCAAATGTTTGCGACAAAACTGCTGAGCAGTAGTGCATTTTGTTTATCAAACTAGTAGGCATTCGGGCGGGCAGGCCACGAAAATGCGAGGCGCTCGCTGGTCAGCCGGCTGGGGAGGGACTTACTTCAACCGCCACAGCGGCCACATGGCCGGAAGTGGAAGGTACATCCTGCAACCACCAGCGGCGCGCCTCCATGGAGTCTGGCCGGGTGCTGAGCAGGGCCGCCGGCTCTCCCGGCAAAACCGAAACATCAAACTGATGCAGGGGGTGGGAAAGGCCTTCCCCGTGGGCTTTGATATAGGCCTCCTTGCGCGTCCAGCAGCGAAAGAAAGCCTCACACCGGAGTTCGCCCGGAAGCTGTCGCAGGGCGGTCCACTCGGCCAGCGAAAAGAACCGCTCGGCAATGGGTTCCACGTCGAAATTTTTGCGCAGCTTCTCCACATCGATTCCCAGCCTGCGATCGCGGGCGAAGGCGAAGATCGCCATTCCGTCGGTATGAGACAGGTTGAAGGCGATTGCGAGAGTGTGCGGAGAAGCCAGGAAAGGCTTGCCGTGCCTGGCATAAGCGAAGCGCAAATCCGCGGGGGGAAGGGCGAGATAGCATCCTAACAAGGTGCGCAACATGCCGCGGGTGAAGATAAAGTCGTTGCGAATCCTGTCAAATCGGAAACCCTGGGCGCGTTCTTTCTCATCGTCCGAAAGTAGTTGCAGGAAGCGAGGTAGATCGGACGGTGAAGCAGGTAGAGAGGCACGCCAGACGTGGACTTCATTCTGAAGCAGAGAACCAGGAACTGGGTCAATGTCCCCGGCGCCGCAGGCGCGAAATTCGAATTTCAGTTCAGGCTGGACGGGAACGCTCATGGAATTAGCGGCCAACGCGGGAAACCTGTTTCTGCGAAGCTTGCGCAAGTGCTTCGGGAACAGCGGTGGGAGCTTGAACGGCGACCGAGGGCTCTTTGACGGAGTACTTCAGCAAGCACCAGAGGGCGCGCACACCGTCTCTCCAGCCGATCTTCTTGCCTTCTTCGTAAGTGCGGCCCCAGTAGCCGATGCCGACTTCGTAGATGCGGAGATGGCGCTTGGCAACTTTGACGGTAATCTCGGGTTCGAAGCCGAAGCGATTTTCCTCGATGGGGATGGCCTGGATGACCTCGCGGCGGAAAGCCTTGTAACATGTCTCCATATCGCTGAGGTTGACGTTGGTGAGGCAGTTGGAGAGCAGGGTGAGGAAGCGATTGCCCACCGAGTGCCAGAAGTACAGAACACGATGGGGCCCGCTGCCCAGGAATCGTGAGCCGTACACCACGTCGGCTTTGCCCTGGATGAGGGGATCCAGAAGCGCGGGGTAATCGACCGGGTCGTATTCGAGATCGGCATCCTGAATGATAACGAAATCTCCAGTGGCCTCCTGAATGCCGCGCCGCAGCGCCGCGCCTTTGCCCATGTTCTGCGGCTGCAGGAAGACTCGCACCTGGGGATATTGATTCTGGAGCTCTGCCAGGATTTCGCGGGAACCGTCGCGCGAACCGTCATCCACGCAGAGCAACTCGGTTTCGTGGGGCACAGAGAGCGGGATGGAGAGCACCCGCTCCACCATATATCGCAGGGTGGTGCGCTCGTTGTAGACCGGCATGACAACCGAGAGTCTCATGGGATGAATTGCCCCCCAGTTTAAAACAAAATGGCGGCATTTACCGTTGTTTCGCTTGAATTCAGCCGGGGCCGGCGAGACCGCGGAGTGGACGAGTTCAAAGAGGGCCCCACAGCTTCGGGATGGCAGCTTCGTTGCTATGTATCTAGATTGCACAGCGCGGCGAGAGGTGACGGGAGATCTCGCTGGGTGCCAAGCTGCAGGCGCTTTTCTGGGTGTGCCGCCGGAGGAAATGGGCCGCGGCACACGCAGCGATAAGTGTAAGAACTTCCGAGTCAAGCCCCCAATCGCGGGAATTTTGTCCTAAGGTGTTTACCTTAGGTACCCATGAGGGACCTTAGTTTGAAAAGTGCACCACCATCCGACCTAAAGCCCGTTACCAGCAAGAAAAACTTTTTTTAGCAGGTGAAATCAGGTCTCCTCGCCAGAGCCGCGTCGAACGGGCCGGTCGAGCACCCTGTGGAAATGTCCGGTTGCCAGTCACAGATGAAGGAGCAGAGAGCTGGCACCATGAATGCTATGGATTTCAGGAGAACGATGCGCCAAGAGTCCTTCGTCATGGGCAGTGCAGGGTCCGGTGCGCCGGGAGGCCGCTGCTCAGAATGGCCTGGCTGGCGGACTTTGGTGGGTAACGAGGGGAGGGTCCTGGGATGACGGAGAATTCTGTGCGGCTCGGTCCGCGTGAGCAACAGATCGCCGAACTGCTACTGCAGGGTTGTGACAACTCAGAAATCGCCCAGCAGCTCAACATGGCTCGGCGGACGGTGAAGGCGCACTTCAATCGCCTTTTCTTGCGCTTTGGAATCAGCAGCGGGATCAAACGGGTGAAACTCGCAACTCTCTTGTATCGGAGGCAGCTATGTTCGGAAGCGAGCGCTACGGAAAACGGGTACCTAGCGAACGAGAGCGGCGGGTCATTGAACTCGTCGCCCAGGGACTTAAGAACCGCGAAGTCGCCGATGAAATCGGGACCACGGAGCACGTCGTCAAAAACTATCTCCGAGTTATCTATGACAAACTCGGGCTCTGGAATCGGGTCGAACTCGCGCTCTGGTACGAAGCCCGCAAGCACGAAAACGCAGCCCACGCCTGAGGTACTGGAGAGTTGGGAGCGCAACCTTCTGGGCCTTGATCCGGCGGTGATTCGAAGCCGGCAGATTTTCGAACAATGAATAAAGACAATTCCGAAGGCAGAATGCAGAAGTAAGACGAACCTCGGTTCTCGCTTCTGCATTTTTGCTTCCGGGTCCGCAGGCTCGAGGGTTCTAGCGGCAGCCGGTGAGTTCGGGACTGCGCAGCTTTTCGGCGGCTTGGGAGGCTCCCTTTTTGGCGGCCGCCAGCAGCAGGAGTCGCGCCTGGTCACAACTTTTCGGAACCCCGTCGCCACGCAGGTACAAGTCGGCGAGCAACACCACGGCACTGGTGTTCTGCTTGCCCACGGCCTTCCATAACCATTTTGCGGCTTCGGTGGTATCTCGCGATCCAGCATTGCCTTCGAGGTAATGTTGGGCCAGGAGCAGTTCCTGCGTGCCATCGGTGGCGGCGGCGGCTGAATCTGCGTCGGCTGCAAGCTTCTGTGCGGGCGAGGAAAGGGTGGCTTCGAGGGGCGGCTGGTTCACGTTTTCGTGGGTGGCGAGAGCCGGTTCGACGAGGGGTAGTTTCCGCGCCGGTTCCGATGGTTTGGGTTGCGGTGGTTGCGCGGGCGGCTGGGGTGGCGTGACGGCCTGAGTTTGCGGTTGCGAGCTCGAAGCGGGTGGGTTCGCCGGAACCACGACGCGGGGACTCCGCGAGGCCCGCTCCAGGTAGCCAAAAGAGGCCAGCAGGAGCGCAAATCCGACGACCAAATATTTCCATAATGCATGTCCGGTTGTGGCCTGAACATCAGCCGCGAAATCTTCATGCGGCAGCCCCGGCAAATCGTTTTCAGCGGGAGCGGGCGCGGGAGGAACTGGAGTTTCGCTGGAAGCCCTCACCCGACCATACTGGGCATCGGGTAGCTGCAGTGACCATCCACACATTCCGCAGAATTGCTGGTCACCACGGTTGACTTGCTGGCAATTGGGACAGAGGACTTCGCGGCCGGACTCCGCGTCGTTGGCGACATTCCGCTTGGCGGCTGCGCCGGGTGGGGGCGTGGCGGGGACTCCTCCCTGCAATTCCCGCAAAAGTTCCAGCACCGCCTGTTCCCGTTTCTCGGGAGGATTGGTGAAGTAGACCTCGGCCCAGCGGTCGAGATTCTGGCCCAGGATCGGGTTGAGGAGCGGGTTCAGCTCCGCGTTGGGAAGCTGATTGGTGGAGTCTGATCCCTTGTCCCAAGGGTCTGCCAATTACAAAATCTCCAGTGAGGTTCTAATGGGTCATTGCACTCCTGGCGGGATGGAGTTGTCAAACCCCAGAAGGCCAGAGAAGTCACGATAGACAGGGTGGGTGTTTGGTTGACTATCAACCATCCCCTGTGTGGCCGTTCGAGATGGCCGTTGAAAACGTGTTTACGACAGCTACCCGTCATCCACTCTCCAGTAAGCCCGTGGCTCAACCACGGGAATCGCTTCCGAGGGGGCCGTTATCCGACCAGAGTCGGCCTGAAACTACTGATTCGATGAGAACAACCTCTCAAAAACGGACTTGGAGGGTGTCCAGACATTCGCTTCTGACGAAAACCATTGCGGCCCCTCCCCGGCTGATTGGCGAGGGGAGAGTAACTCGACACCAAAGGCATTTCTCTTTCCATCAGCGCGACATTGGCGTACAAAATACCTTCTACTGGATCCTGAGGTCTTAACCGTGCACTCGTCCTTGTATCTTTGGAGATTTATCAGAGTTGGTCTGCTCTTCCTTGCTACGCAAATGGGCGCCACGGAGATTTGGAGTCGTCCAGCTTTCACCGTGGATGCGGCAACGCTTCGCCAAGAAGCCGAAACGGTCAAGGCAGAAAAACACAGCGAAACCACCGTACTCCTGAACGACTTGGACTTTAGCTTCGATGAAGCCGGCAAGCTAGTCACAACTCGTCGCTTGATCTATCGAATCGAGAATCAGGAAGGTGTGGAGCACTGGGCTGAGACCAGTGGCCGATGGGAGGCGTGGCATCAGGCCAAACCAGAGATTAAAGCGCGCGTCATTACCTCCGATGGCAGTGTGCATTGGCTGGATCCAAAGACACTGAATGACGTGCCTGTGCACGAGAGCGCACCCGACACGTACAGCGATGAACGCAAGTACGGCGGACCGCTACCGGCAGTCGCTCCGGGGGCGATTATCGAGGAAGAGGTAGTCGTCCGCGACACGTCGCCGCTCTTTTCTCCGGGGACAGTGCACAGGTGGGGATTGGCGTGGACTGTTCCGGTGAACAAGACTCACGTCATGATCACCCATCCGGAGTCTGTCCCCTTGCATTACCAAGTGCACCTGTTGCCGGACGCAACCGTGACGAAATCAACCCAGAACGGCTTGGAGACAATCACACTGGAGCAAGGCCCTTTATCAGCTTATACCGAACAGGTTGATCATGTGCCAGCAGACCTTGTCCTGTTTCCGGAAATTGAGTTTTCTACGGGCACATCGTGGCAGCAGCTTGCTTCCGAGTATGCTCGCCTGTCCGACGACAAAGTCCGTCCATCCGACGTTCAGACGCTGATCGCAAAGATCGACCTGAAGCACGGAAGCCGAAACGACATCATTCGCCGAATTGTCGCCGCATTACATAAGAACGTGCGTTACACAGGCGTGGAGTTTGGCGAGTCGAGCCTGGTCCCGCAGTTTCCATCCGAGACATTGAAGCGCAAGTACGGCGACTGCAAAGACAAGGCAATGCTTCTCGTGACGATGTTGCGAGGCGCAGGCATTCCTGCGAACCTGGTCCTCCTCGATAGCGGCCCCGGGCGAGACGTAAGTACGGACCTACCCGGCATGGGTATGTTTGACCATGCCATTGTGTATGTTCCCACCTCCGGTCCTGATTCAGAACTGTGGATTGACGCCACTGCTCAATACTCTCAGGTGGGCACGTTGCCCTGGATGGACTACGGGCGTTGGGCCCTAGTTGTTGGTGAAAGGACCGAGCAACTGAAGCGGACCCCCGAACTTACTTCCGCGCAAAATGTGCACCGCGAAATCCGGGAGTTCACACTAGCCGAGTACGGGACGGCTAAGATCGTTGAAACGGATGAAGAGATCGGACCAGAAGAAGCCGATTATCGCAGCTACTACAGCGGAGATAGCAAGGAGGTTAGGGAAAGCAGCGAAAACTACGTCAAAGATACGTATCTGGCTGACTCGCTCACGTCGTTGGAGCACGGCGATCTGTCTGATTTGGACAAGCCGGCCTCAATCACGTTCGTAACCAAGGGCAAGCGCGGAAATACCGACCTGACCACTGCGCTCACGGCCATCCGCGTGGAGGCTCTCTTTGACCGCCTTCCAAAGTACTTTAGGACCAAAGAAGACCAGCAGACGACTGAAGTCGAGGAGTCAGAAAAGCCCAAGCCGCGAACTGCCGACTGGTGGATAACGCCTTTCACGACCGAATGGCGATACAAAGTCGCAGCGCCGCTAGGCTTCAAACTACGGGCGCTTCCTTCGGACAGGAGCGAGAAGATTGATACGCTGGGTTTCACTCAGAGGTACTCGGCCAACTCAGAAGGCAACATTGTTGAAGCGGTACTCCGTGTTGAGAATACCAACACGAGAATGACGGTGCAGCGAGCCAAGGACCTGCGCGACGCCGTGCTGAAAGCGCGCAATCGCGATCCTATCTTCATCACGTTCGATAACGTTGGGCATTCGCTTATTTCAGCTGGCAAAATCAAAGAAGGATTGGCCGCCTACCGGCAGGTTGCAGCCCAGCATCCCAAGGAAGCATTGCACAAGGTGCAACTCGCTCAGGCGCTGCTTACGGCCGGACTGGGAGAACAAGCACGCAACATGGCCCTGGAGGCCACGAACCTCGAGCCCAACTCGGCCCTGGCATTCAGTACCCTCGGGATGGTTCTGAAACATGACCTGATTGGCCGCGTGGTGAAAAAGGGCATGGACTATGATGGGGCGGTCGCAGCGTACCGGAAGGCCATCACGCTCGATCCTAAAGACAAGGACAGTCGTGCAAACCTCGCTCTCTTGCTTGAATATGATGCCGACGGCACTCGATATGGCGAGAACGCTCGGCTGAAGGAAGCGGTAGTGGAGTTGCGCGAGTTGAAGAAGCTGGATGAAGAGTACAGCCGCAGCTACGACGACAATGTCCTCTACGATCTTTGGTATGCCCACGACTACAAGGGTGTCCTCGACTATGCAGCCACATTGCCCACCAGCGAAGTCCTGAAAGGCCTGACGTTGGCGGCGATTGCCCTACAACAAGGCACGGATGCAGCGCTGAAAAAGTCAATGGAAATCACAACCGATGACCAGGGGCGCAGCAAAGCGTTGGTTACCGCCGGAATGGTGTTGGTTCGGGTACGGAAGTATGCGGAAGGCGCTGCATTGCTCGCCGAGGGAGCACGCGGACAAAGCAATGAGAACCAGGTCATGCGAAGCGTGGCCCTCTTCAACAAGACCAAGCCTTATGGCGAACTGAACATTGATCCTGCCGATCCGCGTAGCGTCGTGCAGCAACTCTTCGGCAAAATGTTAAGCGGTAACCTGACGATTGAGGAATTCAGGTCGCTCATGTACGCCGACCCGCAGGACCCAGAAGAACCGCTGGATCAGAAGCAGTTTCAGCAGATGATGTCGAAACTCAAGGCGCAGATTGGGAGCGCAGGGCTTCCCTTGGTCACCGTTGCTGATTTGGCGATTTCTAACATGCACTACACGGTAGAAGGCGACGAGTCGCTTGGCTACAAGATCATTGTTGAAAGCCCCGGAGCGACCGCGCAGAACATGTTCGTTGTTTGTGATGGGGGACACTACAAAATTGCTGGCTATTCGATTTCCGATTCGGTGGTGCCCGAAGAGCTAGCCTCTCTCGCGCTGCGAGAAATTGAGAAAAACAATCTAGCCGCTGCCCGCACATGGCTCGACCGAGCACGCGAGAAGATCCACATCACCGGTGGCGACGATCCTCTTGCTGGTCAGCCCTTTCCTTATTTCTGGACGAAAGGACAGGAGGCCGACGTTGCCCCCATGCGCACAGCTGCCCTGGTTCTTCTTCCGTCCAAACAAGTCAGGGGCCCTTATCTCTCTGCGCTGAACCAATCCCGGCAAGCTGCGAAGACAGAACTCGAACGCAGCCGACTTACTATGGTGCTGGCGTATGCATATGCAGCCCAGGAACACTGGGCGGACATGTTGCCGCTGACCCAGGAATTGATGAAGGCCTTACCCACTTCAGTGCGGGCTTTCGAGTTGGCTGTCACGGCCTACACGGGACTGAAGCGGTTCGATGAATGGGAGAAGCTGGTCCAAGCCCGGACACAAGAGCATCCCGACGAACTGGCCTATGTCCGGTCATCCGCAAGACTTGCTGCTTATCGCGGACAGTTCAGGAAGTCACGTGAAATCACCAGGACAATCATCGACAAAGGACAGGCTACAGAGAATGATCTGAACTTGTATGCATGGTATGCATTGCTTCTCCCTGGTCCGATCGAGCAGGACACGATAGATGTAGCTCAGCGTGCCAACGATCTAACGAAGAACGCCAATTTCTCTATTCTGCACACCCTCGCTTGCGTCTATGCCCAAGCTGGGAAGACCAGTCAGGCGCGCGATTTGTTGCTCAAAGCGATGGATGCGTTACATATTGAGGAGCCGAACTCGGAAGTATGGTTCGGATTTGCGGTGATTGCGGAGCAGTATGGGGTTCTCGATGCTGCGGGAAAAATGTTCGGCCGAGTGGAAAAGCCAAAGTTCGACTATCCGGGTACGTCTTATGCCATTGCACAACAGCATCTGACCGCGCTGCGCAATTCCGCGAACGGCCGGGCGAAAACCGTCGGACAGTGACAGTCTGTCGTACGGAAACCAGCTGGCATAGAAACTAGACCTGACTCTCATTCCTCAACTTCAGGCAGACTCAGAAATTGGACGATCCGGAAACGCGGTTCTGCCAGGTGTTCCGGCCGAGTAGTCGCCGACTCGGAAATTACCCCAGCGCCTTGCGGCTCCTCCTCTGACCTGGGTGGTCACTTGTCCGGATAACCGGGATTTCGGACACTGGCCGTCGATGATTGATGAAAGATTCCCATTTCACGACTAACGCTGGTGGATGATTGATGCGATGAGTTGAGGAGTTGGCTCTGTTGGCATCGGTGTGGACAACGGCGTCCTTAGCGGTTTCCGGCTTTGATCAGGACAACCCTTTGCCAGAGGATGTGTGGGGGCGAGGCGCCGGCGCTACTTTTTTTAATCGCAGGGCTTGCGAAAGGCGGGCTCGAACTGGTCCTGCTGGGCGTCGTGCTGGCTGGTGAACTTCCCCCCGGGTGTCTTGCCGTAGAGGTCGGTTCCTGGGCAGTAGTACAGAGCGGTGTGCAGATCGACCCAGACCTGGGTGTTGGGATTGCCCAGGTAAGCCGGGGCGGGGGGCGCTTCGGCCAGCCCAAGACCCACCAGCAGCTTCTCCAAGAGAGTGAGCTGAGGCCGGGGAGGATTCTTGCGGCGACGCGCGTTTACGGCAGATACGGAACTTCCTGAAATCGTGGTGGGAGCGGAGTGGGTGGCCCAGCCGGAGAGCACGACCAGAAGAAGAATGGCCGCGATCACGAGATAGACGTTGGCGCGGTGAGCTCGCCACTGCCTGTCCAGCCAGACCCCACTCGGGCGCTGCGCTTTCATTGATTCGAACCATGCGCGGGCGCGCGCGGCGGATGACCATGGCGAAGCCTGGGAGCTGATCTGGTCCGTGATCGCGGTGGGGGCACTCAGCTGGTTCGCAATCACCGGAAATTCGATAACGGTATCGGTCTCCGAATCTGGCACCAACTCCGGCGCTGAATCCGGCGCTGAAAAATCCACGCTTAGAAAATCTGCGGCTGCGTCTTCGAGCGGGGGTGCGGCGGCGACATCGGCGGAGAGTTGGGAATCAGCCGCCGGAGTTCCGTTCCGCTTTTTCTCAGCGGCCTGCTGCATGTGCCAGAGTGTGGCCCACTTGCTCTGCAAGCGGTCGCTGGCTGGTTTCTCCGTCAAGCGCGCGGTTCCGCAGATGCCGCAGAAAAACTCCTGGGGTTCAAACTGATGTCCGCAACCCGGGCAGATGGTTTCTACGCGGGACTCGATTTCCGGTTGCACGACCGCGGGCTCCTCCACTGGAGGCTCGGCGGGAGCGGCGGGGGTTTGAGGTTCTGCGGGAGCGGTAGCTGATTGAACCGTCAGACGCTCCAGCTGAGGCTTGAGTTTCTCCAGGGCTTCGAGCATGGTCGCTCGTTCCGTGGCCAAGGCCTGTTTCCACTCCAGCTCAGCGGACCGGGCGATGGCCTCGGCGACCAGTCCTGCCATGAGCTGGCAAGTGCGGACATCATGTTCCTGAAAAGCGTTGACCTGGGCGAACCATAGTTCGAGGACACCCGCAACCTTGCCCTCGTGGTAGACCGGTAGAGCGATCAGAGATCTGACACCTCGCTCGCGGCAGAGTCGGAGCGAGAGGCGCTTGTCTTTTTCCGCGTCGGAGGACTGCAGAACTTGACCGCTGTGCAGGCAAGGCGCAGACAAGCTGTCGTCGATGGGGAGGCGGAAACCGGCTTCGCCGGCAGCACTGCCCGTGGCTGCGCAGTATACGAGTTCATTGCCTTCCACGATTCCAACCGCGGAACCGGCGGCGTGGGTGATTTTTTGGACGCGCTCGGCGATGAGAATGCTCGCGGCGGCCGCGTCCAGTTGCTGACTGTGAATCAGGCTCTGGGTCTCGACGATTTCGGAGAGAGTCTGGGTGTGGTCGCGGCTGGGTGGCTTCGGCCGGGCTCGGCCCGCCTCTTCCTGCAGCACGTAAGCGGCGGCGAGGATGTGCTGGAATGTGTCCTCGTCGAGAGGAAGTCCTTCCGGCGTGCTGGTCAGTTGCTGCTTCACGTGGACGGGTACTCCGCAACCCGGCTGGGCAACACCGGGATGGCTATTTTAGTGCAATTGGCCATCCAAACTGAACGCGGGCGGGCGGCAAGACGTTGATTCCAGATGCCATGGCTATGGTGCCCGGCGCGGTTGAACCGACTGGGCGGGCAATGTGCAAACTTTTGCAGCTCTGCGGACTTATCGCTTCCCGGGGATAGCATCGTACACCACCATGCGAGCTGTGGGGTGACCATCGGCCCATTCCTCGGGGGTGTAAACCCGGTGGGTTTCGATGTCAACTGCCAGATTGTGCACCTTTTTCTGTACGGGAATCGGAGAACACCAGGGCCGTTGGAGATTGGACGCAATGGCATCATGACTCCTTTAGTGTAGTGCTGGCGTCGTGGTGGCCGGCAAGATGCCGACGCTACGGCCTGGCTACGGCTGTGCGGGGGACAGTTCTTCCAGTGTTGTCTCTTCGTGACTCAGGTAATAGTGCACCGCGGGGGTGATGATTAGCGAGAGCACCATGGAAATTAGGATGCCGCCGATCACCGCGATGGCCAGCGGTTGCAGCATCTGTGCGCCGGCGCCGATGGCGAAGGCGAGGGGGAGCATGCCGGCCATGGTGGCCAGGGCGGTCATGACGATGGGACGCAGGCGTCTCCGTCCGGCTTGCAGCATGGCGTCTTCGGCGGGGAGTCCGAGGGCGCGGAATTTTTGATCGGCGTCGAGCAGCAGGATTCCGTTCTTGGCCACAATGCCCACCACCATGATCATTCCCATGAACGAGGAGACGTTGAAGGTGGTGCCGGTGACCAGCAGAGCGATGAAGACTCCCGAGGTGGAGAGCAGGGCAGAAGCCAGAATGGCCACCGGCGCGGCGAAGGTTCCGAACTCGAAAAGCAGCACAATGAAGACCAGGACGATAGCCAGAATGAACACGAAGACCAGGTCGCGAAACGATTTCTGCTCTTCTTTGTAGGTGCCACCATACTCCACGCGGATGGCGGCGGGCAGGTGCAAGGCGTCCACTGCTTTTTGTACCGCGGCAACGCCGCTGCCCAGGTCGACGCCTTCCAGGCGGGCAGTCACGGACACGTCACGCTGCAGGTTCTCGCGGCGAATCTCGGTTTGGGGAGGGAGTTCGGTAATCGTGGCCAATGCTCCCAGGGTTGCGGTGTGGCCGTTGCTGCTGGTGAGCAGAGTATCGCGCATGGCCTCCAGGGAAACGCGGTTGCCGGCGGGGAAGCGGATGCGCACGGTGTAGGGGCGGTCGTTGGCGACCACCGGAGTGGCTGCTGGTTCGCCTTCCAGAATGGCCGCGGCATCGGTGGCGATTTCCTCGGGCGTGAATCCGGCGCGGGCTGCGATACCGGGATTGATCTGGAAGGTGGTGGCTGGGCCACTGATGGTGTTTTCGATTCCGTCCAGCACGTCCACCACTCCTGGAAGCTTGCGGATGCTGGCGGCCACCTTGGGCGCCCAGTTCTCCAGGAGCGCGGGGTCTTGGGAAAACAGCTTGATCTGAACCGGTTCGGGCTCGCTGGTGAGGTCGCCGATCATGTCCTGCAAGACCTGCACGAATTCGGCGCGCACTGCGGGTTCCTGAGCGTTGACCTGCGAACGGATATCGGCCATGATTTCTTCTATGTCGCGGCTGCGGTCTCTCTTCAACTTGACCAGGATGTCACCGCGGTTGGCTTCGGTGACGGCGGCCAGGCCCAACTCCAGCCCGGTCCGCCGCGAAGTGCTCTCGACCTCGGGAACCTTGTTCACAATCTGCTCCATGCGGGAGACCATGCGGTCGCTCTCCGCCAGAGAGGTGCCGGCGGGGGTCCAGTAGTCGAGGGTGAAGCCGCCCTCATCCATTGCCGGCATCAAGTCGGAGCCGGAATAGCGGTAGCAGACATAAGAAGCCACGATGAGCACCAGGCTCAGCGCCGCCAGCCACCTGGGCTTCTCCAGAGCGCGACGCAGCCAACGCTCGTGGAAGTCAACGACCTTGCGGAAAAAGCCGCCGAGCGAGGCTTCCTCCACGGCCAGCAGCCGCGTGAGCGATTCTTCTTCGGGCTCCATGCCTTCGATTTCAGTTCTCGCTCGCTTGCCGATGAAGTATTGGCTCAGGTTCGGGGTCCAGGTCAGAGCCAGCGCCAGGGAAGCGAACAGTGACACTCCCATGGTTACGGCGAGCGCGCGGAAGAATACTCCGGTGACCCCGGTGATCGAGATCAGTGGCAGAAATACGACTACGGGCGTGACCGTCGAACCGATCAGTGGAATCGTGATTTCCTGCAGCGCGCTGTGAATGGCTTGCAGGCGGTCTTGTCCGGCGCTACGGTGGAGCACGATGTTTTCCACTACCACGATGGCATCGTCAATGACCAGGCCGACCGCGGCTGCCAGCCCTCCCAGCGTCATCAGGTTGAAACTCTGGCCGAGCAGCTTGAGAGCGATGAAGGTGACAGCGATCGTGACCGGAATCACCAGTCCGGCCACAATCGAGGTTCCCCAGTCGCGCAAGAAGACGACCAGGATGATTGAAGCCAGGATCAGGCCGAGCAGAATGGCATCGCGGACGCTCTTGATCGAATCCCCCACGATGATGGACTGGTCGTAAAACGGCCGGATCTCGATGCCGGGGGGAAGCGACTTGCGAATCTGGTCGACCTGGGCGTGAACTTCGTTGGCAACCTCCATGGTATTGCTGTCGGGCTGACGGTTGACGTTGATGAGCACCGCGGGCTTGCCGTTGGCGGTGACGATGGTGTAGAGGGGCTTCACCCCGGGCGCTACCGTGGCTACGTCCCCGATGCGAACCGGAACTCCCGCCGGCGTGGTCTTGATGACCGTCCCGGCGATTTGCTCTGGCGTGCGCACCTGCCCGCTCACCAACCCCAGGATCAGTTGATGGTTGCGCTCGAACAGTCCGGGTGAGGCGATGAGGTTGGTGCGCCGCATGGTGTCGAGCATGTCGGTGACGGTGACGTTGGCGGTGAGCAGCTTGGCCGGATCGGGAGTGATGTGAAACTCCGGCTGTTGCCCGCCCTGCACCAGGACGGTGGATACGCCGTCCAACCGGTTGAGGCGGGGCTTGATCTCGTAGGTGGCGCGCTCCCAGAGTTGAGTTTGGGGAACCGTGTCGGAAGTGAGGCTGTAGCCGATGATGGGGAAGCTGGCGAAGGTCAAGCGGTGCGCGACGATGGCCGCGGTCGAGGGCAGGTCGGGCTGCACGCGTGAGATGGCCGCGTTCACGTATTGCAGCGTCTGGAACATGTCGATGTCCCAACTGAAGAAGAGGTCAATCTCCGCCGAGCCGCGGCTGGTGATGGAGCGCACCTGCAGCAGCCCGGGAACACTGTTGACCGATT
>JBGPJK010000051.1:0-19607 GCA_041485425.1 Terriglobia bacterium | reverse complement strand
TTCCTGCGGCTGGAGGTTTTTTCCGGAGCGCGGCTTGGATGGGGAGCGGTCACGCAAGAACAGCCCCACAAGAGCTATGTCATCGAAACAGGAAATAGGCTGGGGCTCAACCCTCTCATTATAAGCTGGCCGGGTGTCGCGGCAAGGTGTTCCGGCCTCCCAGGAAGTGGATTAGGCAAGTCTTCGCGGGGGACCGCTGCGGCTTGCTTCCCGCCCTAAAGACTGGGTCTTAAGCGCCCCGTTGGCAATCTACTCCCGCGTCTTCTTTTTGATCTCAATATTTAGTCGCTTGATCTTCTGGTTGAGAGTGGAAAGCGGCACATGGAAACGCTCGGCGGCCTCGGTCTGGTTCCAGTTGCTCTTCTCCAGCATGTCCACGATGATATGCCGTTCACAATCTTCCACGATGTCGAACAGCGAGGCATCGCCGCGATGTTGCAGCGGGGGGAACTGCGAACCCCGGCCGGCGATCTGGTCAGGAAGCAGTTCGGGGCCAATCTCCATGCTGGAGGACAGCACCACCGCCCGTTCGATCACGTTCTCCAGTTCGCGCACGTTCCCCGGCCAGGAGTAGGCTAGCAACGGACGCAACGCTTCCGGAGTGATGCGCCGCGGCAGGCGTTCATTTTCTTCCGAGTACCGGGTCAGGAAGAAATCCACCAGCAGTGGAATGTCTTCCTTGCGTTGACGCAGCGAAGGAAGATCGATAGAAATAACGTTCAGGCGGTAGAAAAGATCTTCGCGAAACCTGCCGTCGTGCACCAGTTGTTTCAGGTCCACGTTGGTGGCTGCGATGATGCGTACGTCCACCTGGATCTCATGCACGCCGCCCAGATGCATGAACTTGCGGTCCTGCAGCACGCGCAGAATCTTGCTCTGCGTGTCCATGCTCATGGTGCCGATCTCGTCCAGAAATAATGTTCCCTGATCGGCGATTTCAAACAGACCTTTCTTGGAGGCGATAGCGCTGGTAAATGCGCCTTTGACGTGCCCGAAAAGCGTGGACTCCAGCAGATCGGGCGGCATCGAGCCGGTGTTGACGGGAACAAAAGGCCGGTCGCGGCGCGGCGAGTTCAGATGGATGGCCTTGGCAATCAGTTCTTTGCCGGTTCCGCTCTCGCCCTGCAGCAGAATCGTGGAGCGGCTGGCGGCCACTTGGGCCACCAGGTCAAAGATTTTCAGCATGGGCTCGCTCTTGCCCACGATGTTTTCGAAGTTGTAGCGCTGCTTGAGGGCGCGCTTGAGCTGCACATTCTCTTCTTCCGCCCGGTGCCGGGCCACGGCGGCACGCACGTCGGCCAGCAGTTTTTCGTTGTCCCAGGGCTTCTGTACGAAGTTTGCCGCTCCCGCCTGCATTGCCTTGACCGCGTTCTCAACCGTTCCGTAGGCGGTGATCATGATGACGGAGAGTTGTGGATCGTGAGCGCGAAGTTCCGCCAGCAGGTCGATGCCGTTGCGATCGGGCAGGGCCAGGTCGAGCAGGACGAGATCAAAGGAGCGATCTCCCATGCGCGCCAGACCCTCTTCGCCGCTGGCGGCGCACTCCACTCCGTAGCCTTCCAGTTCCAGCAAAGTCTGCAGCGACTCGCGAATCGCAGCCTCATCGTCAATGATCAGGACAGTCCCGGCGGGCGAAGACGAATCTTCGTTCAGGGGCCGGCGCGGGATGACGGCCAGCTCAGACATTGACCGCCTTCCTGGTCAGGGGAAAATCGAGGTAGAAGGTGGTGCCTTCGCCCGGACGGCTCTCCACGCGAATCTTGCCAGCGTGCTCCTGAATGATGCCGTAAGACACCGACAGACCCAGTCCAGTGCCGCGGCCCTGCTGGCCTTGCGGCGCCGTCTTGGTGGTGAAGAATGGGTCGTAAATGCGGTGGATGTGCTCCTGGGCAATGCCGGTGCCCGTATCGGAGACGACCACGCTGACGCCATCGCCATTCGAGGTGGCCACCCGCACCGTGCCGCCGTTCGGCATGGCGTCGCGGGCGTTCAGGAACAGGTTCAGAAAGACCTGCTGCAGGCGGCCGGCGTTGCCGTGGATGAGCGGCAGGTGCTCAGCCAATTCATCCTGCACCCGAATCTTCGAAGTCTTGAGCTGGTGCTCGAGGAGCGCCATGGTATCGGCGATGATCTTGTTCACATCCACGTCGGTGAACTCGGTGCCGCTGGTGCGCGAGAAATTGAGCAGATTGTTGACGATCTCGGAGGCGCGGAAGGTCTGCCGCGTAATCTTCTCCAGCAGCGCGCCTTTCTGCGGATCGCCCTGCAGTTGTTTGGAGAGCATCTGGGCGTAGGAGGAGATCACGGCCAGCGGGGTGTTCACTTCATGAGCGACTCCGGCTGCCAGCAGGCCGATCGACGAAAGCTTGTCGGCTTGCGAGAGCTGCGATTCCAGTTCCATGCGCTCGGTAATGTCGTCCATGATGATGAGCCGACCGATCACGTTGAACTTCCGGGTGACCAGCGGTGCGATGGCGACGTTGACGATGCGGTTCTCTCCCGTGGGTGTGCCCAGGCGGAACTTGTACAAGTTGTGGATGCCGGGATTCTGGCGCACGCGGTAAAACTCTTCCACGAACGCAGACGGGAAGACTTCGCTCAGGGGACGGGTCAGGGCCTGCCAGCGCGGCAGCGCGTACATGACTTCCATCTGCGAGTTCCAGGACTCGATGCGGTCGGCGAGGTCTACGGCAAGCACGCCCACGTTAATGGACTCCACGATATTTTCGTTGAAGTCCTTCAGGCGCTCGTACTGGGCGACCTTCTGCTCGAGCGACGCATACAGGCGGGCGTTCTGGATGGCGATCCCGATGTAGCCCGCCAGGGTTTCCAGCAACTCGATGTCTTCGCTGGAGAGGAAGTCTCCTTCGACGGTCTTGCCCAGGCCGAGAAATGCGATGGTGCGCTGTTGGGCGCGGCAGGGAATGTAATAGTTCAGGTCGAGCTTGGCAATGGTGTCTTGGGCGTTTTGGTCTTCCCGCGGGACCTGGTGGGTGTTGTCGAAGAACAGGTGCCCCTCTTCCATCTCCGGACGGGGCGCGATGAGGAAGCCCAGATCGATACCGCTGGTCTGCGTCATGCCAAAGGACTTGGCCAACAAGAACCGGTGGGGCAGTTCGCCGGCGGAGAGAAAGATCGCCATACGATCGACCAGCAAGGTGCGTGACAGGCGATCCACCACCGAACTCAGCATCTTGTCGAGATCGGTTTCCGCGCTGAGTTCACGCCCGAACTCGATCAGCGTCTTGCGGTAGTCGTAGCGCGTGCGATAGAAGAACTGGTCGATGCGTTCCTGGATCCAGCGGCGAATCGGATCGAACAGCAGTGCAGTGCCCACAATCGCGATGATCAGACCCCTGGGTCCGGAACTGGGTACCTGGGTGTGCACCAGTTCCGCCACCGCGGCCACGACCGCAAAGTAGGCGCCGACGATCGACAGAGCCGCCAAGGTGTAGACCATGCCGCGCTTGAAGATCAGGTCTACGTCCATGAGGCGGTAGCGGAAGATGGCATACCCGAAGGTCAAAGGCAGCAGACCGAGCGACAAGACGGAAACACTCATTCCCGCGGCACCGGTCAGGTAAGGCATCACGTAGAACAGGGTGAAAGGCGCAATGGCCAGAATGGTGCCGCGCGTCACCCACTTCAGTTGCTGCCGCAGAATCGGCGTGCTGGCCCGCCGGTAGCTGTGCACCAGGACGCCTGCCGCAGCCACGAACAAGAGCGTGAGGTAGGCCCACTCGACGCGGTCCAGATTCCAACGCAGGCTTTCACTCGCCTTTAGGAACCGGAGTGCCAGGATGTGAATGCCTAGCAAGAGCAGCCCAGGGGTATACACAACGGGAACGGCCCAGCGGTGCTTGCGGACGAAGCCGCGCTTCTCCGGGAAGGTCAGCACGAAATGCAGGAACAAGGCTGGCTGCAGCAGCCAGGCGACCACGTTGCCCCAATAAATCGTCCAGTCAAACAGGTTGAATTTTCCCGTGTAGTGGAAGGCGTAGAAAATGAACGAGACCAGGCAGAAGATGTAGAAATGCGTGGAACCCGGCGCCGTCCACCGTCGCAGCAGGACGTAAATGCCAATGCCCAGGTAGATCAGCGCGATGAGCCGCAGCCAGTTATTCAGCGATTTCTCGGCGGGGACCAGGATCACCACCGTGTCCACGGGGACGGAATTGCGAACCACGGAATAGTTGGCCTTCGACCAGGCACCGGCCCGATAGAGTTGGCGAATCAACGCCGCGGTGGCGTCCACCTGGCGCTGGTTAATCGCGACTAAGCGGTCGCCGTTCCGAAGGCCGGCCTTGGCTCCGGGACCGTCCGCTTCCACCCGATCGGCGATGAGGCCGCCGTCGTTCTCCACCCACCAGACGCCGTCATAGGGAACCTGGAATTCGCGTTCCTTCTGGAGGTTGATCCAGGCGAGAATAGCGGCGGCCGCGGTCAGGAGGAAGAGCAGTCCAGCGGTAAAGCGGATTTGAAAGTCCCGGTTCATGGGCCGCAACGGTGCTACCAGTCGAGGATTCGATACACCCCCAACAGAGTTCTGCACGTTCGATGCCACGGCTACGGGCATGGAGAGTGTCCTAACTGCCCACAAAGAAATGACTTCCAAGATTATAGAGTGACTATTGAGATATGGCTACGGATTTTGGAATCATTCTGTGAGTTTTGGTAAACGCTTGTGTGGGATGACGTTAGCCGCAGCTCAAGCTGGTGATCGGCTATCCACGGGTTCAGGGGAACGCCTTGGAGCCCATTGCCAGGACAGTTCGGCGCAACTCGGCATGGGTTTGCAGGAGTCGGGTGTAGCGCGACTCGCTGGAGTTGGCTTTGGCACGAATAGTCGCGACCAGTCGCTGCTTCTCTCTCCAAGGCCAGCGCGAAAGGTGGGGGATGAGCGCGAGCCAGAGCGCACAGTTTTCAAATGCCGTTTGCTGCAGCGCGGGCCACTTCTCCGGATGGACTCCAAGCGCCTGTGCGACCCAGGCCGTCGATGCACGGCGAATCTTTACCGCATCCCCGTCGAACCGCTTCGCCATGCGCTGCTGCACGGCGAACCCCAGGTTGCGCATGGCAAACCGATCCCACTCGCCGCGGGAAGATCCGGGCAACTCGAAAACCACATGACCCTGCGCCAGGCGCCGCAAGGTGGCAGGGGGAGTCCGATACGCAGGGTTGGCCGCGATTCTCTCTTCCTCGCCGGCGGCCAGCCTGGCCAACTCTGGACGCATGGGCCGGAAGCCCAGCTTGCGGTAGAACCAGAACGCCCCCGACTTGATAGCCTCCTCGTTGTCTTTGCCGAGTTGATACGGGTAGACCGAAATGCAGGTCACACCCAGCACTTGATGCAGCATGCGCAGGGCCTGGGCGTAGATCCATGCGGTCTCGCCGTCGCGGTAGGCGTAGAAGGTATTGAAGCCGATCTCCATCCATTCGAACAACGAGATGCCTTCGATGTAGTTGATGGGGACGCCGTTCTTCAGGGTGAATCCGGCCTGGTAGGCGCGTAGAGGCAACCGGCGTTCCGGACGAAGGCCCCAGAGGAAAATTTCGACTCCACGGCCAACGCTGGCCTGGACCACCGTCTTGGGATCGCCGAGGCTGGTGCCGTAAAGCTCACGGTAGCGCACGGTGGTCGCCTCACGGCACAGGTGGATGATCTTCTCGCCCTCGCGGCGGGAGAGCTTCTTCAGCCGCAGCGGAGGCAACGCCAGTTCGCGGGCCAGGGACACATCGCGGCGCTGGATGAGCGGCCCGCGATGGTAGAAGACTTGTCGTACCGGGCGCTTGCCCAATGTGCGTGTGGCACGAGAGTTCCCCAGTTGCCATTGGATCGGCAGTTGGAGCGCGCCGAATAACTCGACTCTTTCGTCCGGGGAAACCGGCAATCGCGCCATCTGGCGGATCAGCCATGCCAGCTCGTCGCCAGCGCTCGCTGCCCGCAACCATTGCCGGTAATTGACGTCGGCCTCAACCCGGGCGTCTTCCTCGAGCAGAGGCAGGAAACGGGGAAGTGTCGCCGCCAAGCGGTCGGTTTGCTCGTATCCATCCCAGGCAATGGCAACGCTTCCGGGGAAACGGTCCACCAGCCAGGCAACCTCGTCGTAGTTCCAGAATGCAGTCAGGGTCGTTCCGGCGATCCCGGACAGTTCTTCGTTGTCGAGTGCGGAGACATCCGCGCCTCGGGCCGCGAGGGCGGCCATGCGCTGCGAAAAAGACTCGAGGACCGACTCAACGTGTCGCAGGACCGCATGGTTCGGAGGAAAGGCGTGCAGGAAGACCAGCGCCTCGTGGAGGCGCGCCAGCGACTTAGCATCGGGGTAGCGTGCCCGACCCAGCCGAAGCAGCAAGCGCTGCAATTCGGTTGGGCGAATCTCGCCAACCTGCCGCTTGGCGGCTTCCAGGCGGGTCAGCCGTTGATCGAGCGCATTCGGGGCCATGGCGAAGGTGTCATCATAGACGAATCGGTGCGCGGCTGGCTTCCACACGGCATGCTTATCCGGAGTGGGAAGGGGCGGTTAAGGGACGGTTGATGACAGCGAGCAAGCTCCTGCTGTCCGACAAGCCCGATTACCGGGAGCCATCCTGGTCTCTCATCGCCCAAGCAGTGTTGATTGTGCCGAAATATCGGCACTCATGACACCAGGCCAGCCTGAATGGTCACCCGGCATCACTCGGCATTACCAAGGTGATCCCCGTGCGGTACTTTCCTCGTTCTGTGGGCATTTTAATTTGGGAGAATACTCATTTGGGGGCGAATAAAAGCTGATAGCCGCCGTCACTGCAGAGCATTCCAGCGCGCTATGAAGCCGTGGTCAAGATGTTCACCAGTCTGCAGCATTCGCTTATAGCGCTCATCGACGTTGTTCCCGGCGCCATCCTTTCGCTGACGCCAGAAGGCAGCTCGGACAACTCTCGTGAAGAGCAGGAATCGACCGCTCGCCTTCCCCGACGATACGTGCAAGTTCTTGTCGCGTGTGCTGTCCTTGCCGTTCTGGTTGCTGCGCTTATCCTGCACAGCGAATACCGGGAGCAGATGACGTATTGGCAAGAGAAACTGACTCGCATTGCGGATGTCAACCAACAGCTTCTCGAGTCGTGGCTCAAGGAACGAGACGGCGACGCGCAGGAGTTGGCCTCATTTGTTTCGGTCAAAGCGCTCGTTTCCAGAACGGCGACGACCGAACCTGGACGCTTAGATTCCAGGAAGGCTCACCTACAATCCGTGCTTGACGTATTCGTCAAAGCCGCCGGCTACGAGGCGGTGTACGTCCTGGATCGCAACGGCATCACCCGAGCCCAGTCCGGTGGTTCTGTGCCTTTGCCGCTTGCTGTGAATGAGGCTTGCAGCACTGCCAGCAATCGGAAAGTCGTGACGATTCTGCCGCGGGATGGAGCTGCTGCCTATCCGCGGCTCGCGATCCAGTCTGCGATCTTCGGAGAGCCCCCGACTGGCGCAGCACAGCAAACAGCCCACCCAAATCTGGGCTGCGTCGTTGTGCTTACCCAACCCCATGACATTGCCTCGCTCCTGCTCACGGACGCCGGCGCCACCGTGACCGGTGAGACGGTTCTTGCGGCGCTTGATGAGAACCAACCTGTCTTCATCTCTCCCCTCCGAAACTGGAGTACGACGCGGCCCCTGCCACGTGTCCCCCCAGATAGCCCGGCGCACATTGCTTTGGTGGAGAGGCGCGCAGTTTTCGGCGAGTACCGGGACTACAGAGGAGTTCCAGTTCTGGTTTTGACGCGATTCATCCCCGGGGTCGAATGGGGGATGGTCACGAAGGTGGATCGGGCGGAAGCATTGTCTTATTTTCACGAGACGCTCATTCGCGGCATATCTATTACCGTGCTGTCCATGCTGGTACTAGTAGGTGTGGTCTCAGGCTCTTGGCGGCATCAGCGCATCCGGCATTTGCAGGCGGACCTGGAAAGCCGCAAGCGGGCGGAGGAACAGCTCCGACTCCATGCCACGGCGCGGGAAGCCATGGAGGACCAGCTTCGACGGAGCGAAGAACGAATGCGCCTGGCCTTCGACGCAGCCAAGATCGGCTTCTGGGACTGGGACATAGTTAGTGGCGAGCACGTCTGGTCGGCCACCGCCAAGAGACAGATGGGTTTAGCGGACGACTCTCCGGCGAATCTTGAAGTATTGATGAACGCTGTACATCCCGATGACCGAAGGATGATGCAAGAGGCAATCGACAGAGCAGTGCGGGACAAGATCGATTACGCCCTTGAATATCGCTCGCTCTGGCCGGACGGCAGTCTGCATTGGCGGTTGGCGAGAGGCCACGCCGCTTATGACAGCGCCGGGCGCGCGGTGCGCATGACGGGAATTGCAATCGATATCGACGACCTTAAGCGCGCGGAGGAGCAGCTACAGTTGCAGGCTGCGGTTTTGCAAGCGGCTGCGAACTCCATCGTAATCACCGACCGCGAAGGCACCATCCTATGGACCAATTATGCGTTTTCGCAATTAACCGGTTACGCCTTCGACGAAGTGCTAGGCAAGAACACCCGAGTGTTGAAGTCGGGCGAGCAGGCCTCGGCGTTTTATGAAAATCTGTGGCGGACAATCACCTCGGGACAGACTTGGCACGGGGAGATCGTCAACAAGCGCAAAGACGGAAGCCTTTACCCCGAGGAGATGACGATCACTCCGGTGCGCTCCGGCAAAGGGGAGATCAGCCACTTCGTGGCAATCAAACAGGATATTAGCGAGCGGAAGCGGCTGGAAGCGCAGTTTCTGCAGGCCCAGAAAATGGAAGCCGTTGGGCGGTTGGCGGGTGGAATCGCACACGATTTCAACAATGCTCTAGGGGTTATTACCGGCTACAGCGACATCCTCAAAACTGACCTGTCACTCGACGATCCCAAGCGGGCAAAGTTGGAGGAAATTCACAAGGCTGGCCAGCGAGCAGCCTCGCTGACGCGTCAGCTACTGGCTTTCAGCCGCAAGCAACCCATGCAGCCAGTGGTGCTCGATCTGAATTCCCTGGTCAGCGAGACCGATAAGATGCTCCGCCCCCTTATCGGCGAAGACATCGAGCTGATTCTTGTCCGCGAATCCAAGTCGGCGCGAGTGAAAGCGGACCGAGGCCAGGTGGAGCAGATTTTGATGAACCTGGCGGTCAATGCTCGCGATGCCATGCCGGAAGGGGGAAAGCTCATCATCAAGATTGCGAATGCCGACCTGGACGAGAGTTACGTTCGCCAACATCCTTATGCGAAGACAGGCCGATACGTGATGCTGTGCGTCAGCGATAGTGGCTCTGGTATGGACCAAGAAACGCAAGCCCATATTTTCGAGCCGTTCTTTACTACCAAGGGGCCTGGAAAGGGCACGGGGCTCGGGTTATCGACTGTGTATGGCATCGTGAAGCAGAGCGGCGGCCACATCGTCGTTTACAGCGAGCCTGGCAAGGGCACGACTTTCAGAATCTACTTTCCAGAGGTTGAAGAAGCGGTTCAACCCGTGAGCAGAGCCAATGTTGCTAGTGCGCGGCCTCGCGGAACGGAAACGATTCTTCTGGTGGAAGACGAGGGCTCGCTGCGTGAACTGGCTCGCGGATGTCTCCAGAGGGGCGGCTATACCGTACTGGAGGCACGCGAGGGTAGAGCCGCCATTGAGATTGCGAGCCGGCACGACCAACCGATCCATCTGCTTCTGACCGATGTAATCATGCCGGGCCTCAGTGGCCGTGATCTGGCAGACAGCTTATTGGGACCACGACCCGACATGAAGGTGCTTTACATGTCTGGATATACGGATGATCTCATCGCTCACCAGGGCGTCCTCGATCCTGGAACCTCGCTTCTCGAAAAGCCCTTCAGTGTAGAGTCTCTGCTTATAAAGGTGCGCGAAGTGCTGGATGCAACAGTCAAATCCGGAATTGCTCAATAACTTTTCTTCACCGCCAAACTGTGAGTGCCGCGCCTCCTGAGACCACCCTGAGCCAGAGTTGCGTCAGCAAGCCATCCCCTCCGGTTACAATCGTGTTTTGCGTATGACGACCTCCGAAGAGATCATCCAACGCGAACGCAGCTTCCTGCTCCAAACCTACAACCGCTATCCGATAGTGGTCGGGCGCGGCAAGGGAGTGTATCTCTACGATCTCGACGGAAAGAGGTATCTCGATTTCGTCGCCGGACTGGGCGTGAACGCTCTCGGCCACGCGCACCCGCGCATTGTAAAGACGATTCGTGAGCAGGCGGCGAAGGTCATCCATCTGTCGAATCTCTACTACAACGAATACCAGGGGCAGTTAGCCGAAAAGCTATGCCGGCTCTCGGGCCTGCAGCGGGTGTTTTTCTCCAACAGCGGCACCGAGGCCATCGAAGGCTCGATCAAACTTGCCCGGCTGGCAGGGCACCGCGCCGGAGGGGAAGCCAAGAGCAGAATGGTGGCGCTCGAAGGCTCCTATCACGGGCGGACTTTCGGCGCCATGTCACTGACTGGGCAGGACAAGTACCGCAAGGGATTCGAACCGCTGCTGCAGGACGTGAAGTTTGTTCCCCAGAATGACGTCGAGGCGCTGCGGGCGGCCATAGACGACAACACTTGCGCCATCGTGCTGGAGCCGATCTTTGGCGAGGGCGGCATCTGCGAATGCTCGGTCGAGTTTCTGCGGGAATGCCGGACGCTGGCCGACCGGCACTGCGCCGCGCTGATCTTTGACGAGATCCAATGCGGGCTGGGCCGCACCGGAACGATTTTCGCGTTTCAGACGTTTGGCGTGACGCCGGACATGGTGGCCATTGCGAAACCGATCGCGGCGGGGATTCCGCTGGGCGCGTTTATTGCGAAAGAAGAGTTTGCGTCCGCGATTTCCGTGGGACAACATGGAACCACGTTTGGCGGCGGCCCGCTGGCCTGCCGGGTGGCGCTCGAATACCTGGCGATCGTCGAAGAAGAGAAGTTGCTGGAGAACGTGTTGCGTGTGGGAGATTATCTCCAGCAGCAACTGAAGGAATTGGCGCAACGTTATGCTGCCGTCCAGGAAGCCCGGGGACGCGGCTTGATTCAAGGGCTGCAACTCGATATCCCCGCGCGGCCGATCGTGGAGCAGGCGCTGGCGCACGGGGTGCTTCTTAACAGCACACAGGACACGGTGTTGCGCTTCCTGCCGCCTTTCCTGCTGGAGGAGAAGCATGTGGACAAAGGCGTCAGGGTGCTGAAGAAGCTGCTGGGTAAGAGGCGGAGAAGTTCTTAACGCCCGCAACCCTAATCCCTGACGCCCCATAAGAGTTAGGAAAAAAGGGGGGAGCCGAAGCTCCCCTTCACAGAAGCGACAGAGGCGATATCACTTAAATAGAGTCCTGCGACAATCGAAAAGTTGTCTGACCGCAAAGAAACAATTGTGACAAACCCATCCGCCCCGCGAGGCAACCTGCAGGTCTCCCACCCCAACGAGGTGTGTTGGACCACCCTGGGCGGAGCGCGCATGCGTTACCTGTGCAGCGGCTCCGGCCCGGCCTTACTGCTGGTGCACGGATTGCTGGGATACGCGTTTTCGTGGCGGTTCGCCATTCCGGCCTTGTCGCGGCACTCCACTGTGTACGCAATCGACATGCTCGGGTTTGGCTTTTCCGACAGACCCGTAGGCCTGGACTGCTCCCTGCAGGCAAGCGCCAAACGCCTGCTGCGCTTCATGGATGAAACCGGTATTGTGTCCTGCGATCTGTTGGGCACATCGCAGGGCGGTGCCGTCGCCATGATGGCGGCCGCTCTCGCGCCCGATCGCATCCGAAGATTGGTTCTCGCGGAGCCGGCGAATCCCTGGTCGGCGCGCGGCAGGCGGGTGGCCGCTTTCCTGAGCAATCGCGCGGTTTCGGCGCTGTTCGTGCGCCTGGCGCCCTGCTTGAAGGTCGCGCACAACCTGGTGCTGCGCCGATTGTATGGCGACCCGCGACGAATTTCCCCCGGCACGCTGGAAGGCTACTCCGCACCGCTTGCCATACCCGGCACCTTCGCACACGCGCTCGGGATCTTGCGCTCCTGGGACCGCGATTTGCAGGAACTGAAATCCATGCTGCCGCGCATCGCCCACATCCCGACGCTGCTCATCTGGGGCAGCCTGGACTGCGCGGTCAGTCCCGCGTCGGCCACGACGCTACGCGAACACTTTCAGAACTGTCGCCTGGTGATGATGGATGGCGTCGGCCATCTGCCCTACGAAGAAGTGCCGGAGGAGTTCAACCGCGCCGTCAGCGAATTTCTGGCGCAAGGTTCTGTCGCAGTGTGACGACAGGTCATGCGCGGGCAGGCGCGCGCTCCGATCTGGTACGCTCATGCCCGGGCGGCGCTAACAGCGACACGCCTGCCCCGACACCTTATGGCCCAGCACATCCTCGACCTGCTGCGCGAATACCTGGCCCACTACGGCTACTGGACGGTTGCATTCGCGCTGCTGCTGGAAAATGCGGGCGTACCGGTGCCGGGGGAAAGCATTCTGCTGCTGGCTAGTTTCCTGGCTTTCTCGGAACACCACCTGCATCTGCCTTACATCATTCTGGTCGGCATTTGTGCCGCTACCGTCGGCGACAATCTTGGCTTTGCCATCGGACACCATGGCGGACGTCCTCTGCTCGACCGCTACCAGCACATTTTTCACATCCCCCGGCGCACCCTGGCGCGGGGCGAGCACCTGTTTCAGCGCTACGGCGCAGCCACGATTTTCGTAGCTCGCTTTATCGCCGGCATGCGCATCATTGCCGGGCCCCTGGCCGGCGTCCTGCGGATGAACTGGCGCAAGTTTGCTATCTACAATTTCCTTGGGGCTGCGGTTTGGGTCACGGTGATTTCGAGTGTCGGATACTTCTTTGGCAAGTACTGGGATGACTTGATCCGGACCATGCGGGGTGTCAACCTGGTGCTGCTTGCGGTCGCGGCCGCGGTTGTAGTGTTCCTCTGGTGGCGGTGGCGAAAAAGCGCTGTGGAATCCGATATGAAATAACCCTCAACTCAATGTTTATCCAGCACACCGGCTGCCGACAGTTCCTGATACGCTAGTCTTGATTTGTCTCCGAACCGGTAGATGAACACTCATGCCAAGCGCGTGCTGGTACTGATTATGGGCTGGGGGTTCATCCTGCTGGGAATTGCGGGCCTGTTCCTGCCCATCCTGCAGGGCGTGCTGTTCCTGCTGATCGGTCTGATGATTCTCTCCTCGGAATACATCTGGGCGCATCATCTCTTGACCAGGCTGCGGGAGCGTTTTCCGAAAATCAGCCACGCCGCAGAGCAGGCTGCGGTGAAAGCCGCCGGTTGGTTGCGGCGCCTTTCTGGCCAACGGCAGCCGGATTGATGCTCCCTGACCCCGGTGCTACCCTCGAAGCAAGCGCACCTCATCTATGCCTGTTCCGGTAAAACTTGCCGACCAGATGCCTGTTTCCAACGAGCGGCGGCTTGGCCGTCTTCTGCACCTGGAAATTCCGGAGGTCTGGGCACGCTTCCTGCTGGCGATTGTGGGCCTGGTGCTGGCTTTTGGGGCGGCGCTGTTTTCCACGGTATCGCGCGAATCAGGCAATCTGTGGGCCACGCTGATCCTGGCCTCGGCGGCGCTGCTTTTGGCTACCCTGGTAGGGTTGACCACGGTGCCCTACCTGGCACGGCGGGTTGCCGCCGCGCGCATCCGGGATGCCTTTGATTACGAAGTGACGCGCGTGGGAATCGTTTACGTCGTTGTCATCTTGGTGATCGGCATCGCGGCCCTGAACACCGGCAACAACTTGCTCTACATCGTGGTTGCCGCCATGCTGGCGGCAATTCTGGTCTCGGGGTTGGCGTCGGCGATGGTGTTGCGCGACCTCGAACTGGATGTGCGTCTGCCGGAGCACGTGTTCGCCGGCCGGGCGACGGTGGGCAGGATTGCAATCCGCAACCCGCGACGGTGGTTGCCTTCGTTCTCCATTCATGGGGTCTCGCTCAAGAAGCCAAGCGAAAGCAGGCACTGGCGCTGGATGCCCTCAACCTTTGCCTTTCCGCCGGGCCGTCCGGCGGAACAGCAGTGGATCACGTTGCCCGACCGCCAACTGCGCCGGGTTGCCGAAAAACCAGTTCCGCCGGGAATCTTCGAGGGCGCAGCCTACTTTCCCTACATTCCTGCCGGCGATGAACTGATCGCGGAACTCGAGTTGCGTTTTGAGCGCCGCGGACGCTACCAGCAGGAAAGCTTTGGTTTGTCGACCCGCTTTCCTTTTGCCTTCCTGACCAAGACGCGGCGGGTGCCGCTGGTGCGTGAAGTCATCGTCTATCCCCCGGTGGAGCCTCCGGACGAATTCTTCGAGGTGCTGCCCTTGATCACCGGCGAGTTTGAGACTTTCGCGCGCGGGCGTGGATACGACCTGTACCGCATTCGGGAATACATGCCGGAGGATTCGGCGCGGCACGTGGATTGGAAGGCAACCGCCAAGTCCGGCTCGCTCAAAGTGCGCGAGTTCAGCCGTGAGGATGAACGCAAACTGCGCGTCGTTTTCGACAATCCGGATAATGGCACGGTCTCGGAGAAGGCCTACGAGAATGCCGTCGCACTGGCGGCATCGCTGGGCTGGCACTTTGCGGAAGAGAACACCGAGATTTCCTTCGTGGCGCAGCAATACAGCGGCGGGCCGGACATTTACCAGTTCCTCGTGTACCTGGCCACCATCGAACCGCAGGCCGCGCCTTCGGTGCTGGAAAGCCTGCAGATTTCTGACGACTACAATGTCATTCTGACGGCTCGCCCGCACGGGACCATTCCGACGGCGCTGTGGGCATGTTCCTATTTCGTGTTCATTGGAAACCGCGAATGAGGTGTCCAGGTGCTAACCCAAGGTTATGCAGCAAAAAGGCCGCCATTCGCATCACAACCTATAGCTGCCACTCCGTCTGGACACTGGAAATTCTCCATTAAGGTGAGGTCATTATGAAGCGCAAACACCGTCGGCTCCTGAGCGCAGTTCTGTCTTTGGCTGCAAGTGCTGCGTTAACGTCAGTGCCCGCTTGGGCGAAGAAGGCCCCGGAGATTCCTTCCGGCACGACCATCAAAGTTCGCATCATCGACAAACTCAGCAGTGAGGAAAACGAGGTAGGAGACAACTTCCATGGCACGCTGGAAGAACCGATCACTGTCGAGGGCAAGGACCTCTACCCCAGGGGTGCCGACGTCAGCGGACGCGTGACTGACTTGCATCGTTCCGGCCGGCTCAGTGAACCGGGGGAACTCGACCTGGTGCTTACCACGGTGACGTCGGGCAACATCAGTTCGTCGCTGGCGGTGGAGCCGCTGGTAATCAAGGGTGAATCGCACACCAAGAGTAATACCGAGAAGATTGGGGGTGGCGCAGCCTTGGGCGCGATCATCGGCGCCATTGCGGGTGGCGGCAAGGGTGCAGCGATCGGCGCCGGAGTGGGCGGGGCAGCCGGCACCGGTGCCGCCGCCGCTACCGGGAAGAAGGCGGCCACGGTCGCCCCGGAATCCGTGCTCACGTTTACCGCGGTTACTCCGTCCGGCGTCGCCAGCGGGGGCACTGCGACCAGCCGTCCGGCCGAGAAAGCCCCTGACGACGAGAACGCTCCCAACCGGGAGGATATTCCAAATCAACCTGACCAACCCGCGGCCACGATGGAGTCGAACGACTCTAGCGCGCTGTTCACGTTGCGAGATCGCCGGGTGATTCGAGACTGCGTCAGCGATCACGTCTCCGACTTCCCACCGGGTACAACCGAGCGGCCGGAGTTGCCGTCGGGCGAGGAGCGTCAGATCCGGAGGGGGCAGTCTTTGCCGGCTGACATCGCGAAGCAGGTCAAGTCCTTGCCGCTGGCTTGCGTACAACAGCTTCCCGCCTTGCCCAACGACATGGAACGGGTGGTCTACAGCGGGCGAGTGCTGCTGATCGACAGTAAGAATTACATTCTCGACATGTTCTACCTGGACCAGAACGACTAGTGCAGGCTAGCGCTCGGGGCATGGTCATCCGGCCTGCCCCACACTTTCGCCCTTTCCCGGTACTCCATTTCGTCATATACTCCCGCCGACGTGCGCCTTTGCTGGGGGTAGGGCCGAAATGTCTGGGCCCGAGGGGTGGCAAATGCATATCTATGACTTGATTAAAGGCCAAGACACATACCGCGCGGACGCCAAGCAGTCCGTGCTCGACGTGGCCAAAGCTATGGTGGATCGCAACATCGGTGCTGTTCCCGTGCTGCGCGACGGCATCCTGGTGGGCATCTTTTCCGAGCGGGACATGATGAAGCGAGTGGTGGTGGAGGGGCGCGACCCGCGCACCACTCCCATCGAGCAAGTCATGACCCCGGACCCGCTTACGGTAAGCTCCGACGAGGAACTGGAAAACGGCATGTTGCTGATGCGGCGCCACGGGTTCCGCCACCTGCTGGTGTGTGAAGGCAAACAGCTCAAAGGGGTAGTCTCCCTCCGCGACCTGATGTTGCACCACCTCAGCGAGAAGGATGACGAAGTGCGCATGATGCGTGCCTACATCCAGGCGACCCCGGAGATTTGAACCGACGCTGCCCGGGCCGAAGCCTCAACCAGCGTGTCGAATGAGCTCCCGCTGGTAACCTGTGGGATAGACCTATACGGCCTGAGTTTGCCACCGGCGATTCCGATCCTGCCCGCTAGCAATCACTTGCCTTGTTCCCGACGTAACTGTTACCCGTGGTTACTTTGGTTCATTGACCATTGGGCGGGAACTGATAAGGTTTTGACTAAGGAGGAGAGCGAATCGGTGTAGTCTGCCAACCGTGAGGTCGGTGGCTGGCAAGAAGCAGCCCGATTAAACCCCCAAATGCAGATCGATAGCGCTCTGTGGATTGCTCACCCGGTGCTGCAACTCGCGGTCGCCGCGGTGCTATTTTGGCGTAAGCTGCATCGCATGTTCCCGGTCTTTTTCGCCTATCTCGTCAGTCAGGTTCTAATCTTTTCGTTTTTGTTTCCGGTGCATCTGTGGGGAACCTACCCGCAATATTTTTATTCCTTCTGGATCTTGGATGTGGTCAGCCTGGCCCTGGGGTTCAAAGTCATTCACGAAGTTTTTCTGGATGTGTTCCGCCCCTACCATACCCTGAAAGACCTGGGGTCGGTACTGTTCAAATGGGCGGCGCTGGTGATGTTGCTGGTGGCGGGCGTGGTGACGGCGGCGAGCCCGGCGTCGGACCAGGGTGCGCTGGTGCAGGCAGTGGCCACGGTGCAGCGTTGCGTGCGCGTGACCCAGTGCGGCCTGATCTTGTTTCTACTGGTTTTCTCCAGCTACCTGGGCGTTTCCTGGCGGCAGCACAGCTTTGGTGTGGCCTTAGGTTTCGGCAGCTTCGCCTTCGTAGAATTGGCCACGGTGGCCCTGAACGCGAGTGGGAAGGTTACGCCAGTGGGCGTGAACCTCACTAACGCGGTGGCCTACAACTGCGCTATCCTGATTTGGCTTGCTTATGCTCTGCTGAAGAGCCCATCTCGTGATGTTTCCGCCAAACTCCTGATGTCACAACGGTGGGATCAGAGCCTCGGTGATCTGCAGCATCCTCTGCCCAGCGATTCTCTGATCCCGATGTTCGAAGGCATGGTGGATCGGGCCTTCTCCCGCACCAACGGTGATTCTGCGCGTGAGGAGACCACGACAGAGCCCGTCACCTCCCGTTCGGTGTCCTCGTTATCGTCCGATCAACGCACTTCCAAGACTTAGCCGATGCCAGGCTGCAACAGTGAAAAATCCTCTGCCTGGCTTCTAATCTCGAGAATTTGGCCTTCTCCGATTCCCACACGGGAACCCGAAAATTGCTTCTAAAACGTTTCAGCAAGTCGTTCCCAACTTACTGAAAAATCGTGAGAAACAGGTGTTTCATGCTTCCTACCGTGTTGAACCGGGCGCTTAACTGCGTTTAACCCGGAACGGTTACGAAAAAATCTCCGCTTGGAAAACTTGCAACTGCCCTTATAATGCGTGCCCGTGAGGGTTTCCGCTCCCAGGGGACCCGCACGTAAGGAGAACAGTCCATGAAACGTGCGATCAGGATGTTATTCCTGATGGTAGGGTTGGTTTGCACGTACGTGGCAGTCGCCGCTCCGATGCTTCCCGCACCGGAGGGTGGACCGATGCCGTTGTGCAATCCGAAGAACCCGCTCTGCCCCAAGTAAGCAGGGGCAGACCCACCTACGTGGGGTTCGAACTTCGCCGCCTTGTGCGGCTTGGGTTCATGGGGCTGATTGATTGCAAGCGCAACCTCAGCCCTCTTTTTGTTCTTGGAGTTCTCGCGCCGCCACCGCTTCAGAGTCTGCCCTGAATTCTTCCGTGTGCTCGTTCACTTACGGGGTTGCAGGACTGCGCGCAAGTTTCGCGCCAGCAACTCAGGATCGGAGAGTGGTGGCTGGCAAGTGAAGCCCGAGCAGAGGATGGCCACCGTGCGTGCTTCCTTCACCGCGGGCAAGTGAGGGATGGTTTCCGCCAACGCCGGCGGAAGGTTCTGCGGGACCGCCTCGTTCGTGGCCAGTTTGAGCACTGCTTTTCCGAAGGCGAACGGTGCAACCGCCGCCGCTTCAAGTTCGCTGGCACGGTCATCGTCGCCGATGATCGCTACCTGCGTGTGCGGCTGTGACAAGTGCACCGCGGCAATGCCATAAGTCGCAGCGAAGATTCCAAACTGCCCCGCCAACCCTGCCAAAACTTCGATGGTTTGCTCCGCCTTATCGCGATAGCCATGGTCATTGGTGTAGGCGAAAAGGCGCAACCAGGCGATCGTGGCAACGGAGTTTCCCGCCGGAGTCGGAGAATCCTGGAAAGGCTTGCGCCGGGTGCCGAGTACGCCCAGCATTTTCGGATCTTGCACGGAGGTCTTCTCCGTGTCGAAGCAACCGCCCGAGGTCGGATCGAAAAACCGCTCGACCAGCATGTCCGCAATGCGACGCGCAAAGTTGAAGTAGCTGAGGTCTGCGGTCGCCTCGTACGCGTCGAGACAGGCCACTGCGGCGAACCCATAGTCGTCCAGCATACCCGGAACCTGGCGCCGCTCGGCGTTGGGGTCGGAATAGGCAATCACGTGCAGCAACCCACGCTCGGACTGCCAGCCTTCGGCGAGAATGCGGTCGAGCGTACGCAGTGCGAAATGCCTCGCTTTGTCGAGACGAAGCACCTTCGCCGCTTCGAGATATGCCGATACGCAAAGCGCGTTCCACCCCACGTACATCGTCTTGTCCACGTACGGGGTGGGACGCTTCCGCCGTGCGTCATACATCTTCTTTCTGGCCACGTCGAGCAGCGTTTGGACGCGCTCCGGCGCGAGGCTCAGGCGTTTGGCGATGTCTTCGACCGAGGCCCGCACATACAGCACATTCTTCCCTGGGTTGTGATGCATCTCGCCGACTTCGTTAATGTCGTAGTAGAGGCTGGCGACGCCGGCTTCTGCTTCGGTTAAAACCGCGCGCGTTTCCTCCATAGTCCAGGTGAAGTAGTCGCCATCATCGTCCATGGAGTAATCAGCATCCTGGGAGGCGTAGAAGCCGCCGTGCTCGCGGTTGCTGAGCCACTCATCCATCCAGCGAATGATGTCGCGCGCTACCGCGGCGAAAAACTCCGTGCCCGTCGCCTGGTAGGCGTGGACATAATTCTTC
>JBGPJK010000050.1:0-19777 GCA_041485425.1 Terriglobia bacterium | reverse complement strand
GGGGCGTCGCGCGAGACGGTGACGCGCGTGCTGAGTGACCTCAAGAAGAAGGAATTCATTCGCCTGGACGGTTCGATCCTGGTGATACGGAACAGAACCGCGTTGGAAGCCCTGGCAGCATAGATTCCCGTGCGGTGCAAACGGCGGCCGGGTTCGTACGTGCCCGGCCGCTCGGCTTTCTAGAAGTGAAATCCCAGTTCTGCCGTGTAGGTGCGCGGCGTGACGAAGTGGGTTCCACTGAAGGTGGAGAGGAAGTTGTAGAGTGCCTTCTTGTTGGTCAGGTTGATGACCGTAAAGCCCAGACTCCACTTGTAACGGTCGCCGCGGAACAGGTTGTCGTCACCGACACTGACATCAAACAGATGACGAGGAGCGATCCGCGGAGGATTGTGATCGTCATTCTCGGTTCCCGGCGCAGGTAACGAAATTCGTGTAGACCCGTACTGAGATGGAGCGCAGGCGGTTAGGGGCGAGTGCAAGGTGGGGAAAACATTTCCGCAAAAAAGACCAGCCTGGATCTGCTGATCCGCGGTCAGGCCGGCGAGATCGACTGGCGTAGTAGTATCGCCGGCCACCGGAACTGCGCCCGCCACCAGGCCGCTGTCGTAGCGCCAGTTGAAACCGATCCACGGTCCATTTTTCGGAAGCTGGTACTGCAGATGGGCGGTCTGGTTGAACTTCTCATCGTGGTCGATCCGGAAAACTCCTAACGGCGCCGAGGGCGTAGCGCCGGCGCCACCGAGTTGCGGAGTGAAGAAGCGTGCGGCCACACTGGAGAAGACCATGAGCGCTGAGAATCCATGGAAGTTCGGCACGCTTACGCGGCCGGCGAATCCGGGAATCTTGGAGTTATGCCATTCAATTGGGAAGGTGATTGGCGTGGCGCCCAGTGTGCTGAAATCGTAAGCGTTGTGGGTGTACTTCCAGATGTACTCGCCGGAGAAGACCAAATACCGCCCCAAGGCTTGCTGAATGCCGGCATGGAATTCATTGCGCCAGCCGGGACTGAACGGCGTCACCCCTGGGGCTGTGCAGCCCAGCAGCGGGTTCAGCACAGGATCGCCACATCCCGTGTTGGAGAGCACCAGGTTCTCATTGAAGGGAGTCTCCAGCACGCGCGCATATGAAACGCGAAGGACCGTGTTGCTCGGCTTGATGTTGTAAGCGACTCCCAACCGGGGCTCGGCTTCCTGGTGCGTGGTCAGACCGTTATAGAAATCGCCGCGAAGCCCGAGGTTGAACGACCAGCTTCCTTTCGTGATCGTATCTTGAAGGTACAGTGCAAGCTCCTTGACGTCCGTGTGCCCGTGAAACCCAAAGAGACCTCCTCCGCGCGTCAAGTCGAAGGGCTCCAGGGTTGTGCAGGGAGGCGCGATGGGGTTGCCCTCGGCATCCAGACAGGAGTTGCCATTCGCGTCGGCCAGTGAGGCGAGGAAGGTGGGATCGACTATGCCGAGAAGGTCGTTCTCTTGGAGAAAAGTCTGTTCATAGGTAACGCCCGCCTTCAAATTGTGGATACCCTTCACATAGGAAATGCTGGAACGAATCCCCGCATTGGTCAGGAAACGGTCCTGACCGACTGTCTGCGCTTGCACACCACCCGGCGCCAGGTCGGCGAACGGGTTCGCGCTGGGGTAGTAGTTGTACTGGTCCCGGCGCACGAACGCCCCGAGAGTAAAAACCGCGTTGGCACTGAGTAATCGAGTCCATGAGGGCGCGATGTTGAAGGTCTTGATCTGGGAACGCTGGTCGGCCGGACCGACGGGGAGGCCGTCGGGGCCAAGGCCGCCGTTGTCGACCACGAGCCCTTTCCATGCGGTCGCGTTTTGGGCGTCGAAGGAATTTGGGTTCTGGAACCAGGAACGGGTAAATCCCAGGTTCACGTGGATCGAGTCGGCATTGGAAAGTTGGAAGTCCACGCGGTCGAACAGGTTTTCTTCATTCCCTTTGGCGTGGATCACGGTGAACTCGGGGGGATCGAGGAATCGTTCGCTGTTCAAGCCGCTGGCAGAGATGAAGTTTCCCCATTTCTGCCCGCCGTAGGCCAGGTCGAAACCCCCGGAGGCGGTGCCGAACGAACCGTAGCCAGCGTTCACGCTGCCGTGGGGCGTGGTCGAGCCCTGACCGGAGCGGGTGGTAACGTTGATCACCACGCTGGTCTTGTCGCCAAATTCGGCAGGTGGGGCGCCGGCTATGACCTCCATTGACTCCACCGAATCGATGGGAATCTGGTTGGAGAAAATCTTGCTTTGCTGGTCGGTGACTGGCTGGCCATCGATGGAGAAAGAGTTTTCCGCGTGGTCCCCCAAACCGTGAAAGAGGCCGTTCGAATCAGCAGCGATTCCGGGCGTCGCCAGGGTCACCAGGGAACTTACCGATGACGACCGACTTTCAATAGGGATTTTGTCGAACAAGCCGCGGTCCACGTCGGTGTGAAACGAAGATGTGTTCTCCAGCAGGTCCCCGGCCGCTTCGACGGTCACCGTTTCGGTCGAAGCTCCCACTGTCAGGCTGATCTTGAGGGTCACTGGAACGACAGATCGAACGTCAATGTCCTGCGAATAAGCCGCGAACCCTTGCGCGGTTACCGTGAGGTGATACGGATTGAAAGGCACATTGGAGATGGTGAATTTCCCTGAGCTATCGGTGGCTGTGGTGCGGTCAAAAGCACTGACCGGGTTGAGTATTTCGACTGTAGCGTTAGGTACCACCGCGCCCGACGGGTCTACTACAGCGCCCGACACTAATGTCGAGCTGCCGCCCGACTGCGCGTTAGCGCCAAGACCCAGCGCAAAATAGAGAACGATCGCAAAAGGCGTGCAATGAGACTTCCGATAAGAAGCCAGCATGAATTCCTCCAATAGCAAAGGATTGCAGAACGAATACGATCAGGATCTGTCGATTCTTCTGAGGCCTAGGCTTGAGGAGGGGGACGAACGCTGAGAGAAAATGCCAGGAGGCGTTGTTTTGCGGAAGCTGGCTCCGGCTGGAAAGTAGCTACCGGGGAAAACGTTGCTCGCTGCAGGCTGGAAGTGGCAGTCGGGGCTGCGGAATGAGCAGCCACACAAACCGTACATTTTGCCGACTCGGTCGCACTCGAATGGTGGTGCGTAACCAATGCTATCGCTGACCAAAGCGTCAGCAATAGACACAGGAACGCTACCCTTTTCGAGATCAACCGCATGAACGGCACCCCATCAACGCATTTTAATCTACACCGAAACCGGAATTGAAAGCAACGAGAGTGCGTATCTTCGCAACTCGTCACGTTCACGAAGGTTCGAGCACCCTGGTAACCACGAGGCTTGGGGGCATACCCAGCTCCACTCGGGGGCCAGTTCGACTTCACAGGTTGTCGGTGTTTTGTCTCTACAGCCCAAACAGCTCGCGCAGCCGCTTAGTTTGGGCCCGGCTGACGGGAATCTCCGTTTGCTTCTTGTCGTCGAGGCGCAACTGGTAGGAGCTCTTGAACCAGGGGACGACTTCCTTGATGCGGTTGATATTCACCAGGTAGGAGCGGTGGGCACGCCAGAAAAGATTGGGATCGAGACTGTCGAGCAGTTCCTCCAGGGTGCGGCAGTTGGATTGGCCTTCCATGCCGTTGGGTCCGCTGGTGGCCACGGTGATCACCCCGTCCTCGATCGAGGCGAAGCAGATGTCTTTCTGATTCACCAGGAACAAACGTCCGGCGGACTTGAGCAGGACCTTGGAAGCTTGCGGCTTCTGTGACTCCAGCATGCGCACCAGCGTTTCCAACTTGTCGGACGAGATGCTGCTGGCTTCGACTTTGGAGCGTGCCTTCTGCACCGCCTGCGCCACCCGTTTCTTATCGAAGGGCTTGAGCAGGTAATCGACCGCGTTCACTTCGAAGGCCTTGACCGCGTACTGGTCGAAGGCGGTGGCGAACACAATCTTGGGCAGGGGAATTTTCTTGTCGAGCAGTTTCTTGATTACGCCGAAGCCGTCGAGACCGGGCATCTGCACGTCGAGGAAGACGAGATCGGGATTGTGTTCGCGGATAAGATTGACGCCTTCCACCCCGTTCTTGCCCTGGGCCACGACCTCGACATCGCCGATGCTCTTGAGCAGGTAGGCAAGCTCGTCGCGGGCGAGCTGCTCGTCGTCCACGATGACAGCAGAAAGGGGCATAGGGATCCTGGGGCTCTGAAGGAAGTATAGAAGCGGGTTTTCGCCAGCGTCAACGCGGCGAGCCGTGCCGGGAAGGGCCCGACTTCAGTCTACCGCAACAGTTTTTCGACGCCGGCGATGATGCCAACCGCGACCAGGGCAACCGCGATCAGTACCCAGCGGGTCTTGTACAGCTTCATCTGAAGGTCGTTCATGGATGGATCTTACTCCATCAATGCGCCTAATGGGCCAGCTTCTGGCCGGCTTCGAACTTTCGGTATCCGGCAGGGGGCTCGAAAAGGCTGGCGGGTTGCGAGCCTTCCTGGATATTGCGCAGTTCCATTACGCTGTCAGCGCTCTGCCATTTCACCATGTAGCGCAGCTTAGGATCGATCCACACGGTCCCGGTCTTGCCGTCCGACGAAACGCCTTCATACTTGATGGCGGCGCGGCCGTTCACCACGTCGTTGCCCACTTTGCGACAACTGACGATGCGATGTTTTTCCTGCTTGAGGTTTTCCGCGAGCTTCTGCCATTGCGGGCAGGCATTGGCCGGGTCGGGGCGCCAGAAGGTCATCGCCGACTCCGCCAACTGGTGCATCGGTATCTCCATGTACATGTGCTGCTCGGTCATCACCACCATTTCGGTGCTGTGGGCGAAATCGATGACCGCGGCTCCGGTCCTTTTTTCCCCGCCGGCCTCGACCCGCATCTTGTCCTTTCCCACGTAAATCTTGGAGGTGTGGGGCTTGCCCTCTTTATTGGTAGACACCATGTCGGCGGAGAAGTCCTGGGCCAAAGCCGCAACGCTCAGGAACGAGACCAGAATCAGGCACGAGATTCGCACAGCAAGTTTCAGCATGGGTTCCCTTTCGCTATTCGCAAGTGAAGATGACGCTTTGGTGCAGGTCGCGAAGTCCCGTCAGAATAGCAAAAGTTCGTGGCCGGGCAATGATTACGAAGGTCATCGCGCGACGACTACCGCGCAGCCTCTGTGGGCCGGGACTCTGAAGCGGACAGGGATCCGCCGCAATAGGGGCAGTACTTATCGGCTATCTGAACTTCCCGCTGACAGTGGGGGCAACTGGGGTGCAACTTGGTGCTGCACCCGGGGCAATAGTTGAATCCGGTCTGCACCGCCTTGCCGCATTGTGGGCAGCGAGCCTGCAGGGGCTGGCGCAGGATGAAGTACAGGACAATGCCGAGTCCATTAGGAATAAAGATGGCCACGACCGTCCAGAGCACGCGGCTCATGCCGCGACGTCCGGCATCGCGGTTCACATACCCGATGAGCAGGAAGTAGCAGGCGAATACCAATCCGGCAAAGATGCCCAGCGAGATGCGCCCCCAGAGTGGCGGGGCGTCCGGCTGGCGGGCTATGACCACATTGAGCACGAATTGCACGCAGACAAACCCGAGTACCGCCAGACCTATGGCCCATCCGGGAATCAGCCGCATCTCCTCGGTGAAGCGCGTCCGGTTTTCGCTGGTTACTTGCATCTGCTTTCCCCTTTCCTCCTCATCCTTGCGGCGTGCCGTTGCGGCTGCCCAGGTACGTGCCGCGTGCTGCGAAGAGCACACTGGCGGCGAGCGCCGGCAAGATCCAGAACATGACAAATCCCACTTGCCACACCGGGCTCGAAACCCGGCTCCATTCTCCCAGCCACGCAAAGCTTCGCCAGAGCAGAGGCGTGGTAAGAGCGGTAGAGAGGGTCACCACCGCACACGAGATCCACACCAGCCACATGCGTTCCTGTTGCTGCTGGAGTTTGTGCGCGTGCAGACGGGCCCGCAACTGGGTGGTGCGCACCAGGGCCGGATCAGCAGTAATGGGGACTGAACGCAGGGCCCGCACCAACTGGTCAGCGGCCTCGGCGTATTCGCGACAGAAGTCACAAGCCGCGAGGTGCACCTGGAGCCAAGTCTGCTGCGGCTCCGTGAGGCCATCGCCCCGGCAGGCAATCAGTTCCTGCGCTTGCTGATGGGAATCGTGCGTCATCCTTGTACTCCCTTCAGCCGCGACATCAGCGCATTCAGTCCGCGGTAGAGGCGCGACTTCACCGTGCCCACCGGGGCGCCGGTGACGGTCGCGATTTCTTCCAGGGACAGTCCTTCATGAAAACGCAGCACGATGGTCTCGCGATAATCCACGGGGATGCAGGCCAGCCCCGCCATGATGCGCTCGCTCAGTTCGCGCTGGGCCACTACATCCAAGGCCGATGGTTGTCCGCTGTCGGCAATGTCGAGCGGGGCTTCGTCCTCTCCACGCGGAGTATCCAGGCTCTCCGGCTTCTTGCGGCGCTGGAGATCGATGGTGAGGTTGCGCGCCACCGCGAACAGCCAGGTGCTGAAGTTGTGCTTGCCGTCGTACTGGCCGCCGCGCTCCAGAACCCGCAGCCAGGTTTCCTGGAAGAGGTCTTCGGCGGTTTCGCGGCTGCCGGTCAGGTAAATCAAATAGCGCAGCAGGCGATGCTGATACTGTTCGATCAGCCGATCCAGCAAGTCCGGATCGTGGCGCCGAAGTCCGCGAGCGATGGCAGTGTTCTCGGGCTCCATCCAGTTCACGAAATAGCAGGCCGTGGCGTTCATGCTATCTGTGTATACGGGGGAGGGGGAGAAAAAGACGCAGCGGGTGGGGGGTGGTTGCTGGGACGACGCTAAGTTATTGAAACAGAGAGTCAGGAGTCTTGGCCGCTAGCAGCTATCTGCTTATTTGATACATCGCTTGGCCGTGGCATCCCGTTTACAACCGTAGTCCCTTCCTGCTCTCCGAGAATCCCGTTTTTCGTCCAGGGTGGATTGCTTCCGAGTAGGCCGTCAGTCAGCCGTCATCAGCGTGGAGGACCAATGAATCTTCCCCTTATCCACAACTGCACTTGTGCGAACGGTGCGACACAACTCTAAAACCCTACAACTCGCAACGATCTGAATTGCAGGCTTGTCGCACAAGGGGTCTTTATGCAACGCAACGGTCAAACCCATTTTTCCGATAAGGCGACTACCCGACCAACCGTGTTATAGACTCTGGTCATGGTGGGACAGCCGAAGCTTTACTCGTATGTCGTTGAGCATGACACTGGGCATGCGCCCAACCCGTATTTCGGCGTGTGTACGCTTTGCCGATGCAAATTCCGCAAGAACCGCAAAAAGCCGAAAAATGTTGTCGAGCTGGCCAGAGAGGAGTTTGAAACTGGTAGTACGGTCTGGATTGTAGGTACAGGGGGGGCGAATGCACGAAGGAGTGCCGGACACGGGAAGATTGTCTATGCAATGCGAGTTGATGAGACGCTTACGCGGGGAGAGTATTATGCTGACCGCCGATTTGCAGCAAAGAAATGTCTGACGACCGGCACCTACAAGCGGACAAAAGGGGACAATTTACGGCCCACCGACGATTTTGAGACGCGCGACCAATTCGCTCTGATCTCGCGGCACTTTTACTATTTCGGAGCGAACGCCATCCTTATTCCTAGAAAATTTCCCGGACTGGAAAAGAAAGGACCTGGGTTCAAGAAACGGTTTGACTCGGCGTATATCAGCAGTTTTGTCAAATGGCTGGAGAAGAGCCGCAAACCGAGGAAATACGGGGACCCGTGCGAGAGCAAACCAGAGGGGAGCAGGAGATGCAAGTCGTCCTGCTGAGGGTTGGCATAGACACCGGCTCGGGCGGAATCCTTGGGCCGCTCTTCAGCGACGGTTCATTTGAGTACATCCCGATTCCGGATCGCTTCCGGGGTAGTGGAGTTGACAGCAGGACATACGGGAACAGTCATGGTAGAAATGGGCAAAGACTAATCGAGTACTTCCCTGAAGCTCGCCGCGAAAAACTGTCCGACCAATCCATCCACTTCGATCCGGAGTTTGAGACATTCACTTATGGTGATCCGACGCGTCCCAAAGTGTCACTGCGTCAACTCAGCGAAGGCAGCCTCTTGGTGTTCTACTCGGGCCTCAAGGGTTGGGGTTGTGATTTCGATTGCCCGCCAGCTCTGTATATCATCGGCCATTTTGAAGTCGAGCGGGCTGGCCTAGCGACTTCCTACAGCCATGAGGAATTGAAAAGGATCTTTCGGAACAACTTCCATGTCATGCACGACGAAGTCTTCGGCGAGCAGAAGGAGCGGCTCGTTCTGGTGAAGGGCAACGCGAACAGTCGGCTTCTGAAAAAAGCGATCAGGATTAGCTCCGTGGGTACGGACAGGAATGGCCGCCCGCTGCAGAGACTCGCGCCGGAGATGCAACACGTGTTCGGTAACTTTGCAGGCAAAACGGGCATCCAGCGATGTCCGCCGCGGTGGGTTGCGCAGGACTTTACCCGGCGCGCGGCAGAATTCGTCTTGTCACTTCGGTGAGTCGGATTTGACTTTTCTTCGGTGCCTGCCAAAACTGTGCCGCTTAGCAGACTGGTCGGGATAAGAGTCTGCGCAAAACGCTCTCTGGTTCGCCTCAATTCCGTACCATCGCAGAATCAACGACTGGGCGCAGACCCATTCCGTAGGCGTCAGCTAAGATTCTCGCCATGTGCGTTGGGGGTCGGCAAACCGGAGAACTGGCATCCCGCGCATTGTTGACGGAACACCCCCGTTGCACCAGCAACAGCTTTAGCAACAATGATTGAGATGGCGACGGCTTCTAGCATCTGCTCAATGTTCGGGTTTCCGCACGCTTCGGTCAATCCACTTAGTCATCAGGTAGTGCTCGCGATCTTTGAAACCAAGTTTCCGGTAAAACTGCTGGGCGGTTTGGTTGCGGCGGACGGCTTCCAGATGAATGGCGCGAACCTGGAGGGAGCGCGCGGCATCCTCCACTAGTTCGAGGACCTTTCGGCCCAGACCTTGGCCGCGATGGTTCTCCCGCAGTAAAACTCGTCGAGGAAGGCGTCGCGGCCGAGGAATTCCAGACTGTAGCCGAGCGTCAGGACAACATAACCTGCCAACTCCTGACCGGTGGAGATCAGCCATACGCGCCCGAGCGAAGGATCGCGCAACAGTCCCAGCAGGGCTGCGCGCGCTTGGGGAAGATCGAAGGTGTGACCGTCGAAGGCGTAATACTCGCGCATGAATCCCAGGAGCAGGTCGGCGTCGGATTCGGTGGCGAGGCGGAGAGATGGTTCCATGCTACGAACCCAGCGGCTGAAGCCGGCGGAATTTTGAAGCTGCTTGCGGCACGGCTAAAGCCATGCCCTGATACGAATCACACCTTAGGCGACATTCTCCAGCGCCAAAGCCATACCCATACCTCCGCTTACGCAGAGAGTGGCCACGCCGCGCCTGGCTTTGCGCTTGAGCATTTCGTGCAGCAGGGTGACGGTGATGCGGGTGCCGGTGCAGCCGATGGGGTGTCCCAGCGCGATGGCGCCTCCGTTGACGTTGAGCTTGTCGTGATCGAAGTGCAGGTCGCGGTCGCAGGCCAGCACCTGGGCGGCGAAGGCTTCGTTGAGTTCAACCAGATCGAAGTCTGCGAGCCGAAGCTGGTGCTTCTGTTCCATCTTGCGCAGGGCGGGAACCGGGCCGATGCCCATGATGCGCGCATCCACTCCGGCGGAGGTCGCAGCCAGAATGCGGGCCAGGGGCTTGAGGTTGTTTTTCTTCACGAATGATTCGCTGGCGATGACGACGGCTGCTGCCCCGTCGGTGATGCCCGAAGAATTGGCGGCGGTGATGGTGCCGGTTTTCGAGAACACCGGGGTCAGCTTGGCCATTTTCTCCAGCGTGGCGCCGATGAAAAGATGCTCATCCTGGCTGAAGGTCTGCGGGCCCTTCTTGCTTTCCAGCGTGACCGGTACGATTTCGTCCTGGAAGCGTCCGGCCTCGATAGCTTTGGCAGCGCGCGTCTGCGAGCAGAGGGCAAACTGGTCCTGCTCGTCGCGCGAGATCTTGTATTGTTCGGCAAGCAGTTCGGCGGTTTCGCCCATGATCATTTTGGCGATAGGACAGAAAAAGCCGTCACGGTACATGCCGTCCACCAGTTCCTGGTGGCCCAGGCGGTAGCCCCAGCGGGCGCCGTCGAGGTAGTAGGGCAAGCGCGACATTGACTCGGTGCCGCCGGCCAGCACGCAATCGAGATTGCCGACGGCGATCTCCTGGTATCCGAGCGCGATGGTCTTCATGCCGGAAGCGCAGGCTTTGTTCACGGTGTAGGCGGGGACTTCCTGCGGGACACCGCTACGGACGGAGACTTGGCGGGCGGGATTGGGGCCTCCGCCAGCCTGCCGGGCATTGCCGAAAATGGTTTCCTCGACCTGGTCGGCGCGAACTCCGGCGCGTTCCAGTGCGGCTTTGGCAGCGACCACTCCCATGTCGACGGCAGTCAGGGAAGCCAGCGAGCCTCCGAACTTGCCGATGGGCGTGCGCACCGCGGAGAGGATGTAGACGTCGTGCAAGCGGCACCTCCGAATCTTTTAGTCTAGCAGGCTAGCCGTAGCGCAGCCTGCCCTGAGCGCAGTCGAAGGGTCCCGCCGGCCACCTAAGACTAGACCTCACACACAACCTAAACCGCGGACCATCGCTTGTTTACCGCCCTCTCCAGTAAACTGAAAAGTTCATGAACATAATTTATGGCATCAACGCGGTTGCCGAGGCCCTGAAGGCGCGTGGCCGGGCATTTGAGTGGGTAGGCGTGGCCAAAGAACGCCACGACCTGCGGCTGCAGCGTGTGATTGACGAGTGCCGCAAGAACGGCGTCGCCGTGCGTTTTCTGGGACGCCCCGAGCTCGATCGCATGGCCGGCAACAATGCGCATCAAGGCGTGGTGGCGGTCACGTCGGGCAAGCAGTACAACGATCTCGACGATGTCATCGCGGCCAAGCGCGGGCAGTATTCGCTGCTGGTGGTGCTGGACGGCATTGAGGATCCGCACAACCTGGGCGCGATATTGCGCACGGCGGACGCCGCCGGGGCGGATGGCGTGGTGATTCCCGAACGGCGGGCGGTGGGAGTGACACCGACGGTGACCAAGGCCTCGGCGGGCGCGAGCGAGCATTTACCCATTGCCAAGGTCACGAACATTGCGCGCACCGTGGAAGAATTGAAAGACCGCAACCTGTGGATCGTGGGCCTCGACGAGCGCGGGACGCAGACCTACGACTCGCTCGACTACAACATGGATTGTGCCATCGTGCTGGGCGCGGAAGGCAAGGGCATCCACGATTTGGTGCGCAAGAAGTGCGATTTCCTGGTTTCGATACCGATGCTGGGCAAGGTGCCGTCGCTGAATGTGTCGGTCGCCGCCGCAGTGGTGCTGTATGAAATCGTGCGGCAGCGGAGGAATCAGGCTCTAGGCGCCAGATCCTAAATCCTAGAGCCCAGAGCCCAGAGCCTAGAGCCCAGAGCCCAGAGCCCAGAGCCTCGATCGTTCTCATGTTGCTAAAGATCATTTGCGTTCTCAGTGTCCTCTGCGTTTCCGCGGTGAATGTGTTTTCACTCGATCGCGAGGCATTCACCTTCACCAACTACGACCTGGATGTGCGCATCGAACCGGATCAGCAGCGCATGGCCGTGCGGGGCAAGATCACGCTGCGCAACGACTCGGCATCCCCACAGAAGAATCTCTTCCTGCAGATTTCCTCCAGCCTCGACTGGCGATCGATTCATGTTGGCGGCAAGGCGGTGCAGTTTGTCTCGCAAACCTACCTCTCCGATGTCGACCACACGGGCGTGGTATCGGAGGCGATCGTGACGCTGCCGCAACCGATTCCGGTGCAAGGTACGGTTGAGCTGGAGATCGGCTACGAGGGTACAATCCCGCTCGACACCACGCGCCTGACTCGAATCGGCGTCCCTGAAGAAGCGGCCCGGCATAGCGACTGGGACCAGATCGGCAAGTCGTTCACAGCGGTGCGCGGGATCGGCTACGTGGCGTGGTATCCGGTAGCGACCGAGTCGGCGGATCTGTCAGAAGGGAACAGCGTCTTTGCGACGTTGGGGCGGTGGAAGGAGCGGGAGGCAAGATCGAATGTACGCATAAACCTCTGCGTGGTTGGCCAGGGAGGTTTACCCAGTGGCTTTATGAATGACGGGTCCACCGGGGTCCCTGGATCCAGTTCCGGCGCAACCACTGGCGGAGACATTACAAGTTGCGTAGAGCATCTTTTCCAGCCAGTTGGCCTGACGACTCCGGCTTTCGTCCTGGCAAAGTACTCCACTCTGGACCGGCCAGGGGTCGGCATTCACTATCTCCCCGATCACAAGTCCGAGGCGGAGGATTACGCACTGGCAACAGAATTGGCCACCCCGTTCGTTACCGAATGGTTCGGCGCCCCGAAAGACAAGGCAGAAGTGATGGAACTCGCGGATCTCGAGGCTGCGCCCTTCGAAAGTGGCAGCGTGCTGCTCACCCCGTTGAGTGTGTCTGCCGATTCCAGGCTGGTCCAAATGACTGCGGTTCACCAACTGACACACGCGGCGTTTGCTTCGCCACGTCCGTGGATCTACGAAGGGCTGGCTCACTTTGCGCAGGGGGCGTACCGCGAGCAGCAGAGCGGACGCCGGGCCGCGCTCGACTTCATGGGCTTGCACCGAACCGCGGTGGCCGACGCCGAGAAGGCAATCTCGGCCGAGGACGACCCGGGTTCCGCGGCGAGCGAGTCGCTGATCAACACCAGTATCCAGGAGCTCTACCGCAGCAAGGCGATGTATGTCTGGTGGATGCTGCGCGACATGGTTGGGGAAGCGGCGCTGAAAAAAGCGCTGGCCTCCTACCGCCCGGAGCAGGACAAAGAACCTTCCTATGTGCAGCGCTTGATAGGAGCGCAAACCAAGCGTGACCTGGAATGGTTCTTCGACCAGTGGGTGTACCGCGACCGCGGTCTGCCTGACTTTCGAGTGGAGTCGGCGTATCCGCGACCCACCGTGGGTGGCGGCTACGTGGTCACCGTGTCGGTGGAGAATCTGGGTGACGCCGGCGCCGAAGTGCCGGTGACTCTGCGCATGGAGGGCGGCGAGACCACTCAGCGGCTGGAAGTACATGCCAAGTCCAAGGCTGCCATCCGCATCGAATCCCCATCCACTCCCCGGGAAGATATTGTGAATGACGGGAGCGTGCCGGAAAGCGACATGAGCAATAACATGTACAAGATCGAACTATTGAATCATTGAGGGATTGAATCAATTTTCAATGACCCAATCTGTCAATCGTCTTCTATGCCAGGTATCTCCGTGGTAGTTTCTTAAGGTTCTTGGGAGGATTCCTTTGTCCTACATCCAGTTTCTCGGCGCGGCCGGGACGGTCACAGGCTCGAAGCACCTGATCAACACCAGTCCGGATTCCAGCGGAAAGAATGGCTTTCAAACCCTGATCGACTGTGGCATGTTCCAGGGACCGAAAGAGTGGCGCGAGCGCAACTGGCAGGACATGCCAATACCGGCGCGCGAAATTGATGCCGTGGTGCTTACGCACGCTCACCTCGACCACTGCGGTTGGATTCCGCGGCTGGTGAAGGAAGGGTTCCGCGGGCCGATCTATGCCACGCCGGCAACCATTGATTTGTGCGGTGTCATCCTTCCGGACTCCGGCCATCTGCAGGAAGAAGACGCGGCGTTCTACAACAAGACCAGGACGTCGAAACACGTTCCCGCATTGCCGCTGTATAACCTGGAGGAGGCACAAGCGGCTCTGCAATATTTCCGGCCGGTACAGTTCGGGGAAACCAAGCAGCTTACCGCGGAAATTTCATTTCGCTTTGTGCGAGCGGCGCACATCCTGGGGTCGTCGATGGTGGAGCTTACCCTGAAGACCAACGGCGAGAGCCGGCGTCTGCTGTTCACCGGGGACATTGGACGCGTGCGCAACCAGAACATCGCTCCGGGGAAAGTCGTGCACTCGGGACCCACGGAAGGTGAGACCGCCGATCTGCTGGTCATGGAGTCCACCTATGGCAACCGGCAGCATCCCACGAATGATCCGCGGCCCGAACTGGCGGCGCTCATCAAGCAGACGGTGGCGCGCGGCGGCAGCGTCATCGTGCCGGCCTTCGCGGTGGAGCGGACGCAGAAACTGCTCTTCATGCTGAAGGAGATGATGCTGGCGGGGCAGCTCCCCAGCATTCCGGTGTACTGTGATAGCCCGATGGCCATCCAGGCCGTGCAGATTTTCCTGAAGCACAGTGAGGAGTATAGCGACGAGACGCGGCAATTGATCAAGACCTGCGGATCACCCATGGAATGGAAGGAACTTACGTTCGCCTCCACGCCGCAGGAGTCGAAAAAAATCAACGAAACCCACTATCCTTCGATCATCATTTCCTCCAGCGGGATGGTGACCGGCGGACGTATCCAGCATCACCTGGCGCAGCGCCTGCCCGACCCGAAGAACACGGTGATTTTTATTGGGTTTCAGGCGCCGGGCACGCGTGGCTTCACCATCAAGAGCGGAGCGCCCGAGGTCAAGATCTTCGGGCAGATCGTGCCGATCCGGGCACAGATCGCGGCCTTCGAACAGTTCAGCGATCACGCTGACCCGCCGGAACTGCTGGAATGGCTGCACACCTTCCCCAGCAAGCCGGGCGCGACTTACCTGGTGCATGGGGAACCGGCGGCGTCATCGCAGCTGCGCGACATTATGACCAAAGAACTGGGATGGAACGTGCAGATTGCCCAGTGGATGCAGAAGATCCAGATTTCGTAATTGTGTAATCGGGTAATTGTGTAATTTACGAAACCATCCGGGGAATGGTAGTAGTGCAGTCTGAGAATCTCGACCACCTCGTGCTTTGCGGACTTTGCGCCCTTCTTTGCGAGCTTTGCGGTAAAAGGTCTTAAACCGCAAAGCACGCGAAGGATTCGCAAAGGGCGCAAAGAAGGCGATCGTACGACCCCAAACTGCACCACTACCCGGAGAGTGGTCTCTTAAATTACCCAATTACACAATTTCCCGATTGCACAATCGCCCGGAGGGCGTCATGACGGAAGCGGAATTGAAAAAGCAGCTGGATGCGGCGGAGAAGAGCCCGAAGCTGATCGCGGCGGCAGTGTTGGGACTGCCGGACAAGACGCTGCGCTACAAGCCGGCGCCGGACAAGTGGTGCATTCTGGAAATTCTCGGGCACCTGGCGGATATGGAAATTGTGTATTCATACCGTGTAAGGCAGATGCTGGCGGATAAAGAGCCGACCATCGCGCCGATTGATCAGGACGCGTGGGCGCGGAATCTCGGGTACATGCAGGAGTCGCCTGCCGAACTGGTAGCCGCCTACGGATTGAACCGCTACGGCAATGTGCGTCTGCTGCGGCGTCTGAGCGCAGCGGACCTGGAGAAAGGCGCGTTCCATCCGGAACACAAACGTAAGGTCACGGTCGCGGAGTACCTGGGGATGATGGTGGGGCATGGGCCGAATCATCTGGAGCAGATCGAGCGACTGAAGAAACTGGCGTCGTAGTGCGGTCGTCCACGTGGCCGGCGGGACGCCGGCGCTACGTCTGGTGGGCGTTGGTGAAGCGCACCAGCGCGTCCAGTTTGCTCGCGGCGGCACCGGAGTCGATGGAGCGGGCGGCCAGCGGCAGGGCGTCGGCCAGGTGGTCGGCTTTGCTCGCGGCCACCAGGGCAGCAGCGGCGTTGAGCAGGACTACGTCGCGGCGCGGTGACTTCTTCCCTCCCAGCACCTCACGGATGATGGCAGCGTTGGCCGCGGCATCTCCGCCGGAGATCTCTTCGATGGCGGCGCGTTTCATGCCGAATTCTTCCGGCGTGACCTCGTAGGTGCGGACGCTGCCCTCGCGGACCTCTGCTACGCGCGTGGGACCGGTGATCGTGATCTCATCCAGACCGTCAAGGCCGTGCACCACCACGGCGCGGTGCAATCCCAGCATGCTGAGCGCCTCGGCCAGCTTCTCGACCAGTTCCACCGAGTAGACGCCAACCACCTGGGCCGAAGCGCGGGCGGGATTGGTGAGCGGGCCGAGCAGGTTGAAAACTGTTCTCAGCCGTAGTTCGCGGCGGGCGGGTTGCACGTATTTCATGGCAGAGTGCATGGCGGGAGCGAAGAGGAAGGCCATTCCAACTTGCTCCAGGCAGGCAGCCAGGCGCGCAGGTGGTAGGTTGATGTTGACCCCGAGCGCTTCCATCACGTCGGCCGAACCGCATTTGGAAGTCACGCTGCGGTTGCCGTGCTTGGCCACGCGCACGCCCGCTCCCGCGACGACCAGTGCGGTGGCAGTGGAAATGTTGAAGGTGCCGCTGGCGTCGCCGCCGGTGCCGCAGGTGTCGACCAGGGCATCGCGCTCGGTTCCGCTGACGTCCACGGTGGAATTCTGATGCAGGATTAGCGGGGAGGCGGCGGCGCGGATGGCTTCCGCGAAGCCGACGATCTCCTCCACGGTCTCGCCCTTCATGTGTAGCGCGACCAGCAGGGCGGCGATCTGTGCATCGCTGCATTCTCCGGCCAGGATCTCTGCCATCACCGCGCGCGCTTCTTCGCGCGTGAGCGACTGGCGGTGGGTGGCGATGCGATGAAGGATGTCAGTGATCATTGGCCTGAGTACAGGTTAGCAAATCACTCGGCGAAGTGACGCCTCCTGTTTGCCCAACGGGAGGGGCTTCTATAAAATCAATGGTTTGCAGCCTCAGGTCTGAAGCCGCAAGCGGGTCCCTTCCGAAATCACGATGATCCGGAATCATTATGAAAATTCATGAGTACCAGGGCAAAGCAATCCTGAGAAAGTATGGCGTTGCGGTGCCGCGTGGCGAGATGGCCGAGACCCGCGAGCAGGCGGAAGCCGCCGCGAAACACCTTTTCGACGCGGGCGCCAGCGGAGTGGTAGTCAAGGCGCAGATTCACGCCGGGGGCCGCGGCAAGGGCGGTGGCGTGAAGATTGCCAAGTCCGTGGCGGAGGCGGTCGACCTCGCCGGCAAGATGCTGGGCATGCGGCTGGTGACTCACCAGACCGGGCCGGAAGGAAAGATTGTGCAGCGGTTGCTGATCGAAGAAACCCTGCCGATCGAGAAAGAACTCTACCTTGGGGTTCTGCTGGACCGCGCCGAAGCCAAACCTGTTTTCATGGCGTCGGCGGCCGGCGGCATGGAGATCGAGCAAGTGGCGGCGGAGAATCCCGACGCTATCCTCAAGCAGCACATCGATCCCGGCATGGGCCTGGAGCCCTTTCAGGCACGTAAGATCGCTTTCCAACTCGGGCTCAAGCCACAGCAGATCAATCCTGCGGTGCAGTTCCTGACCAGTCTTTACCGCGCGTTCCTCGACACGGACGCTTCGCTGGTGGAGATCAATCCGTTTATTACTTGCACCGACGGCCGTTTGTTTGCGCTCGATGCCAAGCTCAATTTCGACGACAACGCGCTGTTCCGCCATCCCGACATCCGCGAGCTGCGCGACATCAGCGAGGAAGACCCACTCGAGGTGGAAGCCTCGAAATACAACCTGAATTACATCAAGCTGGATGGCAACGTGGGCTGCATGGTGAATGGCGCCGGGCTGGCCATGGCGACCATGGACATCATCAAGTATGCGGGCGGGATGCCGGCGAACTTCCTCGATGTAGGAGGCGGCGCCAGTGCCGAGCAGGTGACGCACGCGTTCGAGATCCTGCTCAGCGACAAGAACGTGAAGGCGGTGCTGATTAATATCTTCGGCGGCATCCTGCGCGTGGACACGCTGGCCACGGGCGTGGTGGAGGCGGCGAACAAGACGCACATCCAGTTGCCGATTGTGCTGCGGCTGGAAGGAACGAACGTTGAGGCGGGACGGGAGATCCTGAAGCAGTCGGGGTTGAACTTCATTGTGGCCGAGACCATGAAGGACGCGGCGGAGAAGGTGGTAGCAGCGGCGGGTGCGGCGTAGGTCCTAACCTGTAGAGACGCAGCTTGCTGCGTCTCTGGACCGGAGCACGCAGAGGGAGACGTAGCAAGCTACGTCTCTACGGAAGTGAATAATCATATGGCAATCCTGGTTGATAAATCGACGCGAGTGGTGGTGCAGGGGCTGACCGGGCGGGAAGGGACATTCCATGCCAAAGCCTGCGCTGAATACGGTACCAAGATCGTGGGTGGTGTGACTCCTGGAAAAGGCGGTACGACCCACGAAGGCTGGCCGATCTTCAACAGCGTGCAGGAAGCTGTGAACAAAACCGGGGCGGACGCTTCGGTCATCTTTGTGCCTCCGCCGTATGCGGCGGACGCCATCATGGAAGCCGCCGATGCGGAGATCGAACTGATCGTTTGCATCACCGAAGGCATCCCGACGCTGGACATGGTGCGGGCGTGGGAATTTCTGCAGAACCGGCGGGCGCGGCTGATCGGGCCCAATTGCCCGGGCATCATTTCGCCGGGGAAGTGCAAGATCGGGATTATGCCCGGCCACATTCATCGCGAAGGGCCGGTGGGCATCGTTTCGCGGTCGGGCACGCTGACCTATGAGGCCGTGTATCAACTCACCACGCGGGGGATCGGACAGTCCACGGCGATCGGCATTGGAGGCGATCCCATCATCGGCACCAATTTTGTGGACGCGCTCGAACTGTTCAACCGCGATCCGCAGACGGAAGTGGTAGTGATGATCGGGGAAATCGGCGGCAATGCCGAAGAGACCGCGGCGGAATACGTGAAGTCGCACATGAAGAAGCCGGTGGTCGGTTTCATTGCCGGGCAAACCGCCCCTCCGGGACGCCGCATGGGGCATGCGGGGGCGATCATTTCCGGCGGCAAGGGAACCGCGGCTGAGAAGATCAAAGCTATGGAAGCCGCGGGCATTCGCGTGGCCAAGACTCCGGCGGCGATCGGGGAAACGGCAATCGCGGCGATGGGTGCGACGGCAAAAGTGTAGCAGGCAGTACCGAGTACCTGGTACCGAGTACCGAGTATGAAAGACCAACGACCAACGACCAAGGACTAACGACAAGAATGAAGACCTTGCAACGTACTCTTACTATCGTCAAGCCGGACGCGGTGCGGAAGAACGCGGTCGGAGACATCATCGAGCAGTTCGAGAAAAGCAACTTTCGCATTCTGGCCATGAAGATGTTGCAGATTAACAAGCATCAGGCGGAGCAGTTCTACGCGGTGCACGCGGGCAAGTCGTTCTACAATTCGCTAACGGACTTCATGTCCAGCGGACCGATTGTCGTGATCGCGCTGGAAAAAGAGGATGCCATCGCCGATCTGCGCAAGCTGATGGGCGCCACCAATCCGGCCAACGCCGAGGAAGGCACGATCCGGAAAAAGTGGGCGACCAACATCGAGCATAATGCGATTCACGGGTCGGATGCCGATGAGACCGCGCGGTTTGAGTTGAGTTACTTCTTTGCGGGATTTGAGTTGGCAAAGTGACGGCGTATTGCGGGCGTGAGCGCGGCGGGAGCCCGCAGCCGTCATCCCGAGTGAAACGAGGGATCTCCCTGTACCAGCCAAGACCCAGCAGCCAGGAGCTGTCCCCATGCCATTAATTCAAGTCACAATGTTGACCGGCCGCAGCGCTGACCAGAAACGCAAGCTGGCTCAGCGCATCACCGACGCCATGGTGGAAGAAGCAGGCGCACGCCGCGAGGCCATCGTGGTGACGTTCGTCGAAGTGTCGAAGGAGAGCTACGCTTCGGGCGGGGTGCTGATGGTGGATAAGAAGTAAAGTGTGGCGCGGGCACTCCTGCCCGCGAAGCTGTTTTCTGCCGTTCTCTGATCTCAGTTCTTGGGCAATGGAGCTTCTGCT
>JBGPJK010000049.1:0-19921 GCA_041485425.1 Terriglobia bacterium | reverse complement strand
GGTTCATGTCCATTCCACCCAGCTGAACAATTGCCTGGTGTCCATAGGCGAGGATGTTGTTGGTCCAGGTATTGTTCGCCCCGCGATTGTTGAAGATCACGCTTTGCGACGCCCGATACACCAGGTTGTTTTGCACCAGCACGTTGCTGGTGATGTTATCCAGGTAAATTCCGATTCCGTTGTATCCGTCCTCCTCCTGGAAGTTGTGGGTAACATCATGCACCCAGTTATTCAGCACCTTGTTGCCCGTGGTCTTGTAGGTCGCCAGGTAAATGCCGGCAAAGTCGCTGATGATTCCCTGCCCTTGCTGGTAAACGTGATTGAAGGAGATGGTGTTGTCGTGCGGGAAAGGGCAACCCCGCGGAGTGGGGACGCACACCCCGATGCCGCCACCATATAAATCGTAAATTTCATTGTGCGTAATGGTGTTGTTCGGCGAGTTGCCAATCCATATGCCCATGCCGATTCCCGAGGGCAGAACCCTTCCTCCCGAAGTAATCAAATTGTTCTGGAAGAGATTGTCATGCGAGACATTGTCCTCGCTGTCGTCGCGCTGGTAGTAGTCCCCCACACGGATGCCGCCCGTGCCCAGGTCCCAAAGCACGCTGTTCACCACCTGGTTGTGGTGCGACGGTTCGTTATCTCCAGTCACGAATTCCACGCCCCAGCCCCCGCTGTGCGCGATCGTGCAGCCATCGAAGATGATGTCATTCGAGCTCCTGAAACTCAGCGCTGCCGGGACGTGCGGCTCGCTCTGCAGCGCTCCATGGCCCTCGGGCGGCACTACCCAGTTGTCATGCGAGAACGTGATTCCCTTGAACGTCACATAGCTCAAGTGATCGGCCACAACCAGTTGTGGCAGCTGCGGCACGATGACCACGTCCTTGTCCGGGCTTTCTCCCGGGCGCGCCAGGTAGGTCAGTTGCCACGGGGAACTGGAGCGATCCAGGTACCACTCTCCGGGTTGGCTCAATGCCTCTTTCACGTTTTCCACCAGGTAGCGGTGGCCGCGTATGAATCCGTTGTTAAGGTCACGGAACGTCGACCCGGTCAGATATGCGATCTTCGCCGAGGTATCAACCTCCTTGAGCCGCAGTTTAGACATCGTCCACTTCTCGAAGTCGTCAATTTCCACGTCATTGATATTGGCGTAGTTCCCCTGCATATCGCCTGACTTGAAACGGAATCGATCGAAGCACACGTAACCGCCTTCCTTTTGAAAGAAGACTCGGCATTCGTCCGACTGGGAATCCACTACCACCGGACCGGCATTGTGGAAATATCCTTCCTTGGGGAGACGCGGGCGATACCGCCTCTGATCACTCACAAAAAGCTGCTCGAAAAACTTGTAGTTGCCGGGATCCAGGCTCACGCTCCATCGTCCACCTGAGGTTTTCCAGCCCGTGACCTGCTTGCCACCGCTGACCACGGGTTTTTCCCCGGGGAAAGCCTGGTAAACGATGGGCGCGTTGGCAGACCCCGAATCCGACGATCCCAGCTTCAGAGGTTCACTCAAGAAATACGTGCCCTGCCGCAACATGACGATGATCGCGGCATTGCGCCGCGATTTTTTCAGCCCCTGCACTGCCCTCCGCGCACGCTCCAACGTGGCCAATGGACCATCCGTCCGCCCCGCGTTCGGGGCGTCGAGCGTCCCACTCCAATTGTCGTTGCCGTTGCTGGCAACATACAGATCGGCCGCTTTTTGGCCGGCCGCCGGCTGAACCCCTCCAAACAGGGACAGCGCCAAAGCTGCCCCCATGAGAACGAGTCTGTGCCCCACCATTCTCTGCACCATAAATCCTCCACCCGACAAGGAATCCATTGTTGGGAATGCTGTAATTACTTAAACCCGAGAATCGTCAGCAAGTTACGCCGAGTTGTGGTAGATGTTCAATGCTGCATCCTGACTATTACCACGGTCCCTTGGACCGGGCCGGCGCCAAAATCTCAAAAAAGGGGGCCCCACATGCCTCGCAAGCCGCAACCCATTTCGGATGCGATTCAGGCAAAATTGCAACAGGCCAGGGTGGCACGGCTTGCGACCTTGGATGCGAAGTATGGAACACACATCATACCAGTCTGTTTTGCGTACGATGGCGCGGTTTTCTACTCAGCAGTGGACCGCAAGCCGAAGCGGGTTGCGCCGCAAAGACTCGCGCGGCTGCGACACATCCAGGCAGCGCCGCAAGTGGCCCTGTTGATCGACCACTACGACGAAGACTGGACGCAGCTCTGGTACATCCTGGTGCGCGGCAAGGCAAAGCTGCTTCCGGATTCGGCTCGGAAGGAACGCGCCACCGCGATTCGCCGCCTGAGAACGAAATATCCGCAGTACGCCACCGGAATGCTGCCCGATGACGCGCCCATAATTCGTATCACTCCCCAGCGCATCAATTCCTGGGGCAAGATCTAGACATGGAAGAAGTAGCGCCGGCAGCCTGCCCTGAGCGAAGTCGAAGGGTCCCGCCGGCCACCCTGCTCTCGAGGACGCCAAACATGCCGCTGCCACACCGGCGTCACACAAATTTGCCCCCTACGCCAATTTCCGCAGCTGCTCCATCAGCTCCAGCCACCGATCCAGCGACTGTGCCCCTGCATAGAAAGTCGGATCAAAGAACAGTTCATGCGCCACAATGCGCCGGCATCCCGCAACGTCTTCCTTGATCTGCTCAATCGACCCGCTAAAAATCATGCGTTCTTTCCCCAGTGGCTTACCAGTGATCTCCAGGTTGGCGCGCACTACCATGGCCAGCGACGACGGATCCCGTCCCGCGTCCTTGGCCATTTGCTTGATCGCGCCGAACATCTGTTCCATGCCGTCCACGGGAATCGCCACCGGATTCCATCCATCCGCCATGGTCGCCAACCGCTTCAACGCCGCAGGAGCGAAGGCCGCCAGATAGATGGGCGGATGCGGCTTCTGCACCGGCTTGGTATTGACATACGACTTCGGCACTTTGTAGAACTTCCCTTGGAACTCGACCGGATTGGTGGTCCAGATCGCCTTGAGCACCTGGAGAAATTCATCGGCCATCGCCCCGCGCTTCTTCATGTCCGCGCCCACCGCATCCATTTCGTCCTTCGACCAGCCCAGGCCCAGCCCCAGCCGCGCGCGTCCCTTGGAAAGCACATCGAGTGTGGTGATGCGGCGCGCCAGCATGACCGGGTTGTAGTAAGGAATGTCGAGCACACTGGTGCCCAGCGTAATCGTCTTGGTTTTGGCGGCCACGAACGTCAGCGTATCCAGCGGGTCGAGGCTGTATTTGTAGCCTTCCGGCAGCGACCCGTCGGGCGTGACGGGATACGGTGTTTGCGGATGGACCGGCCAAAGCAACCGTTCAATCGTCCAAAGACTGTCGTACCCCAACGCCTCCGCCCGCTCCGCCACCTTCGACACTGCCTCCGCCGAACCCAGCGGACCGATATTGGGAAGCGCAAAACCAATTTTCATCGTGGGACTCCCTTCTAGGAATTTAGGCGGGTGGCCCGCCCTTGGCGGGCCAATTGTAAGTCAGAAAATGGTTCTGGGGTGCTGGGGTGCCCCGCTCCTTGCGCTTTTTGCAAGGGGCGGGTGCCGGCATCGGCTATGCGGCCGGCCTCCGGATTCGCATTTTCATGACGGTATCGTCATTCAGCCGCACCGCTCCCATTTCGCCGCGCCAGTACCAGCGGAAACTGCTCCACGCCCACTGCTCCGGTTCCAGCACCAGCCCGCGTTTCACCGGATTGCGATGCATGTAGCGCAGTTTCTCGACGCGCTTGCGCTCCGTCCAGACGTTGAAGTCGTAAAATCTCGCCTGCCAGACGTGGATGGGTTGTCCTTTAAACAACGACCGTTGCTCTGCTGTCTTACGCCGTCGCCATAAAATGCGTTGCGCGAAGCGTTGTTTGACCACTTGCATGACCTTCGACGGATCTCCCACCTGCGGCTCGCTGATCAGCAGGTGAAAGTGCTCGGGCATGATCACGTATCCCAAGACTACAAAGCGATATTTCTGCCGGGTCTCTTCCAACAGACGCAGGAACAGATCGCGACGCCGAGACGTGCCGAGCCAAGCCCGCCGCTGATAACAACTGCAGGTGATGAAGTGCAGGTGTCCAGCGCCATAGTATCGCTTCAGTCCTTGAGGCATGTGGGGGATCGTACCGCCACCAGGGAGGAAAGTTCTGTGCCGCTGCACACACCCGCCCCTTGCAAAAAACGCAAGGAGCGGGGCACCCCCGGTGGCTTACAATGGCGGCGCAGAGGCGGGCCACCCGCCGAAAAATGTGATTGGGATCACACATGAATGTTTAAACAACTTTTTCCGTTGACCTGCGAGGCAATGTTTTGTAAAGTCCGCTCACGGTTTTTGTTTTCTGAGGGGGGAAACCGAAACTACTTGGAGGTGAGCCATGGCTCGCTTCTTGGCCGGTTTGTTCCTCTTGCTGCTCCTTTCGTATCTCACCCTCGCCCAGAACCCACCGACCAGTGATCCGCAAGCCCTCGCCTTCGCCGGCCAGTCGATTGCGTCGATGACCGGTGGCGCCGCCACCGGCTTGATCCAACTCCAAAGAGGATAATTATGCTTCGCCAATATCTTTTCTGCACTCTGCTCCTTTCGACCCTACCGACATCCCTGCTTGCGGCAACTTCGCAAAAGCAGTACGTGATCGTGAGGGATCCTCAGGCGATTGCTGCGGCCCAAACGGCAATGGCGGCCATGGGTGCCACACAGGGATTGCTCTCCTACCAGGACTCCCAAGCCATTGGCACGATGACACTGTCCGACGGCACCAGCTATCCCATCACGATTAAAACGAAAGGCACACAGGAAACACGGGTTGAGCTTCAAAAATCGAAGGGACCCGCGGTGCGGATCGTAAATCAGGGCACGGGCGTGATCGAACGTCCGAATGGTAGCGTTCTGTGGCTGCAGACAAACAACACTCTTGCCGAATATGTCCATCACATCCCGCTACTCTCAATCCTCAGCGACTACCAGAATGCAGCTTCAATTCAGTTGGTGTATCAGGGCGTGACGCAGGTCAATGGACAACACGGACGCAATTGCGGTGAGTTTCGTCCCCACGACCGATCCGGTCCAGGGCCCAATCTATGCATCCATGACACAAACCACGTTCTATGTCGATCAGGCTACCGGGCTGGTGGACAAGATCCAATACACCAACTTCTCCGAAAACGATACCACCAGCACCCAAAGCATCGAAATCTACTTCAGCAACTACCAAGTCATAAGCGGAATCTCTGCGCCATTTACCCAGACGGTTTACATCGGCGGCAGCCTCGATTCGACTGTCGTCCTTACGTCCATCAGCTTCAATGTGGGCTTGCCAGACTCGGACTTCACCCTTCCCCCAGGGAGGTAGCAAGATGAAAAGTTTATCCTTTCGCCGCATGTTTTCAAACCGTCTCGTGGTGTTCCTGGCATTGGTGTTCTGCTGCAACCTTACCTGTCACGCGCAGATTACCGACGATACGAATATCGGTCTGCCCCTGAACGGAAGCTTCGACGGTGACAACCTCGCAAGCGTTCAGATAACGAACGGAAATCTGCATATCGAGCTTCCAGTGTGGGCATACAAGGGGAGGGGTCTGCCGACAGGCGTCAAATATGTCTACGATGCGAAACAGTGGGAGTTCAATACCACGTGTAACCCAGCCGGCATATGCCACGACACGGTAGTTGGCGGCCACGACTCGGTACCGATGCTGTCGCTAGTGACTCCATTTAGCTACGGTTTCAATGGGAGGATAACGGCCATCAAGTGCCAGTTCGGCAGCACCTTCTATCAATACTCGTATCAGACGGTGACCGAGCCCGGCGGAACAAGTCATCCGCTTAGCCCGTGGAGATTTGGTGCGCCCGGGAATACTTGCGGTCTGCCCGCCCCGAGTACGTTGTACGCTGAGGATGGCTCCGGCTGGATCGTCAACTTGACTTGGTCCAATGTCAACATAACTAGCTTCGCCATCATCTCAAAGAATGGAACGAACTTCAATTCATCTCAGTGTTCGATGCTGCCGTGCACCTTCGAAGATTCGAATGGCAACCAGCTGGTGAGCAATCCTGGCACTTCCGTGACTGACACGCTAGGTCGTACCATCCCGCTTGACGGGAGCTATTACGATTCGTCAGCAACTCTTCGCTCACTCCAGGTTATAAACACGAGCGTGACGGTAAACACGAATCTTTGTCAGTTCTCCCAAAGTGACAGCTGTACAGAATCGACGGGAACCTGGACCGTTCCGCAGACAATCACCTTCGCCAACGGAATGAGCTACACTTTCAACTACGTTCAGAATGCCTATGCTCAGCCGAGTTCCATTACCCTGCCGACTGGTGGTCAAATCACCTTCACTTGGAACGGGCCGCTCTCCTGGACAGGGCCCGCTCCCGACAGCAGAACGGAAACGGCAAATGGCGTGGCCTCCACCTGGACCTACAAATACAAAACGCCGACCATAAACCAAGCAACTGTGACAGACCCCGCGGGCAACGATACCGTGCACACATTCCAATCTTGGTTGGGAAGCAACAGCCTCAGTCCGTCGTATCAAACAAAGGCCCAATATTACTCTGGTTCGTACGCTTCCGGGACGCTACTCAAGACAGTCGCCACCGACTATACCCCCATTCCGAATGCCACGGACGCTGCCCTTCAGATTCCGATCCGCGATACCACGACCTGGAATCCGCAGAATCTAGTAAGCAAGGTCGAAACCGATTGGGACTTCGACGGCGGAATGACGTGGAGGAATCCTGTCGAGAGGCGAGAGTATGGATACGGGACAGGAACGTATGGGAGCCTCGTCCGAACAGTCCACACGACGTACTTGCATCTCGACCCCACACTCGGTCCGACCTACAAACCATTGAACATCGCTGACCGTCCACTGAAGGTTTCTAAGTATGCGGGCTCTTCTTCTGGTGGTACCCTGACTGCCCAGACATCCTTTACGTACGATGGGGGGTCGTTGTCGTCGACCAGCGGTGTCCCGAACCACGACTACACGAAATACGGCACCAGCAACACCCATCGCGGCAATGCCACACAGGTAGGGCGCGGGTTGTTGGTGAACGGGGTATGGACGTGGCTGAACACCAACAATACCTACGACGATCTGGGCAACCTGCTGACTTCCACTGATCCGGGTGGCCATCCGGCGACGCTCGACTACACAGACAGTTGGGGTGGCAGCGGCTGCGTTGGCACTGCCAATACGCACGCCTTCGTGACGAAAACTACCGATGCGCTTAGCCATCGCGTCCAGAAGAGCTACTATCCGTGCACGGGGCTGACGTACAGCCTGAAAGACGAAAACGACATCGCCAACTCTCGTGCCGGAACGACCCAAACTTACGACCTGATGAATCGTCCGTTGATCACCAGCTTCCCTGACGGTGGAATGACGACGAAGAGTTACACCGACAGCGGCAACATAAGCACTACGACCAGCCAGCTCATTTCTGGCAGTGTCAGCCTGACAAAGACCACGGTGCTTGACGGTCTGGGGCGGGTTTCTCAAACGCAGCTGCAAAATGATCCCGATTGTAGTAGCGGCACGGGGCTCGTCAAAGTTGACTATGCATATGGCTACGATGCCAGCCAATATCTGCGCTTTGAGAAGGTATCTACTCCGTACTGCAACTCGCCAGACACAACCTTTGGTCTGATGACCACTACCAACCACGATGCCCTTGACCGGGTAACGAGCGTCGTCCAGACTGATGGTTCCACGGTAACAACGTCATATTCTGGGAGTACAGCGGGTATCACCAGTATCGTGACGGACGAGGCCGGGAAACAGCGCAAAAGCCAAACAGACGCTCTCGGTAGGTTGACGGCAGTGTTTGAAGACCCCGGCGGACTCAACTACGAGACCGACTACGCCTACGATGTTCTGGACGATCTGACAAGCGTCATTCAGACTGGAGGTGGAACATCTGGGAGCTACAGGATTCGGACCTTCACCTATGACTCTCTGTCGAGGCTCACTTGCGCAGCAAATCCTGAGGTAACGCCTAGCACCGCCACTCCGGTCTCCTGCCCCACGACCAACACGTCGACCTACACCAACGGCACGATCCAGTACACCTACGACGCCGACGGGAATGTGTTAACCAAGAAGGCCGGAGCACCGAACCAAACCTTTACGTCCACGACCGTCACAACCAACTATTCGTACGACGTACTCCACCGCCTGACCCAGAAAAGCTACACGGGAGGAAACCCTTCCACGGCCACGGTGAATTATGCCTACGACAACAACTCGCTGGGCTCCTGCGCCCCGACCTTCAATCCTGCCGATGCCAACCCGATCGGCCGCCGAACCTCGATGTGTGATGGATCCGGGGGCACCGCGTGGTTCCACGATCCCATGGGGCGGGTTCTGCGGGACAAGGAGACGATCAACGGCAGCTCGCCGACCACCCAAGCCTTGGTTTACACCTACAATCTGGATGGTTCAATGGCCAGCTTGCAATATCCCAGCGGACGACTCATTACGTACACGCCCAATGCTGCCGGCAGAAACGTTTCCGCCCAGGATACCGCCAACAGCATCAACTATGTGATCAATGCAATGTATGCGCCGCAGGGGGCGCTCGCAGGCTACACGAACCATGCTTCGCTCCTGGGGCGGTTCTCCTACAACTCAAGACTCCAGCCGCTCCAGCTCGTTTACACGAGCACCGCACCACCGGACAGCCAGCAATTGGCCCAGACCACGTGTCCGACGACCCTCGGCAACATCATGCACCGCGTTTACCACTTTGGCGCAGGATCGAACGACAACGGCAACGTCCAGTCCGTGGACAACTGCATCGACACCAATCGCACCGTGACGTATGCTTACGATGCGCTGAATCGCATCCAGTCCGCGACGACGCAGGGCACGACCTGCGGCACGCCGTGTTGGGGGCAGTTGTTCGGTCACATGGTCGGGCGAGTGTACGTTTCCGGTTACGATGGCTGGGGCAATCTGCATGAGATTACGGCCACCCAGGGTGCGCCCACCACGCTGGGCCAGGCGATGAGCCTCAACAACCAGTTCGTGGGTATGACCTACGATGCGGCCGGCAACCTGATCAACGACGGCGGCGGCCACACCTACACCTACGACGGCGAAAACCAGCTGGTGGCGATCCCGGGCTGGACGTACAAGTACGACGGCGATGGGCGCAGAGTGGAGAAGTGCAGCTCCTGCACGAGTGCGTCGGGAGGGACGCTGTACTGGATGGGCGCTGGCAGCGATGCCCTGGTGGAAAGCAATCTCGCCGGCACACTGAGTTACGAGTACATCTTCTTCAACGGCAAGCGGGTGGCGCGGCGCGACGGCACCAGCAATCCGCCGGCCTACTACTTCGCCGACCATCTGGGATCGACCAGTGTGGTGACCGCCGCGGGGGGCGTGATCAAGGATCAATCCGACTACTACCCGTTTGGTGGCGAGGTCGTGATCACGAACACCCTCCCACAGAACTACAAGTTTACCGGCAAAGAACGCGATGCCGAGTCTGGGCTGGACAACTTCGGCGCCCGCTACAACGCTTCCAGCATGGGCCGGTTCATGTCTGCCGATCCGGTTTTCATGAACGTCATGCGGGTGATGGACCCACAGAGGCTTAACCTCTACGCTTACGGCCGCAACAACCCTCTCGTTTACACCGACCCGACTGGCAAGGACATCGTATCCGGTACTGGTGACCAGAAGGCGATCAAATCCGCACTCGTTGAGATCGCCAGACATCCAGGTGGCCGGCAGATGCTCACGAAGTTGGACAATCTGACGCAGAAAATTACACTGAGTACTACAAAAGACAAGATTTATGACAATAACGGCACGCGTACTCCAGGGCACCACATCGCCGATCCGCCTGATGCCCCGATCAACCGTACGACGGATAAAGCGGGCAATGTCGACATTACGTCTCCAAACGTCAAGGTAGAAATAGACCCTAGCTTTGCTCAAACTATGCGGGACGCACAAGACTCCAACGCACCGAAGTCTGACGCGCAGCTGCTTGGGCATGAACTAACGGAGACTGAACATCAAGACTTTCAGCCAGGGTTCAACCCTGATCAGCACGAGGGGCAAACTAACTCCGAGGTCGATTCGATGCTCGGCTCCTCCAATGACATGAGCAAGAAGGATGCCGAAAAATTCGTGGACAACCTGCTTAAGCCGAATACCAACAATCAGCAGCAGCAACAGCAGCCGCCACCGCCTCCCAAATGCACTGGCGACAACAAACAGAACTGCAGCAACTGAGGGGGAGGTGATTAATATGAGTGGAAAATCTTTGATTCCAGTTATCGCGGCTGCGGTCGTACTCACTTTGCTAGGTCTGACGCAGTTGTCAGCGCAGGTGAGTCCTGAATCCATGGACACGGCGCGACAGGCGAAGAGCACACGATACAACGGCGGCGGTTGTGATTTAACGGTTCCTGGCCGAGATTGTTTCTTTGAACACTTCGCGCCAGGTGCCATCCCGCTCATTCCTTTGAAAGAGAGCGCGTTTGCATTGCTTGGCACGGTCACGAAAGTACAGCCGTATCTTTCGGCGGACCGGACGCACATCTACACAGAAACCACGATCCAGATCGAGGAAGTGTTCAAGAGTCCTGAGACTTTCAACCTACCACCTGATCGGACCGTGATCACGGACCAAATCGGCGGTGCAATGCGAATGGATTCCGGTCGCGTCATCCATGACGGTTCTGTCGTCGACTTCATCGGCAAAACCTATGTCGGAGGGCGGTATGTGTTCTTCCTTCGGCAGGTTCACGAAGGCAAGGACCTTGCGATTCTGAGCGCCTACGAACTTCGGGAAGGAAAGGTGTTCAAGCTCACCGAGGATGGAATCCCTGGCAAGGTTCTGCTCTCAAGGACACCAAACAAGCCCGACTCGCTTTCTGATGAACAGGGGTTTCTACAAACCATCAGGCAACATGACAGCGTGGACCCGAAGACTGGAAATCTACATGTTTCAATCCCGCTGGTGGCAGCCAAAAAGGTGAGCGAGTAGCGGAGAATTTTTTTGATGCGGTCATTGCGTTACTTCGTTCTGCTGGCTGCGCTGTTGCCGCCAGCGCTTCACGCCCAGGCAAGTGCCCCTCGCCGATTCCAGGTCGAACAGGATGGTAAATGGGGGTTCATCGACAACTCGGGCAAGCTGGTGATCCCTGTTAAGTTCTCCCAGGTGCAATCCTTCGCTGAGGGACTGGCCGCTGTTCAGTATCAGGGTAAGTGGGGTTACATCGATGAGTCAGGCGCGTTCTCCATCGAGCCTCAGTTCCGTGATGCTAGCGAGTTTGGTGACGGTCACGCGGCTGTCGAGGCGAACGGGTTCTGGGGCTTTATCGACAAGAGCGGCAAGTTCACGATCCTACCTCAGTTCGACCGCATCATGTCTTTCGTGGATGGCCCGCCAGCAGTGACCAACGACGGCTCTGAGTACTGGCAGTACCTGGATGAAACTGAAACGGGGTTAAGCAACGTTGTCACGAATATCCCTTATGGGTTCTTGGAGGGGGTGACGCCCCTGGAACTTAGTGGGAAGCATGGATACGTTGACCTTCGCGGCCACTTCGTCATCCCGCCACAGTTCGATGCCGCAAATGGGTTCAGTGAATCTCTTGCTGCGGTTGAGATCGGCGGCAAGTGGGGAGTGATCGACAAATCTGGACAAGTAGTGATTCGACCGCAGTTCGATTGGGTGATGGGGTTCTCTGAGGGTCTGGCTGTGGTCGAGGTCAAGCACAAAAACGGAATCATCAGGAAGGATGGCACTTGGGTTCTACCGCCGACCTACCCGTTCTTGCATTCGATGTCGGAATCCCGCGCTGCATTCGTGGATCAAGCCAGCGGCAAATGGGGATTCCTAGATGAGACGGGGAACGTTGTTATCAGGCCGCAGTTTGATACAGCCGGAAGCTTCGAAGGTGGGCTGGCCCAAGTGCAAATGCAGGGCCGACTCGGGTACATCGACCGCAACGGACAATACGTCTGGAATCCGAGCAAGTGACTAAGGCTCTCGAATCCGTCCTGCTGATACTGTTCGCACTCACGGTTTATGCGGGCATGCCTGCCCTAATGGTCTGGGGCTGGGTGCGTTGGTCTAGGCGCACGCAACCGAGGACGGTGTTCTCCATCCTGTCCCTGATCGGTTTCACACTCGCCACGACGTCCGGCCTGCTGGCGGTTTCTTCACTGCTTTACGCACACGCGATTGGCGGTTTTCCGTTTTACGATCCGCGCCTGCTGAGAATCTACCGCTGGGGAGGGTTGCTGTCCCTTTCAGGGATCGTGTTCGGCATCGGTGGGGTCTGGCGACCGAGTCCGGTGCGCTGGCTTGCCCCTGTCTGTTCCGTGGGCACTCTCCTGTTCTGGTTCGCGTCGGCAATAGGGGAATAGTCTTTCCTTTAGCCGCCGATCCGCTGGTGTTTCCCTGGCCGATTGCTTCCCCGATTCGCTGTCCGATCCCGACCTGTTTAGCTGCCCGATGGGATCCCTATCCTGCCGCCGATTCCTGACCCGGCAGTGTGGCGATTCCGGCACGGTGAGGGGTGGCTTTTTGGTGCTCCCGGAGCGCGGTTGAGGGGTTGAGGGTTTTTTGCCGTGCTGCGCACGGGGTGTAAGGGTGACACTCCACCCCTCGCAGGGAACTGTAGGGAAACCTGGGAGTGCTCTCGGGGAACCATCTGTGCATCCGATAGATAGCGTATTCCGGGGTTCCGTAGGGAAACCCGTGTATACCTGCGTAAACGCGGGTGTCTGGAGGGTGGAGCGATGGCGCTGCTCGATGAGAAGAACCTTGCGGCGGAAGCGGCGAAGCGGGCGCGGTTCCGGGTGCATCACGTGGGGACGAAGCTGAACGAGGCGGAGCTGCACGAGCTGGAGGCGCTGGCGGCGAAGCGGAACGAGACGCAGGCGGAGTTGATCCGTGGTCTGCTGCTGCGCGAGATCGAACAGGACAAGACGGGCCTGCGGCCCAGTGCGGAGATGGTGGAGATCACGGCGTGCCGTCTGCTGTTGGTGAACCTGCTGGGTCCGCTGGCGAAGGGCCAGGTGATGACGTCAGAGGTGTTCGACGGAATCGTCGACTTGGTCAAGAAGCAGAAGGCGCGAGTGGCTCGGGACCGGCTCAAAGACCACGAAGCGCGGCGCTGAAAGAAAGCGCAGCGGGAAAAAACTCGCGGCAACGGCAACCCCAACGCCAGCAGGTGATCTCCCATTTTTTCGCTGGCGAGTGTACGGAGCGCGGGAGGCCAGTCAAGGCTCTGCGCTTCGCTCCGACCGCTACGCGGCGCAAAGAACGCGGCCTTGACTGACCTCCCTCTCCGCTCCTGTGTTGCTTCCCGCTAGGAAAAAATGTGAGAAATAAAATGGGAGGAGTGTGTTCCGATCAGGACGCCCGGTTGTTCGTCGTGGTCTGCAGGAAGGCATCAATGGTGGTGAGTAGGGCCATTTGCTTCCGACGCGGCAAGCGTTCGATCTGCTCCATGCGGCGCAAGAGTCTGCGGCTGGGCCTGTGGGCAGGTGCGACAGCTACCGGCTTAGAAACCTGAAGCAGCTCTTGAACCGGAACATCGAGTGCGGCGGCAAAGCGAACTGCTGTTTCTGCAAAAAGCCTCGACTTGCCGTTTTCATAATCGGAAATCACAACCTGAATCGCTCCCACTCGACGCGCCAGTTCTTCCTGGCTGAGTCCACGCTGTTTGCGAAGTTGCGCCAGGCGGCGGCCCAAGGCACGGTGCCAAGCCTTCGCTGAATCTCTTTCCTTCTTCCCGTTGAGAGCCATAACTGCGGCGAGTGTAAAGGGCAGGGTAAAATCGCTGTTGACTTCCATAGTTGATAACTATATTTTTAGGCACAGCAGGTCAAGCGAAAAAAGTTCTTGACAGGTTTTTGCGAGGAACCCGGAAAAACGGGTGAAAGGAGCCGAGAGCCGATGCCCTATGTTCCCCCGGAGCTGAAGGCGCGCATCAAGCGGGAAATCTCAGTGCAGCGACTGGCGGAAGCGCGAGGCATCAAGCTACGGCGCAGCGGCAAGGAACTGATCGGACTGTGCCCCTTCCACCAAGACCGGAATCCCAGCCTCAACATCGATCCCGTGCAAAACGTCTGGCACTGCAAAGGCGCGTGCGGGGAAGGCGGCGACGTGATCGCGTGGGTGATGCGGGCCGAGGGCATCAGCTTCACGCATGCGGTGGAACTGCTGAAGCGGAACTATCTTCCTTCCACAGCCAGCACAGCCGAACCGCCGCCCAGAATCTCGACCGTGCCGAAGCTCCCGGCGTTGTTCCAGACGAACGTGGACGATCAAAAACTGCTGAATATCGTGGTGGACTACTACCACCGAATGCTGAAGCAGTCGCCGGAGCCGCAGCAGTATCTCATCCAGCGCGGCCTGAAATCTTCGGAGATGGTCGAGCACTTCCGGCTGGGTTTTTCCAATCGCTCGCTCAACTACCATCTGCCGGACAAGAACCGCGTCGAAGGTGCGCGCCAGCGCGGACGCCTGGAGGAGCTGGGCATCTTCCGCGAGAGCGGGCACGAACACTTCGTGGGATCGCTGGTGATTCCGATCCTCAATCTCAACGGCGAGGTGGTGCAGATGTACGGACGAAAAATCCGCGACCATCTGCGGCCCGGAACGGAATATCACTTGTACCTGCCAGGTCCACGGCGCGGGGTGTGGAACGAAGAGGCGCTGATCGCGTCGAAAGACATCATCCTCTGCGAAGCGCTGATCGACGCGCTGACGTTCTGGTGCGCGGGCTATCGCAACGTGACGACCAGCTACGGCGTGAATGGTTTCAACGAGTATCACCGGGAGGCGTTTCAAAAGCACGGCACCAGGCGCGTGTACATCGCCTACGACCGCGACGAGGCGGGAGAGAAAGCCGCCGCGAAACACGCGGAAGAACTGATCGGGATGGGCGTCGAGTGTTTCCGGGTGCAGTTTCCGAAAGGCCAGGACGCAAACCAATACGCCTCGATGACGCAGCCCGCAGCGAAAGCCCTGGGCGTGTTGTTGAACAGCGCGGCGTGGCTGGGCAAGGGCAAACGCCCAAGCACAGCGGCGATGAAGCCGGCGCCGGCATCACAGGAGGAACCAAAACCAGAGCCGATGAAAAAAGAGGAGCCGTCCCCACCATCCGCAGCAGTGCCGCCGCCAGAAGAAAAACCAAAACCCGCAGCTAAAGAAAAAATAGCAATCGAAACTCCAACTCCCTCGACTCCGGGAGAGAGTGTTCTTTCTTTAGCCGCCAATCTCGAAATCGTGCAGCGCGAAGAAGCCGCGCCGAAACCGATGCCGCTGGCCGCGCCCACGCAGCCGCAGGTGGAGATCGAGCAGAGCGAGATCGTGGTGACCATCGGCGCGCGCACGTATCGCGTGCTCGGCTTAGAGAAATGCACCACGCGCGGCAAGATGCACGTCAACGTGAAGGTGTCAGGCCGCAACGTGCGCGGCGAATACTGCTATCACGGCGACACGCTGGACATGGAGAGCTTCCTGCGGCGCGCGGCGTTCATCAAGCAGGCCGCGCACGAACTGGCAGTGAAGGAAGAGACGATCCATCGTGAAGTCGGCCAACTGTGGACGGTGCTTTCCGAGTTGCAGCGCGAGCAGATCAGAAAGACGCTCACGCCAGCGGAAGAAAAATCCCTCATGTCGGCAGAGGAAGAAGCCGCCGCGATGGAACTGCTGCGTGATCCGCGCCTGTTAGATCGAGTGCTCACTGACTTCGAGAAGTGCGGCGCAGTGGGCGAGGAGACGAACAAGAAAGTAAGTTATCTCGCCGCCGTGTCCCGCTTGTTGCCGAAGCCTCTGGCCATCGTGGTGCAGTCCTCCTCCTCTGCGGGCAAAAGCTCGCTGATGGAAGCGGTGCTCGACTTTATGCCGGAAGAACAGCGCGAGAGCTACACGGCGATGACCGGCCAGGCGCTCTTCTACATGGGCCAGAAAAATCTCAAGCACAAAATCCTCGCCATCGCGGAACAGCAGGGAGCCGAACGCGCCAGCTATCCGCTGAAACTGTTGCAGTCAGAAGGCCGGATCAAGATCGCCTCAACCGGCAAAGACCCGGTGAGCGGCAAACTGGTGACGCACGATTACGAAGTCGAAGGCCCGGTGATGATCTTCCTCACCACGACGGCGCACGATGTGGACGAGGAGTTGGTGAATCGCTGCATCGTGCTCACGGTGAATGAGGACCGGGAGCAGACGCGCGCCATCCACCAGAAGCAGCGCGAAGCGCAGACGCTCGAAGGACTGAAAGCGCGGATGCGGCAAAACAAAATCATCCGGCTGCATCGCAGCGCGCAGCGCCTCTTGCGTTCGATCCAGGTGGTGATCGAGCACCTGAAAGATCACAGCTTCCCCGACGCCATGACCAGGACGCGGCGCGATCACATGAAGTTCTTAACGCTGATCCAGGCCGTCACTCTCTTGCACCAGCATCAGCGCGAGATCAAAACCAGCACCGAAGACGGCGAGACACTGGAATACATCGAGGCCACCGAAGCCGACGTGAAACTCGCATGGGAGCTAACCAATCACGTGCTGGTGCGCTCGCTCGATGACGTGCAGCCGCAGACGCGGCGCTTGCTCTTGCTGATCGACAAAATGGTGACCGAGGAATGCGCGCGTCTCGAAATCGAACGGCTGGATTACCGTTTCACGCGCGCCACGGTGCGGCGCTTCACCGGATGGGGAGACTCGCAGCTGAAGAAACATCTCTCGCGCCTGGAGGACCTGGAATATCTCGCCCTGCATCGCGGCGCGCCGGGGCAGAGCTTCGTCTATGCGCTCAACTTCGAGATGGACGAGCGCGGCAGACCCGTGCTGCCAGGGTTGAGTTACGGTGCGAACCGGTCACGCTTTGCGGAGGGGGTGTCACACTTAGAGGCGGGGGTGACACCGTCGAGTCACGGCCAGGTCACGGGGGTAGCACGGGGTGGTTACAGTGCGAAACCGCCAGTGTTGACGCGGGCGGGAAACGGTTTTTCCGAAAAAAGCGGGAAACACATATCTAGGGGAGCCGAGGCTCACGAAAGCCTGCCTGACGCCGTCGTAGTTGCAGGCAAGAGCAACGGCGCGAACGGTCACGCACGCGCGGCGGTGAAGTGATGGCCCGCGTCACTCGAAAACGCAAACCAGACCCGGAGCCGCAGACGCCGCTCGAAACGCTCATGCGGGAGCACTTGAACTCACTCGAAGTGCGCGGCTACTCCGAGCACACGGTGAAGAACCGTCTGGTGCACATCGGCTTCTTTATCCAGTGGGCTTACGAGCACGGCCTGAGAGAACCGCACGAGATCACGCGGCCCGTGCTCGAACGCTATCAGCGCTACTTGTTCTTCTACCGCAAAAAGAACGGCGAGCCGCTGACCTTCCGCAGCCAGCACGCGCGGCTGGTGCCCTTGCGCGTGTGGTTCCGCTGGATGACGCGGCAGAATCACATCCTGCACAACCCGGCGTCGGAGATCGATCTGCCGCGCCTGGGGCGCACGTTGCCCAAGAACATCCTCTCCGTGCCGGAGATCGAGCAAGTGATGTTGCAACCGAATCTCGCCGATCCGCTGGGCCTACGTGATCGAGCCATCCTGGAAGTGATCTATGCAACCGGACTCCGCAGGCTGGAGATCATCAACCTGAAACTGTTCGATCTTCAGCTAGACCGTGGGTTGATCGTGGTGCGCCAGGGCAAAGGCAAGAAAGACCGCTACGTGCCGATCGGCGAGCGCGCGATCGCGTGGCTTCAGAAATACATCCGCGAAGCGCGGCCCCAGTTCGCACTCGAACCCGATGACCTCACGGTGTTCCTGACCGCCGAGGGTGAACCGTTCAGCCGCGATCATCTGACGTGGACGGTGCGCGTTCACATCGTGGCCGCGAAGATCGGCAAGGTGGGAGCGTGCCATCTCTTGCGCCACTGCATGGCAACGCACATGCACGAGAACGGAGCCGATATCCGTTTCATCCAGCAGATCCTCGGCCACGAGGACATTAAGACCACGCAGATTTACACGCACGTGGCGATCCGCGCGCTGCAACAGGTGTACGCCGCGACTCATCCCACAGCGTTCATCGAGAAAGACAACGCGCCGCCGCCGCCGCAACCTACCCATGCAGAGATTACGGAACTGCTCACGGCGCTTGATCGTGATCCTGACGAGGACCACGAGGAGTAGGCTTTTTAAGCTGCTTTCCTTCACTCGCTGACCTACAATGTTCGTCAGTGTTTGCGCCCTTCACAACGACGGCTAAAGAAGAAATCCTCTCCCCGTTCCCGCTGTGCTGCGCCGATCCCGCGATGGCGTCGTGCATGGTCAACCTCGAAAAACCGCATCAGGGGGTCGCGAGCAAAAATCCCGCACTGCATCAGGGCATCACGTGGTCTAACTCCACAACCGCGTTAGGGTTGCGGAGTCTCGCGGTTGAAACTCGTGTCAGGTCACGTTGTACCGGCAAAGAACGCGATTCGGAATCCGGCCTGGACGAGTTTGGCGCCCGCTACTACTCGTCGTCCTTGGGCCGGTTCATGATCGCGGACTGGGCGGCCAAACCGACGGCTGTTCCCTACGCGAATTTCGGCAACCCGCAAAGCCTCAATCTCTACAGCTACGTCGAAAACAACCCAACCACGGTTGGCGATCCGGACGGCCACGGGTGTGAGCCGGACGATGCAATGTGCAGGGGGTTTACCCTAGGCAACGCGGTGGACAGTTCTAACGGCACCAGCGCGGATTTCCAGGGCCCTGTCGAAAGTTCTGACGCAGTCAAGAAGGTGGGGGCGCAATTGGCGCAAAATGCGACGCTAACCACTACGCTGAGCGATAAAGGCCTCAAATTCATTGCAAAGCACGAAGGATTCAAGGGGAAGGAGTACTCCGATATTTATGGGAACACCACCGTCGGGTACGGTCACCTGGTCAAACCTGGAGAAGACTTCTCGAAAGGCATAAGCAAGAAAGACGCCCTGAAGCTGTTAAGCGCAGATACCAAAGACGCTGAGTCCTTCGTGAATAAGCATTTGGACCTGTACGTGTCACAAAACAAATTTGACGCGCTGGTCGATACTGCCTTCAATAGCCCGAGAGCAGCGAGGATACTAATAAACAAAGTCAACAACGAGGAGCCACTGTGGGGCGAGACGTTCAGGAACACGCTTCCGCATGGGTACAACAGCCCTCCGGGACTGCTGAGACGACGGGATGATGAGGCGAACTTGTACCTCGCCGGGCAGTATTAGGTGGGGTGCGCGAGTGCTGAGGAGCTATCTGCGACCAACGAAGGGATCAATTACCTGTTTGCCGTGCAGGAGGAATGACCTGATGAAGTATCTTGGGATTGTGCTCTTTGTAGCCCTGAGTTCCTTTTCGTCTTTTGCGCAGAACTCTGAGACGTATCGGAATTGCATGAAGAAGGCCAACGCTCAGAGCGAAATGAACGTCTGCGCCAATGAGGAAGCAGTGCGCGTCGAGGCGGCGTTGAATGAGGCTTATCACAAACTTCTCTCAAAGGCCGCCAATCAACCCGAAGCGAGTGAGAAGATCAAAGCTTCTGAAAGAGCTTGGATCGCCTATCGGGATGCGTACATGGACGCGATGTATCCCGCGAAAGACAAACAGGCTGAGTACGGCTCCATTTATCCGATGGAGTTTGACCTGCGTCGAGCCAAGTTAACTCAGCAACAAGTAGGCGCGTTGAAGGACCTGATCGAGCAATACGGAGGTGACCAGCCGACGACCAGCGCAACGAAGCCTGCGAAGGCGAAATGACTGGTGTGAAGGCGGTACTACTACGACGGGGCAGACTGTGAATCGGCGCAAAATACGGCGGGTGGCCCACCCAATAAATCAGCTATATCGTAATACGATATACAGAAAAGGTTTGGGGTG
>JBGPJK010000048.1:0-20084 GCA_041485425.1 Terriglobia bacterium | reverse complement strand
CGCTGCATTCTCAATCACCTTCACTCGCTGGAACTCTTTCTGACTCATCGTCACCATCCTGATAGGGTGACAAAGTCTCGTTGCAGTTAAGGGGTGACATTATCTTGGAGCATCTACATTGGCCGCGATGATAAGCCGAGTGCATGACCACGTGCAGCAGGATATCTTCTGGCCGGCTCGTCCAGCTTTCTCCTTTGCTGTTCTTGTACGCGACCGGGCGCGCAAGATCGGCATCGTGGGCCAGATGGCTTTTCCATAGCCTGGGGAGTTCAGCGGCTTGCAGTTCACACTGCTCCAGGCTGAAATCGGGCCAGACCGGAAGACTTTGTTTTTGTGACTGCAGGCGCTCCAACCACAGCCTTTGGGCGGAAAAGATGTGCGCCATGAGTTGGACCGACCGCGGCGGCTGCCCGCCCGTCTTGTTCAGCGTTGCCAGCACTTCGCGATTGGCCCAGTCGTCGTAGGCGAACAAGCGGCCAAGGTGTTGCCTCAGGTTCATGCTGATAAACTCCGGCAGAATTGCAGTGCGCTGGAACAATTACTGTAACGGCCCGGGCGAAGGCATCGCAACAGAGCCGAAAAGCGGGCGTGCCGTAGAGCGGGATCGTGTATCGCGCTGGGTACAAAATAAAAGGGCTCCGCGAACAGTTGCGGAACCCCAGAGCTGTCAGCCGGATTCGATCAGGCAGTCACGTCAATCGGGCTGGGGGCCGGATTAGTGTCACGAATGTGCTGCACATCGCTACGGATGTCCGCCTGGACTTTGCCCAGAGCGTCCAGCGCCTGTTTCGCGCCGGACAGGTCGCCGTTCTGGAGGGCGATTTTCATGTGGAACAGGTCGTCATGGCGCAGACGGAAATGGTTGTGCACTTCCTGCAGATCCTGTCGCAGGTCACTCTGGTTAGCCCGGTCTGTCACCAGGCTTTGCTGCGCCTGAACGGCGGCGTCCTTGGCCGCTTTGGCGCCGTCCAGATCGCCAGCTTCCAGGTCCTTTTGCATCTCCGCAGTGGCGCTGTTCCGGGTGAGGAAGTCGAGCTTTGTCTGTGCCGCGTCGGCTTGCCGATATTGTCCGAACTGCTCCCGGAGTTGAGCAATCGAGTTTGCGTTGATCATCATCACAGTTTCTCCCCTGCGATGCCGCAAATCAAAGTTGGAGCCCAGCGGCATCGACCGTATTTGTCAACGGCAACTCTGAGGCCAGGTCTGCAGGGCCAGCGTTAAGATCTTCCAATCGGCCGATCCGCTTTTGCTGCGCTCCGCATGGCGATGGCAAGGTACTGAGGAGACGCGAATTGCGCCGCTCCGCCGCGACACGTTAGGATGCACCTGAGTAGTCCCATGCGGCCCGTTTCCCGGCGACCATTTTCCATAGCTCATGTTCCGGCTGGCAACTGGTGGGCACAATTTGCCCGGCAGCGGCTTCACTTGCTGCTTCTTCTGCCCATTGCGGTTCTGCTGGCGCTCTCGCTGGCCGCAGCTCAGTCTTCGAATGTTCCGTCCCTGGTTCGTAGCGGCCAGGCTGCGCTGGATGCGGGCCAGTTCGACCGGGCCACAGCGGACTTCGAAAAGGCGCAGCAGTTGGTCCCCGACAACCTCGAAGTGAACCGCGGCTTATTGCTCAGTTACCTGCAAACTGGGCGACTGGCTGAGGCTGCCAATGTGGGACGCACTGCGGTCGCTCGCTGGCCGCACGACGCTCAACTGCAACACTGGCTCGGCCTCGTCTATTTCAAGCAGGGCCAGAATGCGGAGGCGCTAGAAACCCTACGGCGCAGTGAGAAACTTGACAGCGCGCATTTCGACATTCACTTCGATGTGGCGCTGGTGATGCTCGCGCAAAATCAGCAATCCCCGGCCGCGGACGAACTGGAAAAAGCGCTTAGCTTCGATCACTCGAACGCTCTAGCCCACGTGCTCCTGGGACGCGCCTACCAGAATTCCAACCGCACGCTGCAGGCGATCGCACAGTTTCAGACCGTGCTGCGACTGGATCCCAACCTGCCCCTGGGCCACTATCATCTCGGGTTCGCCTATGCCAGCCTGGGCCGCAACCAGGAGGCGATCGCGGAATACGAAAAGGAACTGGCAGCCGGTGCGCCCAACAATCCAGAAGTCCTCTACCAACTGGGGCACTGCCTGCTGGAGACTGGAGATTGGAAATCGGCGATCACGCACCTCAAACGAACCACCGAACTCAGTCCGCAGCATGCCGACGCTTTTTACGATCTGGGCAAAGCCCTGCTTTTGGACGGCGATACTGAAGCGGCAATCCCAGCGCTGCGCCGCTCCATCGAGTTGAAACCCACGGACCCAAGTCCGCACTACCAACTGGCACGGGCCCTGGAAAAAACCGGCCAAGGCGATGAGGCGCGCCTGGAGCGGCAGCGTTTCGCCGAACTGAAAAGGGCCCAACCGCAAACCGGAGGCATGGCCACCGGGCGAGTCCAGTGATGCTGACCTTGCGATCTTCCCTCCGGGCTCTGATCTTCGGCGTATGGCTGACGGGCGCTGCGCTCCCGCTGGCCGCGCCTGCGTCTCCGCGGCAAGAACAGAGCCATCGATCTCCGGTCGCGGCGCATGCCGCGCAGAAAGCCTTACCCACCGCGAGCCTGTCCTTCACGGACGTCACCCGCGCCGCGGGCGTGGATTTCCATCTCACCTGCGGCAGCACCGAAAAACGTTACATCATGGACTCGATGTGCGGCGGCATCGCGGTCTTTGATTATGACAACGACGGTTGGATGGACATCTACCTGGTAAACGGCTCCACCCTCGGGGACCTGCGTGCCGGCCGCTGCCATCCCGGCAAACTTTACCGCAATAATCACAACCGCACCTTCACCGACGTTACCGCCAAGTCTGGGCTGGGCCACTGCGGCTGGGGGTTCGGCGTGGCGGTCGGCGATTATGACAACGACGGGTGGGAAGACCTCTACGTCACCTATCTGGATGGCGCTGTGCTGTACCACAACAATGGCGACGGCACTTTCACCGATGTCACCGCCAAAGCCGGGGCGGGCAATCCGGGACGCTGGGGCACCAGCGCGGCCTTCGGCGACTACGATAATGACGGCCACCTCGATTTGTACGTCGCCAACTACGTCGATCTCGACCTCGACCACCTGCCCGAATTCGGGCAAGGTAACTTCTGCCAGTATCGCGGCATCCCGGTCTCCTGCGGGCCGCGCGGCCTGAAGGGTGCACGCGACCGCCTGTACCACAATAATGGAGACGGCACCTTCACCGACGTCACCGAGAAATTGAACATCGATCCCGGCGGCTACTACGGCCTGGGCGTGCTGTGGCTGGATTACGACAAAGATGGCTGTCTCGACCTTTATGTGGCCAACGACTCCTCCCCCAGTCTGCTCTACCACAATGACTGCAAGGGCGGATTCACCGAAGTGGGTGCGGAAGCGGGCGTGGCCTACAGCGCCGACGGGCGCGAGCAAGCCGGCATGGGCATCGACTCCGCTGATTACAACAACGACGGCTGGCCCGACATCGTCAAAACCAATTTTTCCGACGACACTAACAACCTCTATCACAACGACGGCAACGGCCAGTTCACCGACTTGGCCGGTCCAGCCGGATTTGGCCCGGTCAGCATTCCTTTCCTTGGCTTCGGGGTGAAGTTCGTAGACCTCGACAATGACGGCTGGCAGGACATCTTTGTGGCCAACGGTCACGTCAACCCGCAGGTGGACCAGCACTCTTTTGGCGTGACCTATGCCGAGCGCCCGCTGCTGTTTCACAATGTACGGGGCGGAAAGTTCGAGGAAGTAGGTCTGACTGCGGGGACCCCACTGACCCGCCGTTATGTGGCTCGCGGCGCTGCCACAGCGGACTTTCGGAACCAGGGCGCGGAAGACCTCTTGATCAGCGTGCTCGATGGTTCGCCGGTCCTGCTGAGTAATCAGGCCAAGCGTGGCCACTGGCTGCGGATCAAGACCGTGGGCACGCGTTCCAACCGCGACGGCTTCGGCGCGCGGGTGGAAGTCAAGGCGGGCGGCCTGACTCAAACCGCCGAAGTGCGTGCCAACAGCAGCTTCGAGTCGGCCAGTGACCCCCGGCTGCACTTCGGCCTGGGGACGGCCAGGCGGGTCGAGTCCATCGTAGTCCGCTGGCCTTCCGGCAAGGTTGACACCTTAGGAGCTGAGGCTGCCGACCAGGAATTGGTGATCGAGGAAGGGCGCGGCGTAGTCACGCACCGTGCCTCCCCTCCGGCAGCCCCGGAGACTCGCGATAAACGGCGGGGACAAGCGGGACCGGGCGTTGCAAAGCGCAACAACTAGTCACAGGCAGACGTGACCAGCGGGCCAACCTCTTGTGACATTCTTCCAAATTCTGGAGCGCAGTCAAGCTCTGTCTACCGTTCCTCATAGTGGTAACCGACAGGATACCCGTAACTCGTTGACCCACCTGCCATGAGGCTTTGGAGAGCTACGTGCGCCTAGGTGCTCGGATTTCTTACGAGCCACGCCAGGCTGATGTGTCTCTGGCAAGGTGCTCGGTGTTCCACACAATCAGCAACATAGCCTGACAGATAGGCACGGCGGACTCAAAATGCTGCGCACTTCACAGTCAGGCATGATCTGGCTCACATTGCGATGTGAGCTCTGGTTTCGCCGGCATAAGACATATCCGTTGAACGACATCCCACAGTGCGAGAGGGTAGGTCAATGAAGAAGCTGCAGTTCTGCCTCGTGTTGTTTTCTGTACTGGTGCTCCTGACGCTGGGCGCGATAGCGCAGATGACGAACGGACAGTTCGCTGGTACCGTGACCGACCCGTCAGGGGCGGCAATTCCAAATGCAAAAATAGCGGTGGCCAACTTGGGCACCAATCTGTCGGTTACCACCACCACGAATCAGACCGGCAATTACACCGTCAAAGAACTTCCGGTTGGCACCTACAAGATGACGGTGGAGGCGACGGGCTTCAGGACGGTGTCCAATACCAACCTGGTGGTCAATGCCGGGACCATCGAACACGTAGATTACAAGATGCAGCTCGGCGAGGCGCGGGAAGTAGTGGAAGTCTCGGGCGAAGTGGCGGCGGTGAACACTGAGGATTCCAAGCTGGCCACCACCGTGGGTTCGACGCAGATTTCGAATTTGCCGCTCAATGGACGTAACGTTTACGACCTGATCAGGCTCGCCCCTGGTGCGGTCAACGTGGCCGGCGTGGACTTCGAGAACGGCCATGACACCGTGGTCAACGGGGTGCGCGAGAACTTTAACGGCTTCCTGATCAACGGTGTCAACAACAAGGGACTGAGTGGCGGCGCTATCACCACCCCGATTGAAGACACAGTGCAGGAGTTCCAGCAGCTCTCGTTGAACAACTCCGCGCAGTATGGTAGCAGCGCCGGGTCGATCAACAACCTGGTTACCAAGGCGGGCACCAACCAGTATCACGGGAGCGCCTGGTACTACGGTCGCAATGACGTGTTCGACGCTAACTTGTTCTTCCTGAATCAGAGCGGCGTGAAAAAGCCGCCTCTTCGTTTCAATCAGTTTGGCGGCACGATCGGTGGCCCGATCATCAAGGACAAGCTGTTCTTTTTCGCGGCGATCCAGGATGATCGCTTCAAAACCATCAACCCTCCAACTACGCTTCTGGTTGAAGACCCAGCCTTCGTTCAAGGGGTGGAACAAGCCTTCCCCAATTCGGTCTCCAGTCTGCTGTACAAAGACTTTCCCAACCGGGTCCCGGGCCAAGCGTTGCCGGGGTTTGACGTAACCGGGTACATCAACGGAGGCAACTCGCCCAGCGGTTTGTCCAGCTTCAATGACTATCTCTGCGCCAACACCTATTCTTCGAATGGACCTTTTGGCGCCAACGATCCTGCCGGGATCGGCCACGTCCCGGCGCTATTCTCGCAGCTTTTCGGCTATACCCCCGCAGATGATGCCGGGTGTCCGGTAACCGCCAATTCCGTGGGTGTGCCTTACAATCTGGATCCGGTAGCGCTGGCGCGCCGCAATCTGCAACTGGTTGACCAGAGTGTTTCGCTGGCCCCCACACAAACCCAGAGTTTCGGAAACCTCTTCAACGGCAGGGAGTGGTCAGGGCGGTTGGATTACGCGCCCAGTCAGAGCAACCGCTTCTACCTGAACTACAACTGGTACCGCTCGACGGACCAGTTTGGACCTAACAAGCCTCTGGGAGTAGGTTCGCGCGGGTTTATCAATCCCGTCCGGAACCTCTACCCCAACGGGCAGTTCAATTGGGTGCATACTTTCAGCCCGACAATCCTCAACGAGTTTCGCGCTGGCTATGTTCAGAATAACCAGACCATCGGCGCCGCCAATCCGGGCGTGCCGCAGATTGGCTTCGACGATGGCACCCTGGGATTCGGTTCCTACGCCGGGTATCCACAGTTCTTCAAGGAGAACATCTACACCTACGCCGATATGGTTTCGTTGAGCCATGGCAACCACAACATGAAGGCCGGAGTAGACATTCGGCGCAACATCGAGAACAGCGAATTCAACGTGGCGCGGCCGTCGTACTACTTCTTTGATCCGTTGTTCTTCGCCATTGACCAACCGCACGATCAGACGGCGGGCGTAAACCCCGACATTTGCACTGCTCCGTGCACCTCCTTTAACCCCAACCCGCAAGCGCAACTCGCCAGCAATGTCCGTCACTGGCGGAACATCGAATTGGGAGCCTACTTCCAGGACGACTGGAAAGTCACCAAACGCCTGACCTTGAACCTGGGTCTTCGCTATGACCTGTACCAGCGCCATCACGAAGAGAACAACATCGTTACTACCTTCATCAAGGGGCCGGGAAATCAGGTGATTGACAATCTCCAGACCGGCGCTGGATTTTTGCAGCAGGCCAACGTCAACGCTGGTCTGCCGGGCTGCGACACTCCGACCGAAATCGCCCTGGCCCAGATCGCCAGCGTTGGAACATTCGCGGGTGCCACTTGCGGTCCTGGCGGATTTGCGATTGCCAACTCTTTGGGCAAGGGGGACCATAATAACTTCGGGCCGCGGTTAGGCTTCGCCTGGGATGTGTTTGGCGATGGCAAGACCTCTCTGCGTGGCGGTTTCGGGGTGTCGTACGAGGGCACGCTGTACAACCCGCTTTCCAACTCGCGCTGGAACCTCCCCTACTACTCTTTCAACGATGCCACCAACTACCTGGGCGGCGACGTGGGCCAGATTGTGTATGGTCCATCGGGATGCCCCAACTGCAGCGCAACCCCCACGTTCCTGGGGCCCCCCACCAACGTCGGCCAGGGTACCGGCGCGCAGGCGGTGGGAAACCTGACGGGTTGGATTGCCTCCAATGCCAACCTTGCCAGCCTGACGGGCATCATCTTCCCCGAAGGAGTCCGTGATCCCTACGTCTATAACGAATACCTCAGCGTGCAGAGAGAGCTGCCCGGAAAGTTTGTGGTGGAAGCGACCTATGTCGGGACGGCGGGACACAAGCTGTTCCGCTCCGAGGACATTAACCGCATTCCCGGCGGCCGTTTACCTGCTGGCACTTGCACGACCGACAACTTCGGTCGTACCATCTGCAGCCAGCGTTCCGATACCAACGCCGTGGGCCGTCTGAATCCCAACTATGGCCGGCTGCGCGTGTGGCAAAACGTGGTGAACTCCAACTATAACTCGATGCAGTTGTCTGTTAGGAAGCAACTGAGTCACGGGCTGCTGTTCAACCTCAACTACACCTGGAGCCACTCCATTGACAATGGCTCCGGATGGCACAACGCGGCCACCGCCGCCACCGGCTCTGCCGCTGGCGACGGCTTCACCACCGATCAGACTCTCCCCGGTCTTGATCGTGGGAATTCGCTGTACGACATCCGGCAACGCCTGGTGTTCAACTATGTCTATGAAATACCGGGACCCAAGACAGGTGTTCTGGGCGTGATCGCTGGCGGTTGGCAGCTGAACGGCATCTGGTCCTTCCAGACCGGCGCGCACTGGGAGCCGTATACCTCCGGGGGAAGATCACTCAGCAATGCAGCAGGCGGTTCTTGCACGCAGGCCGACATTGATGCGCATCAGTGCTTCAACAGCGGCGGGGACTTCAACCTCGATGCTGTGGGGAACGATCGTCCCAATTCCAGCGTAAAGAGCTTAGGCAGCGCCACCCACGATCAATGGGCCAACGGATTTTTCCTGGCAGCGAACCCGGTGAACATCACGTTCTCCGCCCCCTGCCTGGGTTGCGTTGGCAATCTCGGGCGCAACACGTTCGTTGGTCCGGGGCAGTGGTTTGCGGACATGGGCCTGTCAAAGACCTTCAAACTAACCGAAAGGTTTAGTTTCAAGTTCGAAGCTCAAGCCTTCAACATCTTCAACCATACCAACTTCCTGCTGGCTGGCGGAGCTGGAGACGCGAACAACAAGACCGGCCAAACCAATTTCGGCCAAGCCAGTTCCACCTTGAATGCACGCAACATCCAGCTTGGAGCGAAGCTTAGCTTCTAAGGCCGGGATTCATCTTCTGGGGGCTTGCTCCTGCTTTGCCGGAGCAGGCCCCTAACTTTTTGTGCGAGAATTCTCTGCCGAAAGCGATCTATGGAAACGAACCGCAAGCTCCCGTTTCCCTCTCTTGCGCTGCTGGGCGCTCTCATCCTTCTCTGTCTCGCACCTCGCAAGGCGGCTGCCCAGGGCCAGACTGGGAACATCATCGGCGAGGTCCGGGTGGCCCGGCTGGGGTTCCCTCCCAAGGCGCTCCTCGTCAATTTGCAGAGTCGCGGGGGCACCATTAACAGCGCTTACACCGACGGCCAAGGGCGTTTCGGTTTCTATGCATTGCCCGGAGGCTTTTACGACATCGTGATTCAGGATAGCGACTACGCTCCGTCCAGCGTGCGAGTGGCACTCGATCCGGACGTTATGCAGAGCAGCTTTGTTCAAATTACTTTGAGTCTCCGGGCTGAGGCGAAGCCGGATGCCGGAGCCGGTCGGGTCAGTGGCAGTAACCCCAATGTTATCGATCTGAACGAGTACACTCGCAAGTTTCCCAAGAAGGCGGTGAAAGAGTACGAAAAAGGCGTTCGGGCGAATGCCGATCGCGATGTGGACAGCGCCATCCGCCATTTCCAGAAGTCACTGGAACTGGCGCCGGAATTTTATCCCGCACACAACGAACTGGGCCGTGCCTACATGGCGAAGCCGGATCTTCCCGCCGCGCAGCAGCAATTTGAAGAGGCGGTCCGGCTGAACCAGAGCGATGCCGAGGGCCTGCTGAATCTGGCCAATGTTCTTTTGTTGACCAGGCGATACGACGAGGCGCTCAGGAATGTGCAAGCCGGTCTGCAGAGAGAGCCGAACTCCGCTTTCGGGATGTTTGTCCTGGGATCCATCTACGAGCGTACCGGGAAATTGCCGGAAGCCGATCGGGCCCTCCACCAGGCTTTGGAACTGGATCCCAAGATGGCCAAGGTTCATCTTGAGCTCGTGAATCTTTACCTGACCCAACACAACAAGCCGGAAGCCGCCACTGAGTTGAAGGCGTTCCTCAAGAAATTCCCCGACGATCCGTTTGCTCCCAAGGCAAGAGAGGTATTAAAGAAGCTGGAGAAATGAGCCGAGTGTTCCCGCCCGTTCGTGTCATTGCCTGGGCACGAATCGACAGAATTTTTCATCCAGCTTGCATGCGCTCTCGTATTCTTCCTGTGCGGCCCTGGTCTGATTCATGGTTTGGAGTGCGTAGGCGAGGTTGAGGTGCGCCTCGGCCAAATCGGGATCGATCTTTAGCGCTTCACGGTAGCTCTGCACCGCTTGCTGCAGCCGGTTCGTGTGGCTATATGCGATGCCCAGGAAGTTGTAAAGCGGCGCATCGTTCAACCCCAGTTCGACAGCTTTGGCCAGATGTTTTGCGGCTTCGGAGTAATTCTGTTGTCCCAACTGGAGAACCCCCAGGTCCCAGCGCAGCGGGGCAAAATCCGGCTGGATGGAGATGGCCTTTTCGTAGTCGGCGATCGCCGCTTTGCTGTCTGTCTTGGCCTCAATAAAGCCCAACTGGTACCAGGCGCGATAGTTCTGCGGATTGAACTTCAGCGCCTTTAGGGTCCACTGCTTCGCCTCCTCCAGCTTTGCCTGGTAGACCAGGGCACGCGCCAGTCCGGTCATGGCCTGATCGAAGTTGGGGTTCAGGTCCAGGCACTTCTTGAACTCGGTGGAGGCTTCGGCCCACTTCTCCACGCTCAGGGCGGCTTCCCCGAGCAGGAAGGGGACAATGTACATCTGTGGGTCCTTCTCACGAAGCGGGGCCAGCAAGGCCTGCCCAGTAGTGATATCGGCTGCGTGGAACGCGTCCGTCGCCGCGAGGACGGTATTGAATTCCCATAGCTTGCTCTTGGGATCGGGCAGGCCTGTGGCCAGGGCTTCGGCGGAAACCGGGGAACGGTAGGCGACGTAGCCCAACGCCCGCAGCTTGTCGAGTGCGTCGGGACTGACGCCGGCGCTGTCATGGTGTGAAGGCGTATAGGGATTCGTGCCCATCAATTGCTTCAGCTTGTCCTTTAGCACGGCCACCGTAGCGGTCTGCTCCGCTACCAGGTTGTTCTGTTCGCCGGGATCGGAGGTCAAGTCGTAGAGTTCCGGCTGGGGTGCTTCGATGTAGTGATATCGACTGGTTTCGAGCCCGTGCAGCGGACTCCAGCCGAAGGAACTGAACGTATAGAACGTTTCGCTGTAGGCTGCGTCGTCCTTTTCTTCCCCATTCGCTAAGACACTGGGCGAGTGGAACTGCTTGCTGATCGCGTCGTCCTTTACGCCGGCAACACTCAGCAGCGTGGGAGCGACCGCTGCCGTCTCGACCGGCCTGGATATGTGCCCCGGCCGGAAGCGGCTTCCGGCGGGCGGTTTCACGATCAGCGGGATGTGGACGGTGGAGTTGTAGATGAAAAAGCCATGCTCCTTTTCGCCATGTTCCCCGAGAGATTCGCCATGATCGCTGAGAAAGACGATCAGGCTGCGGTCATAGAGTTGATTGCTCTTGAGCCAGGTGATGAGGCGTCCTAACTCATGGTCGGCGTAAGCGATTTCACCGTCATACAGATGACCCTGATATTGGGTGTGAAACGGCTCCGGGGGATCGTAGGAACTGTGGGGATCGTACAAGTGCAGCCAGAAGAAGAACGGCCGACGCGGGTTCTTCTTCAGCCAGTCAATGGCACGAGTGACGCTCTCGCCGGCTTTGCGCTCGACCACGCCCTGATTCCGTTTCGTGAACTGCTCGGGCGAGAACGTGTCATCATAGAAATCAAAGCCGCGATCCAGACCCCAACTACGATCCAGAACAAAAGAACTCACCACCGCGCCGGTGCTGTAGCCCTGCTGTTTGAAGGCCTGGGCCACCGAACGGAAGCGCGGTTCCAGGGGCTGGCCGGTGAAATCCTGCACCCCGTTCTGGAAGGGATACGTCCCAGTCAGGATGACCGCGTGCGAAGGCCAGGTCAGCGGAACCTGCGAAATGGCCCGGTCGAAGATGATGCCGTCGTGCGCCAGAGCATCCAGGGTCGGCGTCTGGATATCCTTGGCGCCGTAGCAGCCCAGATGGTCGGCGCGAACCGTGTCGATCGTGATGAGAATGACGTTGGGCGCGGGATGCCGGACACTAGCCTTCGCATTGGCAGCGAATGCGCTGCCTGACAGCACACTCGCGGCCACCAGCAATTTCGCGATCTGTTTCACCGGAAGTTCGTACCCCTCACCAGAACCCGCTACTGTGGCCGAGTTTGCTGTGCCTTGCGCATCTCCTCGTCCGCCTGCTCATTCAGACCCTTGGCGGTCAGGGCTCTAGCCAGTGACACATGCAAACCGGGATCTCCTGGAACCAGTTCGGTGGCGCGACGCAACTCGCTGATCGCTTCATCCACCTGGCCCTGGAACAACAGCATTTGTCCCAAGGCGCCATGACCGGGACCGTACTCAGGCGCAATCGTTACCGACTGGCGAAACGCGGCGACCGCTTCCGGAAACATTTTCTTCTGCACATACGCGGCGCCCAGATTGTAGGCGGCGGCAAAGTTGCTGGAGTCCAATTCCAGAGCCCGCTTCAGAGTGGTGATGGCCTGGTCAAAGTCGCCGACTCGGCCGTACGACAACCCCAGATAAAACACCGCCAGGGCATAGTCCGGGCTGAGCTGCAATACCTTCTGAAATTGCTCAACCGCCTGCGGGAAATTCCGCATCCGGTAATAATTCAATCCCAACAGATAATGCACGGGAATGGAATCGGGATCGCTCTTGAGCGCGGCAGTCAGCTTTTCGGTGGAAGCGGCATACTCACCATGCTGGCTCTCGGCTATCGCGGCAGAAACCAACTCGTAAACTCCGATGCGATCCTTGGGATCAGGCAAGCTACGGTCGGTAATGGTGGGATCGCCGCCGCCCGAGAAGCCGGCATATCCCAGGGATTTCAGCCGCTCCATCAAGGCGGGATCGAGCCCGGTTTTCTCCGCCAACTCCTGCCCCGCGCTGTACTGGCGGATCAACCCCGCCAGCTTGGCGTGCATCTCCTCTGCCACCGCCTTTTTTTGCAGATACAAATTCTGCGTCTCACCGGGATCTTTGTTCAGATCGTAGAGTTCGGGCTTGGGCGCGTCGATGAAATGGTAATTGTCGGTCTCGACCGCACGCAGTTCGCTCCAGTTGAAGTGCAGGCGCGGCAGGAAAGTTTCGGCATACAAGCTGCGCGGCTCGTCCTCCTTCTTCGCCGTCATAAGCGGCAGCAGGTTGCGTCCCTGCACCTGCGACGGAACCTCCATTTTCAAGGCTTGCAGCACGGTCGGCATCAGGTCCGCCAGGCTCACCATTTCCGGCACAGTTCTCGCCGGCGCGCCGCCCGGCAAGTGAATAATGGCCGGGACATGCAACGTGGCGTTATAGATGAAGAAGCCGTGGGTTTTCTCTCCGTGCTCGCCCAGGCTTTCGCCATGGTCTCCGCTAAGCACGATGATGGTGTCCTGGTACAACCCCTTGTTTTTCAGAAAGCCGATCAGACGCCCGACCTGCGCGTCCGCAAAGGCAATCTCGCCATCGTACGGACGATCTTTGTACTCCTCGCTGTACGGCGCGGGAGGACGGTAGGGATAGTGCGGATCGTACAGGTGCATCCAGAGGAAAAACCTCTTCTGGTAGTTCTCGCCCAACCAGTCCAGCACCTCATCCGCTACCAGGTTTCCCGGACGTTCCATTTCTTCGAGGTTCGCTTCATCCAGGCGATTGAAATCGAAGTGATCGTAGTAGAAATCGAACCCACGGTTCAGGCCAAAACGCGAATCGAGTACCGCTGAACCGATTACCGCTCCAGTGGTATATCCCTGTTCTTTGAGCACCGACGCCAGAGTAGGCTGAGTCGAACCCAGCTTGTTGCCGCTGAAATCATGCATGCCGCTGAGCATGGGATAGGTACCGGTGAAAATTACAGTATGCGCAGGCAGAGTAACGGGAACAGGAGTGTAGGCACGCTCAAAGCGCACGCCATCCGCCGCCAGGGCATCGATATTCGGAGTGTGAATCGGTTTGTAGCCATAGCAGCCGAGATGGTCGGCCCGCAGCGTATCAATGGTGATGAATACCACATTGGGCGCGGGTTTCGGCGCAGCCCAGGCCGAGGGTACCGACACCAGCAAGCCGCTAGTCAGCAGGAACGTAAACCACCGGGAGGAAACCATGGGGTAGGCAAAATTATATCCCACTCCACCGTAGCTCCCCGCGGATGCTGCCAAAGATTATGCTAGTCTGAGTTGGCATGAAGGCCGTTCGCATCCTGATGATTTGCGCGCTGGCGACCGCCGTTTTTGGCGCGGTGCCGCCCCGGAAGAAGGCATCGCCACCCAGCGTCTTTCTGATCACCATTGACACGCTTCGCGCCGACCACGTCCACTGCTACGGCGATGAAGGCATTCAGACGCCAGCCCTGGACAGTCTGGCGAAAGACGGCATTCGCTTCGCGCAGGCATTCACGCCCAGCCCCATCACCAACACTTCGCACACGACCATCCTGACGGGGCTGCTGCCGAGTTCGCACGGGGTGACTGACTTCGCGGTACCGCTCTCGCCGAGCCATCCCACCTGGGCCGAGTTGCTGAAGCCCAAGGGTTATCACACGGCCGCCTTCATCGGCGCCGTCATTCTCGACGCCAGGACCCTGGCGCCCGGGCTCGATCGCGGCTTCGACTTCTATGATTACTTCCCCGAGCATTCCGAAACCAAGTCACGCTGGGGTCGCGTGGAACGCCGTGGGGGCGACGTGGTGCGCCACGCGGAAGCCTGGCTCACGGCCCATCCCGCGGGTCCGCACTTCGTCTGGGTGCACTTGTACGACCCGCACGATCCCTACGAGCCGCCGTCTCCCTACTCCGAACAATACAAGGGCCGCTTGTACGACGGCGAGATTGCTTATGCCGACTCTGTCCTGACGGAATTTATCGGCTATCTGAAGAAGAACGGCTGGTATGAGAATTCGGTCGTGATCGTGGTCGGAGACCATGGCGAGGGTCTGGGCGAGCATCACGAGGACACACACGGAATTTTCCTTTACGACTCCACTACCCATGTCCCGTTGATCGTGAAACTGCCCGCCGTAGCCAACGCTGGCAAGGTCGTCGATGCCCAGGTGCGCACTACCGACATCCTGCCCACCGTGCTTGATCTGCTGCATGTGTCTCCGCCCGCGCAACTGGACGGCGAGTCTCTCAAGCCGTACTTCGCGGTTGCGGAGACTGCCGGCCGAACCGCCTTCGGCGAAACTGATTACCCGTTACGGTTCGGCTGGGCGCCGCTGCGCTCGGTGCGCACCGGGGGATTCAAGTTCATCGAGGCCCCGCGTCCCGAACTCTACGATCTGCATGCCGATCCGAAAGAGCTGACGAACGCATACCAGTCCGGAAATGCGACTGCACAGAGATTACAAGCACTGCTAGCCGAGCTGAAATCGAAGATACCTGCTGTGGCGGCTTCCGGTGAAACAACCACCCAGGGCAACCAGAACTTGCAGACTCCAGGATACGTGGCTGGGGCGAATGCCACAGGCGGCAACCCATCGACCCTGCCCGATCCCAAGGACAAGATCGAAGAGCAGAACCTGCTGCACACCGCGATGCTGGCCGCTGACGACAATCGCACCGCGGATGCTCGCGCGGCGCTGGAGAAGGTTCTACAGCTCGATCCCAAGTCCCCGACAGCACTGCGCCAGCTGGGAGAACTCGAATTGAATTCGGGCGACTATTCGAAGGCTGCCGGCCATTTGAAGCGCGCGCGTGAAGTTCGCCCGGACGACTCCACCGCCGCGTTCTACGAAGGCCAGGCGCGGGAGAAGACGGGGGACTTTGCCGCTGCGCGCGACGCGCTGGAAGCCAGCCTCAAACTCACTCCTGGGCAATTCCCTGCTCGCCTGCTGCTCGGCCAGGTGTATCTGGACTTGAAAGATCCCAAGGCCGCCGAAGATCAGCTTGAAGCCGCACTTTTGTTGCAGCCGAACAGTGTGGAAGCGCAGATCGGCCTGGTGAAGGCGCAAATTGCCGATGGCAGCTTTGCCGATGCGGTTCAGCAGCTCGAGCCGCTGTCCAAAACGCAGCCCGACAACGCCGAGGTGTTTGAACTGCTCGCCCAGGCCTACAAAGGGCTGGGGAAGAACGAAGAAGCGCAGCAAGCCGCCACCCGCGCGGCCTCTCTGCGAGACGCCACCAAGAAACCTTAATCCGCAGAGGACGTGGAGGAGACCTCCATAATTGGAATCTCTCAGCGTGCTCTGCGAAACCTCAGCGCCCTCTGCGGTTTAAGACTTTTGTCGGCTCCCTTTCACGATCTTCTCCACCTGCTGCAGATGGTTCAGGTCGTGTCCGGCAAACATGCGGACGATGTTCGCGATGGTCTCTTTCCCTCGCTCCGAGTGCATGCCGTAGTTGTCCCACAGGTTCTTCGGAACTGACTTCAAGAGCGCCAGGTTGTTCTCCCGCAGAATGCGGAACGTTTCCAGTGAGACTTTCGGATCACGGCGGCTGTAGTTAAAGGTTTCCGCCCACACGTCCTGATCAAACCCTTGAATGGGCGTGCCATTGCTGCCCAGAATCAGCCGCATACGCCAGCTTCCCACTAGTTCGGCGTCGGCAAGGTGCGCCAGGATCTCGGCAATGGACCATTTCCCCGGCGCCGGACGCCGCCTCAGTTGTTTCTTGTTCAATCGCCGGGTCAGCGCGCTGAGCTTCCTGGCCGTAGCTTTCTGCAGCTGCACAGGCTCTTTCCCCTCGCTGTAGCCCAGGATGCGCTGCGTGTACTGCTGCGGAGTTTCCTGCATGAATTCCTCCTCAGATTGGTGCAATTCACAACCAACACTCAAAACCCGTTCAGCCGCACCTCAAAAAACCAAAGGAGCGCCGTCAGCAGGCGCTCCCCAAACTTTCCGAAAGCAATTGCCGCTCGGCGCCCAGGAGACCATTGGCAACACGGCCCAGGAACCAAATGCCAAGTGCTAACCGCTCTGGTTCGTGCCAATTTTACTCCCTTAAACCGTGGCCATCACCAGAGTTCCCGTCCGCATCCAAGATGCATTAACATTTGATAGTTGTCATCCTGGCGGTTCCGGAGGGATTGTGTGCTGAAAATGCGTACTAGAATTCTATCCGGTCTGCTGGTTGCGGTTTGGAGCCTGTGCCTGGCGGGATGTCCGCAGCGCACCACCATCGCCAACGTCAACCGTGACCCCAGCCGGTATGCCGGAAAAGAAGTCAGCATTGCCGGAACGGTCTCCGGTTCCTTTGGCGCGCTGGGCACGGGAGTGTTTGAAATTGACGACGGCACCGGACGGATGTGGGTCTACAGCCAGAACTACGGCGTGCCGGGCAACGGCGCCAGAGTGGCCGTGACCGGGACGATCGCACAGGGATTCACATTCGGCGGCCGCAGCTTTGCCACCATCCTGAAGGAGACGCAACGCCGCCACTGAGTGCCGAATTCCTTCGGGATGAGTGCAATTGAGATTAAGCCCATTTCATTGGGCTAAACTCGGTGTAACCTGTCCCGGTGCTGTCCGCTATCCAACGCGGGTTTCACTTCTGGGTGGCCACGCTTGTCGTCCTCGCCGGTTTCGCGGCTGCCGCGACCCAGGGTAGTCTCCAGCAAACCCTGCAAACCGCCGCCGATCGGGCCATGGCCGGTCAGGCCGGCACTGCGGTAGTTCTGGATGTGGCCTCCGGCAGAATGCTGGCCCACCATCACCTCGAGCTGGCGGCGCGCCGTCTGGCCGCTCCCGGGTCAGCGATTAAACCTTTCACTTTGCTCGCGTTGCTTGATTCGGGCCATTTCGATCCCAAACAGCGTTTCTTCTGCCGTCGCAAGCTGCAGATTGCCGGCAAGAAGATGGACTGCACTCATCCGCCAGTCGCCTCCGGCTTCGACGCTTCCGAAGCCCTGGCCTACTCCTGCAATTCTTACTTTGCCGCTTTCGCGTCATATCTCTCGGCGGAACAGCTTCGACGGGAATTTCAGCGAGCAGGGTTGCTCTCGCCCACCACGCTCGCAGCCCAGGAAGCCGTGGGCAGCATGCGAAATCCCACGAACCCAGATCAGTTCCAGTTGCTCGCTCTGGGAGAAGACGGGATCGCGGTGACTCCGCTCGAGCTGTTGAACGCTTACCGCGGACTGGCGCTGCGGCAAGAGGAGGTTCACGCTTCCGATGCCAAATGGGAGGTCGTCTCGCAAGGCCTCAACGCTTCGACCGAGTACGGCATGGCCCGCGCCGCCCACTCCGACGGCCTTGCGGTTGCCGGCAAGACGGGAACGGCCCAGTCCACAACCTCTCCCCGGACGCACGGCTGGTTTGCCGGTTACGCTCCGGCGCAGCATCCCGAGATTGTGCTGGTGGTCTATCTGGAGAATGCCCGTGGAATGGATGCCGCCGCCCTGGCCGGGAAGATTTTCACTGCCTACGAGCAAGCCCGAGGTGCGCGATGAGACGCCTGCTTCCTTTTGTCATGCTGATGCTGGCCACGCTGGCTCCCGCGCAATCATCCGACATCAAGGTGCGCATTTACTCCCTGCGGCGGCCCGCCAGTCTCACGATCTCGCCTGCCAGAGGAATCGTCCTGTGGAAGGCCTGCTCAACCTGCCATGACTCAACCCTGCGCGGCAGTTTGCAGGTGGACGCGGCCAACGGTCGCGTTCACCTCGCCGGACAATCGCAGACGTTCGCCTCAGTTTTCATAACCGGCGATTACCGGCTGGCTGGTTTTCAACACGCACCGCTGGAAGCCGGCTTTCCTCTGGAGCTTCGCTCCAGTGCCAACTTGCTCCAGCTCACGCTCACCATGCCGCTCGAGGATTACGTCGCCGCGGTCCTCGCCGCGGAGAGTGGCAACCAGCAATCGGACCAGTCTTTGCAAGCCATGGCCATTGCCGTACGCACATACGCGGTCCATTTTCGCGGGCGTCACAAGTCCGAAGCTTTTGATTTCTGCGACACCACCCATTGCCAGGATTTTGGCCTCAGCGCCGTGAACGATCGCATTCGGGCAGCCGTGGAATCCACCGAAGGCGAGTTGCTGTGGTATGAGGGACGCCCCGCCGCCACCTACTACCACCAGAACTGCGGCGGCACTACCGCCGACGCGGCCGACGTCTGGCCGGCAAACAAGCTCCCCTACCTCCGTGAGCACCGCGATCCTTACTGTTCCCGGAGCACTGGAAGCCAGTGGCACTCGAGCATCGCGAAGACCGACCTGGAGAAAGCCCTGACCGCATCCGGCCTCAACCCGCCGCACGGATGGAAGACCGTGGAAGTGGCATCACGCACCCCAGCGGGTCGCGCGCTAAGGCTTCACTTTGCCGGCGCGACGGATGCCAACGCCACCATCTCCGCCTCAAGCTTTCGCTTCGCGGTCGATCGCGCTCTCGGCTGGAACCAGGTTCGCAGCGATCTCTACGACCTGCATGATGCGGGCGATCAGATCGTTCTTAGCGGCCGGGGTTCTGGCCACGGCGTGGGCCTCTGCCAGACGGGCGCCGCCGAGATGGGCCAGGAGGGCAAGAACTATCGGGAAATCCTCGCGTTTTACTATCCCGGAACCACGCTGGGAGTCACGGCCCAGGGGTTGGCCTGGGAATCGCAAAGTGGCGAACGCCTGGAACTGGTCACCACCCGTACCAGCCAAGACGCGGCTCTCATCGCGATCGGAGAGAAGCTGATGCGCGAGGCCGAGAGTACAACCGGTCTGCGCTTCGACTTCCGTCCCCGGCTGAAAGTTTATCCTTCGCTCGATACCTACCGCGATTCGACCGGAGAGCCGGGATGGGTGGCAGCGAGCACGCGCGGCCACACCATCCGGCTGCAGCCGCCGGCGCTGCTGCGTGCTCACTCGGCACTGGAAACCACGCTACGTCACGAGTTCTTTCATGTGCTGGTGGAATCGCATGCTCGCTCGGGCCTGCCGCTGTGGTTCCGCGAAGGCATCGTGCTCTATCTGTCGAATCCCCAGCGCGGCCCCTCCGATCCTCCTGGGAGTCAGGATATGGAGACAATGTTTCAGCGCGCCGAGGATCGCCAGCAGATGGAAAGGGCCTACGCCGCCGCCCGCAGCCGAGTAGCTGGCCTGGTGGAGCAGAACGGAAAGGACCAGGTCATGGCCTGGATCACGGGTCGCGCTAAACCACCTTTTTGAATCTACCGATGTGAATATCAGCGGGCAGGAAGCTGCTACAGACTGCGGAACTCGAGCCCCGCAGGGACGAAACAGGAAAGCCCGGCACGGAAGTGCTGGGTGACCGTCAAGCATGTGAGCGAATCCCTTTAGAGCCTGTAACAAAACCTTGCCAAGCTTCACAGCTGGCTCAGTGTCCGGTTTCCAGGGACCCTGCCAAGTAAACACCCGTGACCCGATCTGACCATGCTGGGGCCGGGGCTCCAAAGGATCACTTCCGAGTAGCCGACCAACCGGATAAATCCCGCCAATCCTGATGCGAAAGTGTGCCTGGACCAGCCCTTCGCAGCTTGGTCTGGCGTATTCTACGAGTCAATCGGGACCCAAAGATGGGATTCCTTGGTATGCTGTCTGGCGCCTCGGAGCTCCCTGACGGAAAACCCGAGAGCCGCAGTCT
>JBGPJK010000047.1:0-20178 GCA_041485425.1 Terriglobia bacterium | reverse complement strand
CATCAGCGGGAGGCGTCCAGAGGAAGCCGTGGTGAGACGTGCCCGTGTTAGTGACAACGGAGAAAGAACATCGAATCCGGAGCTGCGAGCGCACAGCCACGAAATCGTGAGTTTGCCGCAAGCGGTTCAGGCCACTGAGGTGAACCGTCTACCTGGTCTTACTCACCAGATATTGGGTCAATGCGGGAGTGTTCTGAAATAAACGGACCAACGGTGCGCGCAGGCTCCTGGGCAACGCCAGCATCCGCCTGATTTTCGACGACGTCCGATACACGCTCGCGAGTTGTTTTTCATACAACAAACGGTACTGGCGCACCGCTTCCAGCAGGGAAATTTCCTGGCGCAGGAACGGAGCCAGGCACCGCGCGGCCAATGCGCCGCTGCGCAGCGCGAGGGAGATTCCATCTCCCACGAAGGGATCCACAAACCCCGCCGCATCGCCGGCCATCAACATGCCGTCCCGCTCGGGTTGCGGTTCGCGGAAAATCAGGGGTGAGGTGCTCACCGGTTCGCTGAGCGGCTGCCAGTTGCGGCTGCGCTGCTGCAACTCGCGATGCCGGGCAAACACTTCGGGCAACGTGCTGGCAACATCGGCGCGCACCATGGCACAGGCGTTCACGCGTCCATTTGAATCAGCGCCCACCACCTCTACCGGCTGTACGCCACAGTAGCCTCCATCGAAAAAATACAAGTCCACCGAAGGGTTGGGCGAGGACTCAGCAAAATGCGCTTTCACGCCGAGCCACTTTTCGCGGGCTTTGCCGTTTTCCGGTTGGTTCAGGTTGGACCATCGCCCTGATGCATTGATCACGGCGCGGGCCTGGAATTCTCCGGCCGAAGTTGTGCTCCGGAACGGGCCGGAGCCAGTCATACCTTGTACCGTAGTCTGTTGATGTGTATCGACTCCGGCGCCAGCCGCCGAATCCCACAAGGCGGCATCCAGGTTGAGCCGTGCGATGCTCGCGGCCGGTGGATCGACGCCGGTTTGCAGGATGCGGCCGTCGAGAAACAAGCGCGCGTGGGGAATGCGGATGGCGTCGCGTAGCAGCGCCGCGTGTCCCGAATCGAAAAGGGCGGCTAGCAAGTCGAGAGACTCGGCGGATACAAATTCGCCGCATACCTTGTGACGCGGAAAGCGTCCGCGTTCGAGCAAGAGCACACGCGCACCCTGGCGCGCGGCCGTGATGGCTGCGGACGTGCCCGCCGGTCCCCCACCGATGATAAGCAGGTCGTACATCACTCTGAGCTCCTTCGCCTGGCTCAGGATTTCGGCGCGGGGCTCAGACGCCCCGCAAACGCCTCAACGTTTCCACGCGATCGCTGCCATGCGGAACAGGTAATGGCGGTAGATCTCGACTCGCGCTGTCCGTGCCTGTTGAAGTGATGTCCGCATTTCGTCTGGAGTGTACGCCGCGCGCACCGAGGCCGGGCCGTCATGGCGGGTGAGACGACTGCGATAGAGAGGATATCCGGCATAAACCAGTGCTACGTGTAAGGGATGTCGAATGAGGTCATTGATCAACACCGCGACCCGGCAGACCCGCAGACCCTCGTTGACGAAGTCCGTGAGTTGCACGGGCGACAGGTGGTGCGCGAACAAGCCGCAACCGATCAGATCAAAACTCGCGTCGCGGAAGGGGAGGGCGAGAGCATCGCCCACTACCGCCCGGCAGCCGTTAGTTAAGTGAGAGCGGGCGCGGTCGAGCAAGGTGATTTCCATTTGCACTCCGCGATGCTGCAGGCGCCGGCGGGTGAAGTCGGAGGAATCGCCGGAACCGGCAGCGACTTCCAGATAGGAAAGCGACGTCGCGCCAATCTGCCGGGCCGCATGCTCCACCATCCATCGGGTGGTGGCAGCTCCTCCGAACCAGCGATTGATCAGCCGCAAATCGGCAAGGGACGCAGCGATCTCGGCGGGTGTGCCGGAATCGCTGTCGAGCAGTTCGGGAGTGACCACTCGATGCATTAAGGGTGGTTTTTCATTTCCTTTGCCAAACATACATGTGCCGCACCGGCGACCTTCACCCAGTCAGCAAGGCTGAATTGAGCCGGACACCGGGTATCACTTTGAAGGAATGATGGAAACTCGAGTCCATGACGAAAATCCACCTTCGATGAAATGAACAAGCCGCCGTGCTAGAGCCGAGCCATTGAGGGCTGCGAACGACGGCTTGTCCCCTCAATGCGGATGGGGAGGGCTTCCGGCAGATCATACCTCAGAGGTGCCGCGTCAACCAATTAGCCAGCACACTCGCAAGGAGGGAGATCACAAAGCCCGCAAGAACTGTAGTGCGGATCATGCTGAAGAATTGATGCCGCCTCGCTCCCTGCCCAATAGCAAACGTTGCACGAGGGAAAAGCTTGAAGGTCCAGTATTCAGCCACGGCAACAACAACAATTGTTGTCGGCGGCATCCATGACTTGTTTGCAGGGAAAAGGTATTGGATTTTGTCAGCGAGAAATAAAGGTAGAACGAATGCGGCAAGTGCAGCGAGAGCACCGAGACGAGAGGAGAAAAAAGCTGAGTACCACTGCCGAAAAGATGCAATCCAATCGTCCAACTTGTCCGCAAAGTAGATCACGTTCCGTTGAGGGCCACTAATCGTGTATTCAACGGACGGTTCAGGGTCATTTCGCAGGGTCAAAAATGCCGACTGTCCTGCATGTCCTTCGACGCTTGCAAGAATCGAAACGATGAACCGTTTGCCAGAGTTAGGCTGAGCGATTATGTCCTCAATGTTGGGATATTTGATTGTTGACCCATCAGAGAACTTTACCTTGTATTCCAGAGCGCCCTTAATTTCGCCTAAAAGCTTTTCCAGACCCCTAAGGTTGTCTGAATCCACAAGGAACGCGATGTCCATTGACCGGGTCTTGGATGCCTCGTTTTCCATGAGTCTGTGAGTCGGGATGATGCCTCTCTCCTATTGCCGTGCAGCGGCCCATTTCAGGAGCATTTGATGGACGTGCTCGACCCTGTCCGGCGTGATTGGGTGGGTGCTGCTCCAGTTGCTCACACGCGCTAACAGCCCTGTGCCGGTGCCGCCACGCAAACCCTCCAAACGACCGAACGCACCCGCCAAAGCAGTGGGATTGAACGGCGGATTTGAGTTGACTAGAAGAGTGAACGCGACCTCATCAGCGCGGTCCTCGCACCACTGATTCTGTGCGGCAGTCGTGCGAGGGAAGCGGCACGCTTCGTCAATCGCATGACCCATCTCATGCGCAATCACCGCTGCCAATTCGTCTGGCGCTTCTTGAAAGAAAACAACCGTGCCTTGAGGAATGCAGATAACACCGCCGCTTGCCCGTTGCGCACCGATAAGGGTGTATGCATTGATGTCGAGCGAACTGTAAACGATGATGGGAATATTATCCAGACGGGAACTGAGCCTGTTCCGCATCAAGTAAGCCATGCTTGCCTGAGGATGCGTTGGAGCTAACTGAAGCCCTCCGCAGGACTGTGGAGCCGTCTGAGCCTGAGATGCCGTCTGAGAATTCGTGTCTTTGTCCGGAGTGACGTGCGACAGTATATCTCCGACCGAAACTTGAGTGCTCCCGCTCTGCAAGGTCCCCTGTACAATCAGGAGGGCCATGGTCGCGTGAACAATTAGTCGCTTCATGCGCATTATCTCCCGCATGGATGCTACTCAGTTTACAAGGACAAGGCAATAACCCGCCGTACCCCTGCTAGGAAGAGCGCCTGCCGACGCGTTCATCACATCGAAAGGGCAGACACGAGAACAGACCGCCCCAAGCCATGTACATTAAGAAGACTGCCAGGGCGCTTGCAGGGATTTCCGATTTTCAATGGTCAACGGGCAATTGAAAATCGGCAATTACACCTCGGCCAGTTCCTCTTCCAGCAACTGCTTGTTGTACAGGTCGGTGTAGTAGCCGTTCTGGGCAATGAGTTCGTCGTGGGTGCCTAATTCTACGATGCGACCGCTGTGCAGCACGGCAATCTGGTCGGCATTGCGCACGGTGGAGACGCGGTGCGAGATGAAAATGGTCGTGCGATCCCGCATGATCTCGCGCAGGTGGTTGAGAATCTTGTCTTCGGTGTGGGTGTCCACACTGGAGAGCGCGTCGTCGAGGACCAGGATGCGGGGGTTGCGAATGATGGCGCGGGCAATCGCGGAGCGCTGCTTCTGCCCGCCGGAGAGGGTGATACCGCGCTCGCCGACCATGGTCTGGAATTGTTCCGGGAAGCTTTCAATCTCTGCCGCAATGCTGGCGGCCTCGGCCGCCGAGCGCACCTCTTGGTCGCTGGCCTTTTCTTTTCCGAAGGCAATGTTCTCGCGCACGGTTTCGCTGAACAGGAAGGTTTCCTGAGGGACGAAGCCAAGGTTGTGACGCAGGAAACCGAGAGGATATTCGCGGATGGGCCTGCCGTCGATGAGCACAGTTCCCGGCGTGGCGTCGTAGATGCGGGGAATGAGACTGACCAGGGTAGTCTTGCCCGATCCGGTCGGGCCCACGATCGCCAGGCTGCTGCCTGCAGGGATGCGAAGGTTGACATCGTGCAGAACCGGGGTGCCGTTGTAGGCGAAGTTCAAGCCGCGGAACTCAATTTCGCCTTGGATGGCCTGGGTGGTGGGGGCGCCCGCAGCTTTTGCCTCCGCACTATCCTGAATCTCCGGCTTCTCCACCAGGATTTCATTAATGCGCAGCATGGACGCTGTACCGCGCTGGAAAATGTTGATGACCCAACCCAGCGCGATCACCGGCCAGGTGAGCTGCACCATGTAGGTGTTGAACGCCACGAATTCGCCAACGGACATGCGGCCGTAAAGCACTTCGCGTCCGCCGAGCCATAGCACCAGCACGATGGCGAAGCCGAGCATGGTTTCGAGCGTGGGCCAGAGCATGCCCATCAAGCGGACTAGTTTCAGGCTGCGGGCAATATATTCCTTGTTGGAAGCCTCGAATCCGGCAATCTCCGCCTCTTCCTGCACATAAGCGCGGATCACGCGGGCTCCGGAGAAATTCTCCTGGGCGCGGGCCGAGATGTCGGAAAACATCGCCTGAATCCGCTCAAAGCGGTCGTGGATCCGTCGTCCGAAGTACTGCAGCACAATGCTCACCACGGGCAGCGGCAGAAAGGCGTAAAAGGTCAGCTTCGGACTAATGGAGAGCATGAAGGCGAGCGCGCCGGCGGTGAATACGATGGTGTTCGCCGAATACATGATGGCGGGACCCAGCAGCATGCGCACCGCATTGAGGTCGTTGGTGGCGCGGGCCATGATGTCGCCGGTGCGGGTGCGCTGGTAATAGGAGTACGACAGGCTTTCCAGGTGGCGGAAAAGGTCGTTGCGCAGGTCGAACTCAATTTCGCGCGAGATGCCGATCACGATCCAGCGGGTCAGGAACTGAAAGATGCCCTTGGTGCCGGCCACCGCCAGCAGCAGCAGGGCGTAGGTCAAGAGCTTGTGGCGGGTTACGCCCAGTTGCAGGCCATCCACCGCGAGCCGGATCACCTGGGGAAAAAGAACCCAGATGCCGTTGAGGAGCAGAACACAAATGGCGCCCAGCGCATAGCTGCGGCGATACTTCTTGAGATACGGGAAGAGGGGGCGCAGGCTCTTGGGCAGCATGTGCTAATAGATGCGATTCTACCAGCAGCGGCTTCAGTTTTCGCCGGGAGATCGCGCTGCGGAGCAACGGTTTGCCAGCACGGGCTGTGGCTAGTCGTGGCGAAACACGACCAGACAGATCAGCGCGAGCGCGACCGTCCAGCCCGCAAGAAACAGCCATCCGGAGTTCATCAGATAGGAAAAGAGTTCTTCGGTATTCATAGCAAGGTCCGCCGCATGCAATTTCGGGGCATCAGCCTCGCCGGCACCGCAGTTGGGTTTTGCCGGTCAGACACTTATAGTGGGCGAGGATTTCCTGGACGGCATGCAGCCGCCCCAGGGTAGTCAGCCGGGTGTCCTGGAGCGCACGTTCGATCTGTGCCATCCAGCATTCGACGGCTGCGTCCACTCCCAAGGCCATTTCTTCAACGATCGCGCTGACGAACTCGGTTGGAACCGCTGAACTGGACACGACCCTAGCCACCTTTCAAAAAACGCCACAGAAACACAGAGTCGGAGAGAAGAGCTTGATTCTCCATGTTTCCGTGGCCAAAAAAAGTTGCCGGAGCATGCAGGTTACTGGTTCGGCGGTGGCGGCTGCTGCATGTGCTTCATCATTCTTTGTTCGTGCTTTTGCATGAACTCGACCATTTTGGTCTTCTGGTCCGGGGTCAGCACCTGGAACATTTCGGACTCGACCCGGGCTTTCTGCACTTCCATCTCAATCAAGGTCGAGGATTGCTGTGACGCGATCTCGCGTGCCTTGGCTTCATCGAAATTGCCGCTTTGCACGAGCTGCGCCATCGCCTGATGGCCTTGGGCCATCTGCTGGAACAACGGCTGCATGGCGGGTTTCTCTTTTTCCATGATCTGCTTGATCTGCGTTTGTTGCGCGTCGGTCAGGTTCAGGTAATCCGCAAAGAAACCCAGCATGTGTTCCCCGAACATCCCACCACCGTGCATGTGCGCCGGCTGCACGGTCTGCGACAAGGCGAAGGCCGCCACGAGTGTGATCGCAAGCACCGTAACCACTGTTGTGATACGACTCGACTTCATAAATCCTCCCGGGAATTTCTCCCATCCCAAAACGTGTGAATCCGCGTTCACTGATAAGAACACTTTCCGGCACGAAGTGGGGTAAAGAGTCGGTCAACCGGAGTAAAGTTTTGTAAAGGGTTACGGCGGCGGGGGTGACAATTCTTTACGCGCTACCTGAACCGGGTGTTGTAAAACATAAGCAGGACAATGGACCGCATCCTGGTCATTGACGACGACGTGGAACTGTGCAGCCTGGTCGGCGAGTATCTGGAGGCCGAGGGCTTTCAGATCGAATCTGTCTACGACGGAGAGCGCGGCTTGCAGCGCGCGCTGAGTGGGAACTACGTCCTGGTTGTGCTGGACGTGATGTTGCCCCGCCTCAATGGCTTCGAAGTGCTGCGAAGGATCCGCACCACTTCGCGCATTCCGGTGCTGCTGCTCACAGCCCGCGGCGAAGATGTAGACCGCATTGTGGGCCTGGAGATCGGCGCAGACGACTACCTTCCCAAGCCCTTCAATCCCCGAGAACTGGTGGCGCGTATTCACGCCATCCTGCGACGGACCAGGTCTCCGGAAAGAGCGGAAGGGACACAACCGGGTGAGCTGTTACGGGTGGGTGACATCGAACTCGATCCCGCCACGCGCACCGTGCGCCAGGCGGGCAAGCTGGTCGATCTGACTTCGGTGGAGTTCAACCTGCTGCAGGTTTTGCTCAGTGAAGCCGGGCGCGTGGTCAGCCGCGAGCGCCTGGTGGATTCTGTCTTGAGCCGCAAGTTTTCGCCGTTTGACCGCAGCATTGACATGCACGTCAGCAAGGTGCGCAAGAAGCTGGGCGACTCCGAAGGCGAGACGGAACATATCAAGACGGTGCGTGGCGTGGGCTACATCTTTGCGCGTCCCAGCGAGAAGGCCAGGAGCGGCGCATGAGAAGCCTGTTCGTCAGAATCTTCCTTTCCTACTGGATGGCGCAGGCGCTGTTCCTGGTGTTGGCCATCCTGGTGACCATGGCGATGCGCCCCACCCGGGAGATGGCAACGGTGGAGGCGCTGACCCCCAACTTTCTGAGCGACGCGGTGCAGGCCTACCAGAGCGGCGGAGAAGAGGGGGCGCGGCGCTACCTGCGGAGCCTGCACGAGAGCCAGCACGTGCGCTTTTTTCTATTCGACGGCCAGGGAAAAGACCTGAGCGGGCGCAAGCCGCCAGAGTGGATTGAGCGGGTGCGGCGCGGGCAGGTGCGCACCGCCGACAGTTTCTGGGGCAGGTTCGGACCGTGGCAGTTTCTGCGGCAATCGCTGACCACGCCCGAGGGACAGACCTACATGCTGGTGATCGAACTGCCTCCGGAGGAGCACGCGTTCCTCGGGCTGCACGGTGTGCCGGGGCTGGGTATTTTCATCGCCATCCTTTCCTCAGGGTTGGTGTGTTATCTCCTGGCACGATACTTGACGGCGCCGGTGGTGCGGCTGCGGGCGGCCACGCAGCGTCTGGCGGCGGGTGACCTGACGGCCCGGGCGGGTATCTCCCGCAGCCGCGGCCACGATGAAATTGCCGAACTGGTACGGGACTTCGATGGGATGGCCGAGCGATTGGAAAACCTGGTAAACGCCCAGGGCCGTCTGCTGAAGGACATTTCGCACGAGTTGCGTTCTCCGCTGGCACGCCTGAATGTGGCGCTGGGGCTGGTGCGGCAGCGGACTGGGGCCGAGGCCCAGAGCACACTGGACCGCATCGAACTGGAAGCGGAGCGCCTGAATGAACTCATCGGCCGCTTGCTGACCGTAGCGCGGCTGGAGGGCGGCGCGGACGCCATGCGCCCGATTGCGGTCGATCTCGGAGAGCTGGTAGCGGAGGTCGCGACCGACGCCGACTTCGAGGCACAAAGCCGCCATTGCCACGTGGAGTGTGTGATCAGCGACGACGGTGTAGTCACAGGAGACCCGAGCCTGCTGCGCAGCGCCATCGAAAACGTGGTGCGCAATGCGACTCGCTACACCCACGAGGGCACAGACGTGCATGTCCATCTCGAGTGCGGGCCGGGTGGGGGGCGTCCCGAGGCCATTATCCGGGTGACGGATTCCGGTCCGGGCGTGCCGGACGAAGCACTCGACAAGCTGTTCCGGCCGTTCTACCGCATGGACGACGCCCGTGGCCGCGAGACCGGCGGAGTGGGATTGGGTCTGGCCATTACCGAACGCGCGGTGCGCCTGCACGGCGGGACCGTCAAGGCGGCGAACCGGCCGGAAGGGGGATTGATGGTCGAGATTCGGCTGCCGGCGGAGCCGACGCCTGCGCCTGAAACGGTCACCCTGGGCCGCATCGAAGAACAGTCGAAGCTAGGCTAGCCACAAAGGCTAGGGGAAACTCAGGGTTCGGCCGGCAGCCAGATAGGACTGATCCACGATCTGCCGGTTGCAGCGCAACGCCCTCGTAGAGCTATGGAGGCCTTCCCCGCAAAAGGCTTGTAACTCGCCTGGCCGAGTGCGCAAACTCTTTCAAGTTGACGGCGGAAAGAGCCCGAAGGATAATGCCTCAAGTTTAGGCTCTGGTTCCCCCCTTGCCGCCATCTGGAGGCGGCGTCCATGATGTTTCTTCGCAGCTTCACTCTTGCCATCCTTGTCGTCCTCACCTTTTCGCTGATCTATGTTCCGATCTATGTCCCGCGGGCCCAGGCCCAGTCGAACTCAGTCACCCCTGACCTCAACCTGACCTTCACTACTATTGATGTGCCGGGGGCTGCTGTAACTGAGATTAATGGCATCAACACCGCGGGAGACATGGTGGGGTTTTTCGGACAGAACACGAGCGGGCCCGACTCCGGTTTCCTCTACAGCAACGGTACGTTCACCTCTTTTGACTACCCGGGCCAGACCGTCACCGTTCCCGGGGGGATCAACGATTCCGGACTGATCGTGGGCTCTGCGACCCAGAACGCCGAGCAGCGTGGTACCGTGGTGGGCTTTGTCTACGATGGAACTACGTTCACCACTCTGAAGGACGGCAACAATGCCGCCACTTACGGCTTTGGAATTGACAATGCGGGGGTGGTGGTCGGCTCTGCCGGATCGCTATTCACGACCAAGGCATTTGAGCTGGTCAACGGGCGCTACAAAACCATCAATTTTCCCGGATCGTACACCTACGGCTTCGCCAACGGCGTCAACAATCGGGGCTTAGTTGTGGGCTTCACGATTAGTGGTGTCTCGGATTTCGGGTATGTTGCCAAGAACGGAAAGTTTCGGAACGCTGACTTTCCCGGAGCCCAGCAGACCGCAGCTCTGGGCGTGAATGATGAGGCGATTGTTGTCGGATGGTACAACCCAACAGGTACGAATGAATTTCATGGTTTCGCCTTCCAGAAGGGGAAGTATGTCTCATTCAGTTATCCAGGAGCGGTGTGGACTCTCGCTGCCGGCATCAACAAATCAGGACAGATCGTCGGAACCTACAGTTTTGACCGGGTAGCTTTCCATGGCTTTGTGACCAGCCCGATCACAGACGCCTATTTCGAGCGACCAGGCTGCTGCCAGGTGGCCGTGGCTTCAGCACCCACCGCCACGCAGTTCGAGCCGTTGGAGGGTCTATGAGATTTCTTCGCAAATTTACTCCTCTGCTTCTGCTTTGTTGTGCCTTGCTGGTGCTGGCCCAGTCGGATTCGATCATCACTCCAGCCAACCTGACCTTCACTACTATTGATGTGCCCGGGGCTGCTGTAACTGAAATTAATGGCATCAACACAGCGGGAGACATGGTGGGATTTTACGGACAGAGCACTAGCGGAGCCCTGGGCGGGTTTCTATACCGCGACGGAACACTCACCTTTTTCGACTACCCCGGCCAAGACGAGACCATTCCCGGAGGAATTAATGATTCCAGTCTGATCGTCGGCTACGCTACCCAGCTACCCAGCCAGCGCACCACGGCGGTCGGCTTCCTTTACGATGGAGCTACGTTCACTACCTTGAAGGACGGCAGCAATGCAGCCACCTATGGCTTGGGAATCAATAACGCCGGGGTTGTGGTTGGCGAGGCTGGATCGTTATTCTCAACCAAGGGATTCGAGTTGGTCAATGGCCGCTACAAGACCGTCAACTTTCCAGGATCGTATACCTACGCCTTAGCCAACGGTGTCAACAATAACGGTCTAGTTGTGGGAACCACATTCAGTGGCGTCTTCAATTTCGGGTATCTGGCTAAGAATGGCAGGTTTCGCAACGTGGACTTTCCTGGAGCTGAGCAGACGGCCGCTCTTGGCATCAACGATAGCGGAATCATCGTCGGGTGGTACGCGATACCCGATGGTTGCCTGTGCGGCTTTGCCTTAAGGAATGGGAAATTCATCTCGCTCATGTATCCCGGGGCAAAATATACTTTCGCAACCGGCATCAATAGGAGTGGTCAGATCGTAGGCGGATACAGCTTCGATGGGCTTGCATATCACGGCTTCGCAACGAATCCGATTACAACTGCGGACTTCCCTGAATAACGGCGCCAGCGATCAGACGGCGCCGATTTGCCATGGCACTCGCGGTCTTGATCCCATCGCCAGGGCAGACGGCACGCCGATGCGACAAGCAAATCGCGCGCTGTCCCACCTTCGACAGGTCTTCGAGTCGCGGCGGATGGTGTAAGAGAACCATCCGCCGCGATCTGCTTTCCTACCGTCCGATCCAATCCTTGACCCAATCGGTAATGTGGACTTGGGAGCCAAGCAAAATGCCCTGGTTGGTTAAGAAATAGACAAGCTGAGTTGCCACCTTCTTCTGGCCGTTAGCGTTGGGGTGGGTGTAGTCGCCCCAGTAATTGTCGTTACCGAGGTCGCCGGTGCGGACATCATAGTTGCCTTGGCACGGGATGCCCGGTTGCCCGCCGCACCAGACAAGCTGGTCGCTGCGTCCTTGTGCCCCGCTGGTCCACAGGTACGGACCCCAGTCGAACCAGGGAGCGTTGCTGTAGTCCACCGGGCCGGAGTAGTTATCGTCGCCTCCTCCGTTGATCTGGGCCACGATCAGCTTTTGCACGGCAAAGCCTTCTTCGAAGCTGTAGGGCTCGGGGCTGACGCAGCCTGCCGTCGCCCCGCCTGCAGTGCCGGTATTCCGGGCATAGCCGGCGTAGGTGCGGGTGGTGAGGAACACCTGCTGCAGGTTGGGGTAACGCTTGATCCCCGGGTCAGGTCCTCCAGGATGCGGTGGTAATTGCACTCCGGGTCAATTCCGCCCTGGTGGGTGAGGTTGCAGGTAACGTTCCAATAGTAGTCGTTGGAGGTGGTGTCCCATTTATTCAACGTCTGCTTGCCCAGTGCGCCGCTTGTCCCGGAGGCTGTCCCCGGGGCAACCTTCTCAATTCGGACGGGTTCCAACCACTACGAGGTTTGCGCTTCGCGTGCATTCCTGATACACAAATGGGTACACTGAACAGTCTCAAATCCGGTCTGGCGCGGGGTTTGCATGTGCATTCCGGGGGTTGAGGCGCAACAGGGAGAAAGAATGGCGATGAGGTTTCGTGCGTGGGTAAGTCTGCTGGTGGTGGCTTTGCTGAGTGTCTTGACCGCTTGCAGCAGCAGTAGTTCGCCAGGTGGTGGTGGCACGGGAGATCTTCTGGTCGCCACGCAGGGCGACATGTCGGTGTCCTCTTTTGCGGTGGACTTAAGCACCGGCGCGCTGACCTCGCAAGGATCGGCAGTCACCACGGGCATGAACAGCGTGCCGACCGCGATGGTCATAACGCCCGACGGCAACGCCGCCTTCGTAGCCAACAAAGGGTCCAACGACATCGCACTCTTCACGGTCAACTCCGACGGCACCGTGACCGGGGTCACTCCGAACCAGCCGGCCACCACGAACCCGATGGCCGTGGCCATCGATCCGGTGAGTCTGGCGATAGATTCCGGAGGGAAATTCCTGTTCGTCGCCAACCAGGGATCGGACAATATCTCGGTCTTCTCCATCTCCGGCACCACGCTGACGGAGGTCTCCGGTTCGCCGTTTCCCACCAGTCCCAGCCGCGATCCGGTAGCGGTCACGGTGGCGCCGAAGCTTAACGTGCTCTACGTGGCAAACAACCTGGATGGAACGGTGTCCGCGTACAACTTCGATTCCACCACCGGGGCGCTGACGATGCCGGTTGCGGGGTCGCCGTACACGACGAAAGGGATCACTCCCTCCGGGCTGGCCACCGCCGTCACTCAGTTTTCCGGTGGAAACGCCAGTGGAACTTTTTTATACGCGGCCAATTCGGGCTCCAACAATGTCAGTGGATTCGCCATCTGCGCGGCGGTCAGCAGCAGTTGCCCGTCGGCGGATGGCAGCCTGACGCTGGTCACGGGTTCACCGTTCTCGGCACAACCGGGCCCGGTGGCCCTGGCGGCAACCCCCTCGGGTGAGTTTCTATATGTAGCCGACAAGCAAGCGAATCTGGTCTCGGGATATCAGATCAGCCCCGCTACCGGTGTCCTGACCGCCACCAACCCGGCCGCCATTTCTACCGGGACGACTCCGGTGTCGATTGCCATTCCCTCGAGCGGGCAGTACGTTTATGTGACCAACATCGGGTCGTCGTCGATTTCCGCTTATCTAATCGCTACGACGACGGCAGGGGTTCCAACGGGAGCGCTGCGGCTGGTTGGCAAACCAGTAGCCACCGGAGGCCAGCCCTCGGCGGTGGCATTGAAGTAGGTTCTGGCGGTTCCGGGTCGCGGTGAGCTGGCTACGTCGGCACCTTCAAGATCAGGTACCCGCCCAACATGCCGAAAATCAGGTCGGGCGACCAGGCGGCGAGCAAGGGTGGCAACTGATTGACGTTGCCCATGGCCTCGAACAGGCCGGATACGGTCCAGTACACCACGGCAATACCCACCGCGACAGCGACGCTGGTAATGGCGCCGCGTTTTCCCCCGGAGAGCGAAAACGGAATGGCCAGCACCGCCATCACCAGGGTAATGAAAGGGAACGCAAATTTCTTCTGCAATTGCACCCGAAGCCGCACGACATCAAAGCCGCTCTGCTGCAGGTCGTGAATGTAGCGCTGCAACTCCTCATAGTTCATCTCTGACGATTGCTTTACTTCCTTCTTGAAGTAGGTGGGGGGCTCGCTGAGTGCGGTAAAGGTGGAGACGTCGAAGGTGCGATAGTTCCCGATGGCGGAACCACGCAAGTCGCGCTCCCATCCCTGCTCGCAAACCCAACGGTCCAAAGCTTCGGCCCAATGCGCCCGCTCGGCGTAGATGCGGTGGGTCAATTCAAAGGTCTTGGGGTCGAACTGAAATGCCGCGAGGTTGCCGAACTGATCGCGGTCAGGATCAAACAACTGGTAGTAGTAGATGGTGGAGCGCTGCCCGAAAATCCATTTGCGGTCGGGGTTGAGGTAGGTTTGCGCCGGCTTGCCTTTGATCAGGTTGCGCAGCGCGTCCTGACGCTTGTTGGCGTGCGGCAAATAGAACTGGTCGAAGAAAAACAGCCCCGTGGCCAGCAGCGCCGAGGCCAGCAGCACGGGCACCACAATGCGATAGATGCTGATCCCGGTGGCCTTGATGGCGGTGATCTCGTTGGAGCGCTGCATCAGGCCGAAGGTAACCAGCACGGCCAGCAGAATGCTCAGGGGAGTGATGTTGTACAGGAAATACGGCGCCACGTTGAGCAGGTATTCACCCACGACCAAGGGGGAGATCTGGTTGCGCAGGATGTCACCCAGCAGTTCGAACAGGGTGAACACCAGCAGCAACATAAGGAATGTGGCCACGATCATGGCCAGGTAGACCAGGAAATCCCGCAGGACGTAGTCGTCCAGGATCATGGGGAAGCGAGCGCGGAAGACGCGTCGCCGGCTGGCGGCGCGTTCAAAGACGTCTTCTTCGCGGTTGCGGCGCCGCGGGATTCCTCCGCCTCCCTGCAACCTGGCTTTCAGGGGCTCCCACAAGCTGCGAACCGGACCGATCTCAAACGGCCGGCGTTCCACTCGCCAGAGCAGGAACGCGCCCATGAGGAAGAACACCACATCGGCGAGCCACACGCCCACCCCGGGCGATACCCTGCCTTGGCGTGCCAGCGACACTCCCACCAAGGATGCGGAGTAGTAGGCAAAGACCAGCAATATGGTGAGCACGAACCCGGTGGACTTACCGCCTTTTTTCGAGGAGAGCCCGAGCGGGATCCCAACCAGGGCCAGGACCAGGCAGGCGGTGGGCAGGGCAAAGCGGCGGTGGAACTCAATGAAATACCAGCGGGAAGGCCCCTTCTTGACCTTGTGCGCGTCGGCAAGCAATTGCCAGGTGCCCAACTCCGCTACGGGGACCGCCTCCTGGTCCTGCTTGGTGTCGGTCTGCGGTACCTGGATGGGGATGTCGGTCTGCTGAAAAGTAGAAATCTGGTAGCGGTCGGGAAACTTGGGATCGGTCTCGTGGGTCGCGCCGTTGACCAGGTGGAGGTGCAGCGTATCCGGTCCCTGGCTGATGAGGATGCCCTCCTGCGCCAGCGTGATGCGGGGCGCGGAGGGCGTGCTGATGTCGGCCAGGAAGACGCCTTTCCAGATAGCCGCGCCTTGCGCGCTCTTCACATCCTGAACGTAGAGGACAATTTTTGGAAAGCCTTCATAGAACACACGCGGCTGGACCTCAAACGAGGCCTGCGAGGTTTTCAGCCGGTCTTGCAGGCGTCCCAGCGCGGCTTGGGACTCGGGCGCCAAATAGACTCCGTTGGCCAGGGCCAGGAGCCACGCGACTACGACGAAGATGGAGATAATGCGGAGAAGGGTCCAGACTCCGATGCCGCTGGCGCGCATGGCGGTGATTTCACTGTCGGCGGCCAGCCGGCTGAGGCCGATCAGAATGCCCACCAGCACGCCGGCCGGGATGGTGAAGGTCAGCGCTACCGGGACGGTGAAAAAGAAGATTTCCGCCACGCTGGGGAGGGGCGCGCTGTTGCGCACCACCAGTTCCAGGATTCGTCCCAAGTCGCGGGTGAACAGGACGAAGGTGAACACCGCGATCCCAATCAGGGCATGGGACGTGACTTCGCGCAGTATGTAGCGGGTGAGAATCCGCATGGGCGACGGCTAAGGGGAGTCTAGCACGGGGCCATGGCAGGGAGCAGGCGCCAAAGCCTGGTCTCGCCAGTGCTCCCGTGTCGCCTGTGTCACACCTCAGAGAGTCCAACTCGCTTAACGCCGGTGATGAACCACACATCCTCGTAAATTTTCCGGGCTTTGACCGCCTGAAAGCCGCAAGACTTCACCGCCTGCACCATATCCCGGCGGGTTGCCAGCCCGAAGGAAGAACCGACGAAGTGCGCAGCCAGGCGCTCCAAGGGCTTGGTGCCGTCGTCTGCGAGGTAACGGTCCGCCAGAACCAGGAGTCCGTTGGCAGGCAGGCGCTGGTAGGCATTCCGCAAGAGCTGCGCCGAAACCGCACCTACGTCGCAGAAGATAATGACGTCGTAGCCAGCCGGCAAGGTTTGGCGGATGTCCCCAGCCCGGGTGCGAATTCGCCGGGAGAGCCCGGCTCGCTTCACGTTTCTGGCGGCAATCTGGCAAACCGGAGCGATGTCGAGAATGCAGGCACGCAGGTGGGGGTTCTTGTTCGCCAAGGCGATGGACATCACACCCGAGCCGCCGCCCACGTCGAGCACTGCCCGATGATCCGACAGGTCGAGGTAGCTGGCGAGCGCTTCAGCATCCCCCTGGTGAAGGTAGAACAGCATCTGGGTGAAGTCCTCGGCCTCGCGCTGGTCCCGCCGCATGCGCTCCAGATAGTTGCGCGGCTTCAATCGCTTTGTCTGGTGACGCCGCTTTCCCGACGCGAGGGTCTTTTCCAGCCCGGTGAGCGCTTCGTACCGCTGCGCGCATTCCGCCGAGTACTGGCGAGTCCAATAGACTGAGCGCTCGGCGATGAAGTACTTCTCAGCGAAAGGCGTGTTCCAGTACCTGGCGTTCGCCTTGCGCAGCAGTCCCAGAGAAACCAGGCAGTTCAGAAAGGGCAGGAGATAAAAGCGGTGGATCTTGAGTCTTCTTCCGATCGCATCCGCCGTCATGCGCTTCCCGTGCAGCTTGCGGAAGACCTGGAGCCTTTCGGTGGCGATGATCAGACGGGAGAGGATGAAGGCCGTCTGGATATCGATTCCCGCGAGCACCTGTTTGGGAAACTTGTCGAGGGTTGGCTTTTCCATGGAGAACCTCCATCCGTGAAAAATCATCTCCGAGTCACAACGGGCCAGGGCAGCAGGCCCATCCTAAGCCATCGTGTGACGGCCGAACGGGCAGGGGATCGTCCTATTATCACCGCCGAATGTATCTGTTGTCGCAGAGGTCGTTCCTGAGAGGACGGATGGGCGCGATGGCTGCTGAGGGCATAGTTCAGAACCAGGTGTGCCGTCTGTATTCCAGGTAGGTTTGGCCAAATGTTTCCTGCAGGACCTTTTGCTCGCGGCTAATCCGCCAAAGTTGGACCGCGATCAGGATCACCAAGTACGCATAGAAATAGGCATTGTGCAGGCAGATGGCGATTCCCAGCACCGCGAGCGAAGAAAAGAAATAAATGGGGTTACGGAACCTGGAGTAGAGGCCGTGGGTCACCAGCTCACGAGCTTGCGCGGTGGTGGTGAACGAGCTGCCCAGTTGCAGCTTAGCGACGAACCACAAAATAAAAGATGGAATGGCAATCAAGGTGCCCAGTAGGCAAGCCTTGCTCCAGTGGTGGCCTACCGCGAAGAGAAACAAAGCCACGAAGATGATGACATCGCCCAGGAGAAGCCAGAGCGACACGCGTGGTTTTGGCCTCGGGATCAAGGGCGTAGACAAGAGCTTGTGCCGGCGCGATGGCTCAGGGGCGTCTAGCACGGGGCCATGTTAGTGGGGGGAGTAGCCGCATTTTGGGTAGTGGCTCAATGTGAAACTAACGGCAGCGGTGCTTGGTTGGCGGGTTTAAATAACGCCATGCTTCTCGACACAGTCTTTGTTAATTTCGAGATGGCGAACCATCTTGCGGATATGGCCGATTTCGATCTTGTCAAACTTCGGTAGGGTTCGGTAGACCTTTTTGTTGTAGGTGACAACGCGGCTATGATTCGCTAACCGCACAGTGAAGCCCTTGGCGCATTCGCGCAGCATGCGCTCAACATCAGTGTAGGCAACGGAGGCCGACATTAAGCGGCTTGCGCCATCGGGACGGAATAGGTGTCCGTCACATTGTCGCTCGGCACAAATCGCTTATCTTTACGGTCTAGGCGTTCAACTGTAATCTGGGAAGGCTTAGATTCGGGCGATTCTCTCGGTAAATTCGAGAATGGCGCAGGTGGTGCGATGGCCCCGCTGCGGATAGCTAGCAGAGCCTTTTCCCACAATTGCTCGTCATCATCCCCTTCGTAGAAGAAGCGTTCGACTTCAGCCTTGAACGTATCGAAGCTCCGATTTTCTTGGGCAATATCGAACAGGGTTTCCTTGTATTTGTTGCGAAAACGCAAAAAAGTTTCTTCGATGGTCGTTCCGGACTCCGCAATCCCGGCAGGATGGACACCATACATCCACCACTTTTCGTCGTCTTCCTTCCGCATCAAGGCACGCCCGGACAGCGTGATGCCTGCCAAAAAACCATCCCCTGAGATGGCGTCTTGTAGGGTTATCATTATCGGGTGTTCCCTAAGCTCGACCGACTCTGTCATCCATTCTCCCTTATCAGCGTGTATCGGTATATGGCAATTCTGCGATCAGTACCACGATCACTCAAGGTCACGAAGGAGTTTCGACGGTAACCAAACTTCCCTCAGCAATTTAGATGCCATAGAAGGGAAAACGTCACTAAAGTACTGCCCTAAAGATGGAAGCCGGATGGTATACCAGGCGGATCGAGGAAGCAAGTACGGGGATCACAAAGTGGTAAGGGTAACGAGTTCGGCTATAGTCCAAACGTGATCTGTCAAGCCAGCTTCCATGGCGGGCGTCACCCGTAGCGTTTGGTGGACGCGGCAGAAGTTGTAATACATAAACCAGAGCGCCACGGCTGCTGCATGATTCTCGACCTTCTTGGAAAAGGCATTCGTTAGGCGGGTAAAACGGCGAATGCTCATCCGCATGGAAAGGTTCTGGCGCTCTACATGACTCGTGGAAACATGCTTCGGGTCAGGGTTTCCGCGTACTACTGAGCCACTACCGCATTTTGCATCACCCTCGATGGGGACAGCGATTTGCGACACATTGCTGCCGTGGCCCACCTCATCACGAGCTGCGTCTGGTGACAAGCGTGCAGGGATCGAGGGCATTCTCGTCCGGAGTGAGGGGGCGGGATCCAAGTTCGACCCAGGTTCTGCCTCTATGAAACGTCCTCTGTTGTTGTGCGTGGACGACGATCCCGGTATGCGAGAGTTCTACGAGAGGCTGTTCGGCAGGTATGGTTATGGAGTGATTGTGGCCAGCGGTGGTCGTCAGGCCCTGGAGTTGTTGCATTCCGGGGCAGTTGATATTGATGCGGTCATCTCCGACTATGAAATGCCTGGCATGAACGGCGCCGAACTGGCTGCCGAGCTAAAGCGTTGCAAACCAACGCTTCCCGTGATCATGGTCACGGGCCGGCAAGCGGTTCCGGGGGAAGCGCCCCATTTCGTAGATGCTGCGCTGGCAAAAGGCACGCCGGTTGACGAGATTCTGGATCAAGTCGAGATCCTGCTTGCCAGCCAGCGTCGCCACCGAGCCTCAAAGATGTCACGATACGTGCCAGGTCTGGGCAGGGGACTTGCCAGCGTGGCCATGGCTGTGTTCCTGATTTCGAAGGTCTGGAGGTAGGGCTGCCGACAGGTCGGCAGCACCGACGATCATTCGGCTTTCAGGAACACAGCCGCCAAAGGCGGCAGGACCAGGTTCAAGGAGTACGGACGCCCGTGGGCAGGGTGAGGCTCAGCCTGGAGGCCGCCCTGATTCCCCATTCCGCTGCCACCGTATTCGGGGGCATCGCTGTTCAGAAGTTCCCGCCAGAATCCGCCCGACGGCACCCCCACCCGATAGCCTGGTCGGGGCACCGGGGTAAAATTGCAGACGATGAGAATGGTTTCCTTGGAGGATTTCGCTTTGCGCAGCAGGGAAAGCGTGCTGGCGGCATTGTCGTTGCAATCCACCCACTCGAATCCGGCGGGATCGTTATCGAGTTGGTGCAGGGCGGGCTGATTGCGGTAGAGGCGATTCAACTGCTCCACCCAACTCTGCACCCCGCGGTGGAGCGGATACTGCAGCACGTGCCATTCCAGGCTGGTATCGTGCGCCCACTCGCACACCTGTCCGAACTCGTCCCCCATGAAGAGCAGTTTCTTGCCGGGCTGGGCGTACATGTAGCCGAACAGGAGCCGCAGGTTGGCAAACTTCTGCCACTCATCGCCCGGCATTTTGCCGATCAGAGAACCTTTGCCGTGGACTACTTCGTCATGGGACAGGGGTAGCACGAAATTCTCGGTGAAGCCATACAGCATGCGGAAGGTGAGCTGGTTGTGGTGATAGCCGCGATGAATCGGGTCATGCGAAAAGTAGGCGAGGGTGTCGTGCATCCAGCCCATGTCCCACTTCATGCCGAACCCCAAGCCGCCGACGTAGGTTG
>JBGPJK010000046.1:0-20204 GCA_041485425.1 Terriglobia bacterium | reverse complement strand
GTGAAGTTCCGCGCCGGCTGGAACGATCAGGAGATCATCTGCGTCGAACTGGCCAAATTGGCCGAGGACTGCGGATTGTGCGCGGTGGCGCTGCACGCCCGCACCCGCGAGCAGGGCTACAGCGGCGAGGCGCGCTGGGATTGGATCGGCGCGGTGAAGGCGGCGGTGAAGATTCCGGTGATTGGCAATGGGGACATCCGTACGCCCGAAGATGCGTGCGCGATGGTGACGCAGACGGGATGCGATGCGGTGATGGTCGGGCGCACGGCGGCGTCGAATCCGTGGATCTTCCGGCAGATCGCGCAGTACTGTTTGAATGGTGTCATCCTGAGCGAAGCGAAGGATCTCGCGCGCAGTGGCAATAACCTGGAACAAACACTTTACGACGAGCCCACCGAAGCCGACCGCTACCAGATGATCCGGACCTACTTCCAGATGCTGATTGAAGAGGAGATGCCGGGCGCGGAAGGCAAGATGAAGCAGTTCGCGTCGTGGTTTACGCATGGGGTACCGGGCGGGGCCGGGCTGCGGAAGGCGATCTACGAGTCGAAATCAGCGCCGGAGATTCTGGGGCGGGTGGAGGAGTTCTTCGAGGCGATCCTTCAACCCCGACCAGAAGCCAGCCTTCAAAATCTTTAACCGCAGAGATCGCAAAGAAAAGCCGCAAAGACCACGGAGAAAAGCTTGTCGAGCTGCGCTCGACCGAACGGCCAGGCGCGGCCGTCTCCACGTGAGAATGGCCGGGACCAGCTACCCCGCTCGCGCCACCATCTTCCCCATCCCATCCTTCTCCACGTACGCCCAGGGCCTGGTCGGGTCGTGGGTGAAGATCGTCAGCCATTTCTCCGGCACTGCCTGCGCGTAATAGCGCTTGCGGCTTTCGATGGTTTGCAGGGGGAAGAGGTCGAAGGACATCACCCAGGTCAGGTCCAAGTGCCAGCTCGTGGGAATGAGATCGGAGATGTAGCAGGCCGTGTTGCCTCCGCTCTTGATGATTACCGCTTGCATGTTCTGGGTGTGGCCGGGAAAAATCTTGACGAAGATGCCGGGCACGATCTCCTGGTCGCCGTGCAGCAGGTGCATCTGCCCGGTAGTGATGAGCGGGTCGTAGTTGGCGTTGATGTAGCTGATGGCGTCGCGCTCGTGCTGGCGGCGTCCGTGCTGCCACTCGCCTTCCTGAGCGTAGTACTCGGCTTTGGGGAAGGTAGGGACGATCTTGTCGCCCTGGCGGATGGTGTTCCAGCCGCAGTGGTCGAAGTGCAGGTGGGTGTTGATGACGGTGTCAATGTCTTCGGGGGCTATGCCGGCTGCCTCCAGGTTCTTCAGTAGCTCAGCCGGTTGCCCGTAGATCTTGACCATCTTTTCGGCGAGCTTGTTGCCGATGCCGGTTTCGATCAAGACCGTGTGATGTCCGGTGCGAACCACAACCGAGTTCAGGCCGACCTGGATCTGGTTGTTCTCGTCGGCCTTCACTTTTCTTTGCCACATGATCTTGGGAACGACGCCGAAGAAGGCGCCGCCGTCGGAGTGGTAGAGGCCGTCGGAGACGGCGGTCAGCTCGAAATCGCCGAGGGTCAGGCGGTGCATGCAGTCCTCGCGTTGTGAAAAGAAACCCAGGTTCCTCGCTTCGCTCGGAATGACAAGTGTAAACGAGGATCGAATAATCAATGAACAACCCGGCTTGCTTCGCTCGCTTGGACGGCCGAGAGCCTGCCCTGAGCGAAGTCGAAGGGCGGCCGTCCCCACATGATCCTTGCTACTTCAGCTCGTGATTGAAGTGGTCTTCGATCATGTGGAACAGGTGATCGCGGTCGGCGGCGCCTCCGATGCCGTGGGTCTTGTTCGGGTAGGGCATGAAGCGGAACTGCTTGCCGGCTTTGATCAGGCCTTCGATCATCTGGATGCTGTTCTGAAAATGCACATTGTCGTCGCTGGTGCCATGTGCCAGCAGCAGGGCACCGTGGAGCTTGCCGGCGACCTTGGGCATTGACGATTGCTCGTAGCCCTGGGGATTTTCCTTCGGTAGTCCCATGTAGCGCTCGGTGTAGATGGAGTCGTAGTTGTGCCAGTCGGTGACTGGGGCGACCGAGACCCCGGCTTTGAAGACGTCGGAATGGGTGAGCGCGTAGGGGGTCATGGAGCCTCCGTTGCTCCATCCCCAGATGGCGAGGCGGGCGCGATCGAGCTGCGGGTACTGGGCGAGTAGTTGGTCGAGCGCGGTGAGCTGGTCTTTGAGTTCGAGGGCGCCGAACTGGTGGCGGATGGCGGTGTGGAACTTGCGGTCGCGTCCGGGGGTTCCCCGGTTGTCGACGGAGAAGATCGCGAAGCCTTCGCGGGCCAGCAGTTGATGGAACAGACCGGTGGTGCCGAGCCAGCCGTTGCGCACGAGTTGTGCTGCGGGGCCTCCGTAGAGGTTGACGATCAACGGAATTTTGCCGGTAGTTTCCGGCGGCAGCAGAAGCTGGCCGTAGAGAGTGGTGCCGTCGTCGGCTTTGAATTCGAGGTACTTGGGCGCGATCAGGCCGAAATCGTTGAGGCTGCGGGAATCCCAGACTTTCTGGCACGGACCGCCGGCGCTGCAGACCGACAGACTGGGCGGGGTGAGGGTGGCTGAGAAACTGTCGACGTAGTGTTTGCCGTCGTCGGCGAAGGTGGGGGCGTGGGTTCCATCCTGCTGCGAGACCCGTTGCATGTCCCCGCCGTCGAGCTTCACGGAGCAGAGCTGCTCCTGGCGCGGGTCATCCTTGTTGCAGGAGAAGTAGACGACTCCGGCGGAATCGTCGATGGCATGGACGCCGAGCACTTCGAAATCGCCTTTGGTGAGCTGGCGTTCGAGCTTGGCGGCGGCGGCGAGCGGGTCCTGCTTGTCGAAGCTGTAGAGGTAAAGTTGTGTCGTACCGTCACGCCAACTCGACCAGAGGAAGCGGTCGCCGGACTTGACAATGTGGAAGTCGTCGTTGACGTTGACCCAGGCGTCGGGAGCGGTTTCGGCAAGCACCTTGCGCGATTTGCGGGAGTGGGCGTCAATGAAGTAGAGGTCCATCTCGTCCTGGGCGCGGTTGAGGACCTCGGCCCACAGCAGTCCGTCGCGGATCCAGCCAAAGCGCGGGATGTAGATGTCCGGATCATGGGTGAGGGAAATCCACGTGGGCTTGCCGCCATCGGCATTGATCACACCGAGGCGGACGGCAGGGTTGGGATCTCCGGCCTTGGGGTATTTTTCCTGGTCCGCCTTGGGATGCGTGGGCAACCAGTCGGTGATGGGGTAGGTGGGGACTTGGGTTTCGTCCATCTGGAGGAAGGCGAGGTCCTTGCCGTCGGGCGACCAGAAATAATTGCTGCGCACGTCGAGTTCTTCGGCGTAGACCCAGTCCACTTCGCCGTTGAGCAGGTTTCCATCTTTGTCGTGGGTGAGCTGCTTTTCGCCACGGCCGGAGATGGGGCGCAAATAGAGGTTGTGCTTGCGGACGTAGGCAAGGTGGCTGCCGTCGGGGGAGAACTTGGGATCGACGCTGGGCTCGGCGTCGGAGGTGAACTGGACGGCCGTGCCGTTCTCGATGGTGTAGAGCCAGAGCTGGCCCTGAGAGTCGAACAGAAGATGTTTGGAATCGGGCGACCAGAGGTAGGCGGCGACGTGGTAGCGGGTGACGCGCTCCTTTTCGCGCTCGTCTTTGATTTTGCTGAGGGGCGGTGAGAGGGCGCTGAGTTTGACCTCGCTGACCAGGATTTTTTTCTCGCCGGTCGAGGCGTCGACGTACCACAGCTCGCCGTGTTCGCCGGTGTCGTCGCGCTGGATGAAAGAAAACCTGGTGTTGTCGGGGCTCCATTTGAGGTTTTCGGGGCCGCGTCCGGTGATGCCGCCCTCGGCGAAGATGGCCTCAATGGTGAGAGGCTTTTTCTGCGCGCTCTCGGGGGCGTTTTGGGCCGAGACAAGAGGAATCAGCAGCGCGATGACGGCGAGTAGACGGACTAGTAGTTTCACGAAACAGCTCCGAGTCAAATTATGAGAGCCCTTCCTGCGTCGTCTGCGTTCTCTGGCCGCACAAAACAATCTTAAAGCGCAGAGCGCGCCGAGGTCTCGCGGAGATCGCTGAGGAAAGCCCGCAGGAGCAGGGCTGAAGAGTGTACACCGGCAGGGCGGGTTGATGCAGGTCGGGCGTCACTGTGGATTCAACTCTGATCTGGTAGCCTGACGCGTTTCGTGAACGCGTGGAGGCTTTATGCCATTTTCCTACATTGTCATTGGAGCAGGGCGCCAGGGTACGGCAGCGGCGTATGACCTGGCCAAGTTTGGGGATGCGGCACGGGTTACTTTGACCGATGTGGAGCACGGACGGGCTGAGACGGCCGCCAATCTGGTGAACCTCCTGGTGGGACGGCAGGTGGCCGATGCCATCGCGATGGACGTTCGCCATGAGCATGCCGTCCGGGAGGCGCTCCAGGGCCATGACGTGGCGCTGAGCTGCGTTCCGTATTTCTACAACATGGGAATTACGAAAGCCGCAATCGCGGCGGGGGTTTCCTTCTGCGACCTGGGAGGCAACACAGACATCGTGCGTCAGCAACATGCGCTGGATGCCGAAGCCAAGCGGGCCGGGGTGCGCATCGTACCGGACTGCGGGATGGGGCCGGGCATGGGAAACACACTCGCGGTTTATGCCATGGGCCTGCTTGATCACGCGGAGCACGTGTACCTGTACGACGGCGGGATTCCGCAGAATCCGCAGCCTCCGTGGAACTACCTTTTGGGGTTCAGCGTCGAAGGGCTCACCAACGAGTACTACGGCGGGATCACCGTGCTGCGAGACGGAAAACTGGTCCATCTGCCCTGCTTTACCGAACTGGAGATAATCGAAGTCGAGCCGGTTGGCAGATTGGAAGCTTTTGTCGTGGCCGGAGGAGTCTCCACGGCGCCGTGGACTTTTCAGGATAAGCTGCAGACCTATCAACTCAAGATTCTGCGGTACCCGGGCACCTTCGCACAGCTCAAAGCGTTCTCTGATCTCGGGCTGTTTGCGCTGGAACCGGTGCAAGTGGACGGCAAACCGGTGGTGCCGCGGCATGTCTTCCATGCGCTGTTTGAACCCCAGGTCCATGCCGAGGTGGTGAAGGACATTTGCATCATCCGCGCCCGTGCGGTGGGAACCAAGGATGGGCGGCAGGCGGAGGCGGTGGTGGATGTGATCGACTACTACGACGAGGCTACCGGCTTTTCGTCGATGCAGCGCACCACTGGCTGGCACCTCTCAATTGTGGCGGCCATGGTGGCACGGGGGGAGACCCCGGTCGGCTGTATTCCGCTGGAGATTGCGGTGCCGGGGGACACGTTTGTGCGCGAGGCGCGGAAGCGAGGATTCAAGATCACGGAGAAGATCGCTCCGATGTGAAGGCACCGGTGCTGGGCGAATCCGGTTCAGGAAGCGACGGGTGCAGGCTCGCGCACTTCAATGCCGGGCAGCCGCTCAAGCCGTGCCATGCTGGCTTCGCGATGGGCAATTGCCAGCAGTGCTTTCTCTTCCTCCGGCGCCATGGACGGGCGCTGATAGTTTTCCAGCAACTCAGCGACTCTCTGGCGGGCGCGGGTGTGGAGATCCGGCGTGTTGGGATCACCGCTGCGATCCGTGACTGCCGAGGGGAAGTGCTGCTCCCTGCGGAAGAGGGTGCGGGTCTCCTTCAGCTTGAGGAAGTCTCCACTGAGGCCGGTTTGCGCGAACATGCCGAGCGCGAGGGTCTCGGTGCGGGGCACGATGCCTTCGAGCAGGCGCTGGGCGCTGGCAATGGACTCGGCGTCGATGACGAGCTTCTCGAGGCTGTGGCAGGCGAGGAAGTCGAGCATGCCCGCGCCGGAAATCATGTTGATGCCGGCGAGTGCGCCGAGCAGAGCGGAGCCGCCACTTTCCGCACCAGCCTGGGCGTCGATCAGCCAAGAATCGCTGGCGACCAGGTAGGCATGGGTGGGCAGGCCAAGAGACTTGCCGATCTGCGCGCAACCCAGGTCAAGCATGGCGGTTTCGATGGCGCCCATCGGCGCGTTGCCCGTGCTCATGTCGAAGATGGCGGGAGCACCGCCCCAGACCAGGGGAGCGCCGGGGTTGGCCAATTGATGGATGGTGATTCCGGCCAGAGACTCGGCGGCATGCTGCACGATAGCCCCGGCGAGCGTGACCGGGGCGGTCGCACCCGCCAGCGGCATGGAGATCATTTCGGCGGGGACGCCGGCGCGGGCGAGTTCCACCAGATTTTGCGCGGCGAAAGCCGACCAGTTCAGCGGCGGTGAGGGGCAGACGTCGAACACGGCGCGAGGCTTTGCCTTCAGCGCTTCGTGCCCGCCGCTGGCGGCCGCGAGCAGTTCGATCATGATCCGGAGGGTTGGAACGCTGAAAGCGCCTGTAACGATCGGCTTGCCCGAGTACCAGAGCACCAGCAGCAGGCGGTACCAGTCGCCGATTTCACTGGGGACGTCGTTGCAGACCATGGCCGTGGATTGAGCGGCGTATTGCGGCAGCATCTCCGTGACCTGGACCATTTGGACCAGGTCGGCAGCCTGCGCGGGACGGGGTTGTTGGGCTTCGGGATCGAGAATGTTCAGGCAGGAGGAACCAGGATCGAAATGGACATCGTCTCCGCCATAGTGGACTGCGGGGTGGCCGGCGCGGTCGTAAAGGAAAAACTCGCGCGGCACGGATTCGAGAGCGTGGCGGGCGAAGGATTCCGGGATGTGAGCGATGCTGTCTTCGACGCGGGCGCCGGCGGAGGCCAGCAGATCAAGGACAGCGGGAGCACCAACCTTCAGGCCGGGGGAAGATAGTAGGGCGAAGGCCTCTTCGAGGATACGGTCGACGAGTTGGTGGTCCAGCAATTCGAGTTTGGGTCTCATAAAGGCATTTCAGAAGGACGAAGTCAGAATACAGAAGGAGGAAGTCGTCCCAGGTCTTGCTTCTGCATTGCTCACTTCTGACTCACTTCTGACGCTTGCAATTGACCACGGTCCAAATCTGCAGCCACGTGTTTCTCTAAGAGGCTCTTTACCAGAGTCACCGCGCTGAGGGCGTCTTTGCCGTAGCCGTCGGCGCCGATCTCTTCAGCCCAGCGGCGGGTCACCGGGGCGCCGCCGACGATGATCTTGACCTGGGGGCGCAAGCCTTCGCGGTCGAGCGCTTCGACCACCGATTTCTGGCCGCGCATGGTGGTGGTGAGCAGGGCGGAGACGCCAACGACATCGGCTGCCACTTCGCGGGCTTTGGCCGCGAACCGCTCTCCAGTGACGTCCACCCCCAAGTCGAACACGCGGAAGCCGTGGGCGGTCAGCAAGGTCCCGACCAGGGTCTTGCCGATCTCGTGGATGTCGCCCTTGGCAGTGCCCAGCACCACGGTGCCTGCCATGGGGCGCTCGCCGCCCCGGCGTTTCAGTTCGGGTTCGAGCACGCCCATGGCGGCTTTCATGGCTTCGGCGGAAGCCAGCATGTCGGGAAGAAAAAGTTTGTGCTGGGCGAACTGCTCGCCCACCTCGCTCATGCCGGGGACGAAGCCCTGGTCAATGGCGTCGAGCGGCGGCATTCCTTGTTCCAGTGCCTGTTTGGCCAGGTTGGCGGCCAGGTCGGGAGCGCCGTCGATGATGCTCTGCCGCATGGCGGCAAAAGTGTCTGCCTGCATGGTTTCCCTCAGCATGGATTTGACCGGAGAGAGCGCACTGGTGTCTGTGACCCGGGTCACGAGCGGGGGTGAGAGGGCTGGCGGGGATTGGGGGTGTGACGCAGTCGGGCGCCACCCCTGCGGGGCTGAGAATGGGGCTTCACGCCACACGACCCTCGCAATCTGAGTTGTCAGACACGCTGTGGGCCCAGTTTCACGTGCTAAAATCAGAACAGCCACTCTGAAGATGCTCCCAGACGTACAAAACCTGATGGAGTTACAGCAGGCGGACCGGGAGATCCTGCGCCTGAGGGACGAAATTGCCGCCTCGCCCAGGCGGGTGGCGGCCATTGAAGAAAAGCTGGCCGGGACCAAGACCGTCCTGGAGAACGCGAAAACTGCCGTCAAAGCCGACGAAGCCGCCCGCCGCAAGTACGAAACGGCCATTCAGGAGTTGCAGCAAAAGATCTCCAAGTACCGTGACCAGTCGCTCGAGGTCAAGACCAACGACCAGTACCGGGCGCTCATGCACGAGATCCAGTTCGCCGAGCAGGACATCCGCGCCAACGAGGACAAGATCCTGGAACTCATGGTGAATGCCGAGACCCGCGAGAAAGCGGTAAAGGCCGCGGAAGTGGAGTTGAAAGAGGAGATGGCGGAGATCGAGAAAGAGAAAGCTGACGCCCTCCAGCGCACGGCCGAAGACGAAAAGCAGTTAGCCGAATGGAACGCCAAACGTGATAAAGCGCGAGCGGGTGTGGATGCGGACCTGCTGCGCCACTACGATCGGGTGTCGAAGTTCCGGGGTACGGGTTTGGCCGAAGCGCTGGCGCAGAAATGCATGGGTTGCCAGGTAATGCTGCGGCCACAGACCTACAACGAGGTGCGCAGCGGGCACATCATCATGTGCGAATCCTGCCAGAGGATCCTGTACTTCGATCCGGCGCACGAAGCGCCCGCGGAACCTCTGACCACCCCGCACCATCGTCGGCGGGCGCGTCCTAAGTCCGACGCCTCGCAAGCCTGGTTCTACCGCTCGGAGTATGGCGAGCACGGCGAGGTGCTGCTGGGATTCATCAATGACTCCGACACCTCAAGCCGCCGGGTGCATGACTTCAGTACCGGGCGTCAGATCGGCGACATCCTGATTCGAGAGGGGAAGTATTCCCTGGCCTTCCCCGAAGATCTTACCGACGCCATTCGCTTGAATGGGAACTGGGAAGCGGACGAAATGGAAGCGTGGGGTACGGAGATGCCGACGCCCGCGCTGGACGTGCTCCATGCCGACCTGCAGGCGGCGCGGGCCGAGGCGGCGAAAGGGCACGGTTCGACGAAGCACGAGCATGGGGATGCCATGCATTCGGAGCATCCGGCGGCGAATTAGTGGTTCAGTCGTCGGTCTTCAGTCGTCACCCTCAGATCTCCAACAAAACCCTCGGACTTAAAGTAGAGCCCCGCCGTCCCCCACGTACCTTGCGGGGGGTTTAAGATTTCCTCATGCCTAAGCGATCCACGGTCTCTGCCGTCGGACTTCCCGTCGTAAGAGTCTCCCACCGGGGCGGCAGCCGTCTGAAAGAAGGACACGTCTGGGTTTACCGCTCGGATGTTTCCGTGGACAACGTTCCTCCCGGGGCGCTGGTGCGCGTGGCCGACGAGCGCGGAAAATTCCTGGGGACGGCCCTGTACAGCAGTTCTTCGCAGATTGCCATCCGCATGCTTTCGTCGGAGGCGATCGGTGACTTGCCCGGTCTGCTGCGGGAACGTATCCAGGCCGCAATTGCTTATCGCGAGCGGGTGGTGCGGGACACGGATGCTTACCGGGTGGTGTTCAGCGAGGCGGACTTCCTTCCCGGACTCATTGTGGATCGGTACAACGACCTGCTTTCCATCCAGGTGCTCACCCAGGCGATGGACGGGGACGCGGTGCGGCAGACGGTCGTTTCCGAGCTAAGTGAGCGGCTGAAGCCCGCGGCCATTGCCGAACGCGTGGATTCCAGAGTTCGAGAACTGGAGCAGCTTCCGCCGCGTCCCTCCGGGCTGATTCAAGGGGAGAAGGGGAACACCATTTTCTCCATGAACGGGGTACGATTCCACTACGACGCGCTGCAAGGTCAGAAGACGGGTGCGTTCCTGGACCAACGGGAGAACTATGCGGCGGCGGCGCAATATGCGCGCGGCGAGGCGTTGGATGTTTTCTGCTATCAGGGTGGCTTTGCCCTGCACCTGGCCCAGCACTGTTCGAAGGTGACGGGGGTGGACAGCTCCCGACCAGCGCTGGAAGTCGCGGAGGAGAATGCTGTTCTGAACGCGCGGGAGATTGAGTGGATCGAGGGTAACGCCTTTGACCTGCTCAAGGACTACGCCAGTACCGGGCGTCAGTACGACACGATCATTGTGGATCCCCCGGCGTTCGCCAAAAGCAAGCGCAACCTGGAAACCGCGCTGCGCGGCTACAAAGAGCTGAACCTGCGGGCGCTGAAGATGCTGCGACCAGGGGGGATTCTGGTGACCTGCTCGTGCTCCTATCACGTGAGCCTAGCCGATTTTCTTGCGGCGCTCGCAAGTGCGGCCAGCGATGCGCACAGGACGGTGCGGGTGGTGGAGGTCCGAGGTCAGGCGAAGGACCACCCGGTAGTGTTGAATGTGCCAGAAACCAGCTACCTGAAGGCCATTATAATCGATTTAAGTAAGTGAACAACAAGTAGATATATAGATTGATAATAATAGACTAAGATTTTATGCTTTCAACACGCTAATTCGATCATCCAAGCAAGCGAAAGAAGCCACACACCCATATCTCAGAAGGAGGAAGTGAAATCATGACAGTTCTGACCCGTTGGGATCCTTTCCGTGAGTTCAGCACCCTGCAGGACCGCATGAATCGGTTGTTCCGGGATTCGTTCGGACCGGAGGGCCGGGAGGAAGCGTTGACGACCACCACGTTTGCCCCCCCGGTGGACGTATATGAGGATGAGCACAACATCACGCTGAAGATTGAAGTGCCGGGCATCGAGGAGAAAGACATTGATGTCCGCATCGAGAACCACACCCTCACCGTGCATGGCGAGCGCAAGTTCGAGAAGGAAGAGAAAGAGGAGAACTTCCGTCGCGTGGAGCGGCAGTATGGCAGCTTCACCCGCTCGTTCACCCTGCCCAACACGGTGGACGCGGAGAAGGTGACGGCCAACTACGAGAAGGGCGTGCTGAAGATCAGCTTGGCCAAGCAGGCGGAAGCCAAGCCCAAGCAGATCAAAGTCAATGTGGGCAGCGAGAAGACGCTGGAAGGCAAGGGGCCAAGCAAGGCGGCGTAAACCCAGTTGCGGGTTGTCAGGAGCCAGTTGGCAGTTTGAGCGGGAGGCAGCGGAAGTGAGCGCCTCCCGTTTGTTTTTGAGGAAGCAGCACTTAGCACTAGGCACTCAGCATTTGGCCAGCACCGGTGGTTACTCGGATCCAGCAACACCGTGCAGGGGCTAAATGCCAAGTGCTAATTGCTAAGGGCTAGTGTCATTATAGAAGCCAAAGTTCGGGAGAAAAGAATCATGCCCATTCGTTGGGACAAATTTACGGTGAAGGCGCAGGAGGCGGTGCAGCGCGCCAATGAGTTGGCGTCGGAGCACGGCAATCCGGAACTGATGCCGGTACACCTGCTGGCGACGCTGGTCGAAGACCGCGAAGGCATTGTGCCACCGGTGCTGGAGAAGATCGGAATCGGGGCGCAGGCGGTGCTGCATGAGGCGTACGGCGAGATCGAGCGGTTGCCCAAGGTGTCAGGTGGCGGGCTGACCCAGGCGAATCTCTCGCCGGCGATGAACCAGCTGCTGGAGCGAGCCTTCAAGGAAGCGGACAACTTCAAGGACGAATACGTTTCCACCGAGCACATGCTGCTGGCGATCACGCAGCAAAAGCGTGACCCCGCGCAGCAGATCATGGTTCGCCAGGGAGCGACCTATGACGCCATTCTCAAGGCGCTGACCGCCGTCCGCGGGTCGCAGCGCGTCACCGACCAGAATCCGGAAGCCAAGTATCAGGCGCTGGAGCGCTACGCGCGTGATCTGACGGAGCAGGCGCGGCGGGGGAAGCTCGATCCGGTGATCGGGCGGGATGAGGAGATTCGGCGGGTGGTGCAGGTGCTTTCGCGGCGCACCAAGAACAATCCGGTGCTGATTGGGGAGCCCGGCGTGGGGAAGACTGCGATTGTGGAAGGGCTGGCGCAGCGGATTGTTTCCGGGGACGTACCCGAGGGGTTGAAGAACAAGCGGGTGGTCGCGCTCGACCTGGGCGCGATGCTGGCGGGCGCGAAGTACCGCGGCGAATTCGAGGACCGCCTGAAGGCGGTGCTGAAGGAGATTGAAGATTCGCAGGGACAGATCGTTCTGTTCATCGACGAGCTGCATACGCTGGTGGGGGCGGGAGCGGCCGAGGGGGCGATTGATGCTTCCAACATGCTGAAGCCGGCGCTGGCGCGTGGGGACCTGCGGGCGATTGGGGCGACTACGCTGAACGAATATCGCAAATACATCGAAAAAGATGCAGCGCTTGAGCGGCGGTTCCAGATTGTGTTCGTGGGTGAACCGAATGTCGAGGACACCATCGCCATTCTGCGCGGGCTGAAGGAGCGGTATGAGGTGCACCACGGGGTGCGGATCAAGGATTCGGCGATTGTGGCGGCGGCGACACTTTCGCACCGCTATATCTCCGATCGCTTCCTGCCGGACAAGGCGATTGACCTGATTGACGAGGCTGCGGCGTCGCTGCGCATCCAGATTGATTCTCTGCCGACCGAGATTGACCAGCTCGAGCGCAGGGCCACGCAGTTGGAGATCGAAAAACAGGCCTTGAAGAAGGAAGACGATCCCAACTCGCGTGAGCGGCTCGCGGTCCTCGAGAAAGAACTGGCCGAGATCCGTGAGAAATCGAATGCGTTGAAGTCCAACTGGAAGCGGGAGAAGGATCTGATTGCCCGCTCACGCGCCCTCAAAGAGAAGATCGAGCAGTTGAAGATCGAGGAGCAGGCCGAGGAACGCAAAGGAAACCTGCAGCGGGTGGCGGAAATCCGGTACGGTTTGCTGCGGCAGGCGGAGGAGGAACTGAATAAGCTCACGGCGCAGATGGACGGCAAAGCGACGGGCGGGGACGCCCGTCCTCCACGCATGCTCAAGGAAGAGGTGGATGAGGAAGACGTGGCGCGAATCGTCTCCAAGTGGACCGGCATTCCGGTGTCGAAGATGCTGGAGGGTGAGGTCAAGAAGCTGATCAACATGGAAGACCGGCTGCGGCAGCGGGTGGTGGGACAGGATGCGGCGCTGGAGCGGGTGTCGAATGCGATTCGGCGGTCGCGCGCGGGGTTGAGTGATCCCAAGCGTCCCATCGGATCGTTTATCTTCCTGGGGCCGACGGGCGTGGGCAAGACCGAACTGGCGCGGGCGCTGGCCGAATTTCTGTTCGATGATGAGCACGCCATGGTGCGGATCGACATGTCGGAATGCATGGAAAAGCACGCCGTGTCGCGACTGATCGGGGCCCCTCCGGGATATGTTGGCTACGAAGAAGGAGGCCAGCTCACCGAGCAGGTGCGGCGGCGGCCCTATGCGGTGGTGCTGTTTGATGAAATCGAGAAGGCGCATCCGGATGTGTTCAACATCCTGCTGCAGATCATGGACGATGGCCGTCTGACCGACGGCAAAGGCCGCAAGGCGGACTTCCGCAATACGGTCATCATCATGACGTCGAACATCGGGTCCGCGTACCTGCAGGCGGAAAATATGCGGAGTGCCGAAGAGTTCGAGCAGGCCAGCAAGCAGGTGATGAACGCCCTGCACGGGCACTTCAAGCCGGAGTTCCTGAACCGGGTGGACGACATCATCGTATTCAACCCGCTGGGCAAGGAACAACTGGTGAAGATCATCGAGCTGCGGCTGGAAGATGTGCGGCGGCTCTTGGCGGATCGCAAGATCTCGCTCGAATTGACGGACGGGGCGAAGGAGTTGCTGTTCACCGAGGGCTTCGATCCCAACTTCGGGGCGCGTCCGCTGAAGCGGGCCATTCAGAAGCTGGTGCAGGACCCGCTGGCGCTGAAGATCCTCGATGGCGAGGTGCTGCACGGCGATCACGTGGTGGTGGACGCCGACAAAAAGGCCGGGAAGATGACGTTCGCGGTCAGCGAGCGCGTTCGCAAAGAGCAGCCCGTGACAGGGAGAAAGTGAAAACGTCAGCTGGTAGCATTTCAACCGGCCTTTTCACGCTTTGTGCTTTCGGTAAGCTCAATGTGCCGCAGGAATTTGACTGCCTTCTCCAAAGACTGTGGCTGAATGTTCCAATTGAAAGACCGCTCTGCTTCCCGCTGAATCTCGGAGTGTGACATCGGTTTCTCTTTCCGGTCGAGAATAAAAAATGTCTTGGCAGCAATCGCTAGTTCAAAATAGTCGGGATTGCCCGCTTCTGTGATTCTCTCGACCGCCGAGGCCACTTTCTGATACTCCTTGCTGCCGCGTAGGGAAGCCAGCAGCTTCTGACCGTCGGAAGTCAGACTATAGTCATAGCGTCGAAGTTCAAATCCCTCGCTGGACACCCCAAACCCGGTGATTTCTTCGGAGATGAAGCCGAGATTTTTTAGCTGGGCGACCGTACTGTCCAGCGCGCTTGAATAAGGGCCGTAATAGTGCGCATTAAAGTCCAGCCCAGGATCCACGCCGGAAAGCATTGACACGAAATACGCCCTCTTTTGAAGCAGAGTCCGACCGTGGACTCGGCCCCCAGATGCATCTAATAGCGCTAGGGCAAACTGTACTGTGTTCATGGAATCCTCAGTTCTTGTTCGCGTCCGGTTTACTCTCAGACAGGGTCTGCTGGGCCGAGAGCTTCCCGATCATTTCGAGAATCTCTTCTCGGAACTCGCGGCGTCGCCTGTTCCGGTCCCGCTCGTCGGTGTACGTAACCGGGGCATAAACATGAAATCTCTGCTCAAGAATCGCTTGGTTAACGGCACCGAACAAAACCGATTCCTCATGGAAACGAGTCGGTTTCCTCGCAGGTTCGAGCACGAGGATCTCGCTCTCTGTCTTTACCGCAGACGGAAAGCTCACTAGCTTGCAAATAACCAGATCATCTTCCCCGATCTTGAAGCGATCTGCAATCATATCCTCAAGTGTCTTGTGGAATTTGTCTGATTCCGCAAAAACCATCATCCGCGCAGCAGCGTCAGCCAAGTCCTTCTCGTCGATGTCCAAGATGCACTTCAGGAGCTTGCGGTCAACGAGACGCTGAAAGATAGACTTGACTCGCGTTTCACCAGGCTGCTCCAAAACCTTAATCATCAGTCTGTCGTCGTTCCAGGCGATGTAGTCTTCGAGGTGCTCTGGCGAGCCATCATATCCGTATAGGTCTCTAAGCCAAGGCACATTGTCCTTCTCAATCCCCAAGGATATAGCTCTTTCGACCATCTTGTCGGTAATTAGCCTGATACGGTGATGATAGACTTGGGTCTTCATGTAGTACTTAGCTATGACAAATTGCTCTAAGGCGTGAATCCCATTCGCGGAAATCGCCAAGTACTTGTCCTCTGCGTCCGAATGCAGCCGGAGACTGCTGACCAGAAAATCGATGTCGTAGACGCCATACTTCACTCCGCAAAAATGACTGTCGCGAAGCAGGTAGTCTTGCTTGTCGGCGTCGAGCGGTCCTGAAACGACATCGTGAAGAACGCTGTACCCCGATTTGCCCTCGAGTATGGCAATGACCTTTTCACGGTCTTTCTCCAGAATCCACTGAGCGAGCTCCTTGTCGGTGCGAAGGATTTGAGAGGTGATCAATTCATGCACTTGCTGTTTCGGGGCAAGTTTGACCTTCTCCTTATTGCAATGTCGTTCCAAAATCGGCTCCGAGACGTGCGAGAAAGGGCCATGCCCTATGTCGTGCAAAAGCGCAGCTAGTCGGACCAGTCGACGTTCCTCAGGGTCCAACTGCAGCTGCTTTGCCATGCGGCATGCGACGTGAAACGCCCCGAGTGAGTGGTCGAAACGGGTATGGACGGCACCGGGATAAACCAGGTAGGCGAATGCAAGCTGCCTTAGCCTCCGCAGCCTCTGGAAAATCCTAGTGTCGATGATCCCCTGCTCGCTAGGCTCACGGAAAATGAATCCATGAATGGGATCGCGAATCTCGAGCTCAGAAGGCACATCGCAAATTATAGGTGAATAAAAGGCGAAAATACAAGGCGGAACTACTCAAAGATCTCTATTATTCAAACTCGTCCGCCACTGGCGTCTGGCACAGATACCACACAATCATCACCCGCAGGATCACGCCCAGAGCGCCCCAGGCCAGCCTGCCTATTTGAAGGCCAACCACGCTGCTGGACACGCTGGGGATCAGCAGGATGACCCCGAGCATGGCGACGATCATGGCAATGCGGCGGGCCCAGTTGTTCAGGCGCAATAATCCCAGAGCAATCGCCGCTCCGGCCGCACCCACCAGCAGGAACATATAGGGGCCCGCGACTTCGAGGCCTCCTAGCAGAAAGGCTCCGGCGACTAGCGAGATGGTGCCGGGGCGGAGCAGCATGATGATCCCCGCCAGAAAAAGGTATACGGCCGCTAGGAGAAAAGCGGCGGCGATGAGGTTGACTCCGTTGGGTCGCTGAACCGTCAAAAACGCGCCTCAAACATGCCAGTCGTGCGCGCCGGGTCCTTCGGCGGCTGGAAGCCGCCTCAGGATGACGCCAATTTCTTGCCTACTTCTGCTCCGCCACTCTGGTCACCACGTCATAGAGAATCCGGAACCCGCGCCGCACTTCCTCCACCCGGATGCGCTCGTCGTTGCCGTGTTCGGTATTGCCTTCGTCCTCGGTGGCGGTGTAGGGAGAAAAACCATAAGCCTCGATCCCCAGCGGGCGGTAGCGCTGGTTTTCGGTGTAGCCGCTGGTCAGGCGGGGAACCACCGGAGTCCCGGGGAAGTAGTGTTCGGTCACCTGGCGGATCGCGCTGTACAACTCGGTGTCAATGGGCGACGAATTGGCCACACGAAATTCTGCGTTCTCCGGTTCGACCGTGACGCTGGGATCGTTCACCACACGGCGGATGGTTTCCATGAACTCTTTCGGATTCGCCCCTGGCAGCAGGCGCACGTCGAGGTTGGCCCAGGCTTCCGGAGGGATTACGTTGGTCTGTTCCGAGCCGCCCAGCATGGTCAGGGCAATGGTGTCGCGCAGAAGGAAGTTGAGGGACTCGTCGCGCTCCACCGCTTCCTGAAAATTCTTGTCCTGGAGAGCCTCCCGGATATTGCGAAATTGCCTGGCCCGCGCCGGCGGCTCGTAGGGCGCCATATCGCGCAGGAATTCCTCGACCACCGGCAACAGCCTGAGCGGAGTTTGGTAGGAAAGAATGCGGTTGAGCGCCTGCACCAACCGGTTGGGTGCGGAATCGTCAATGGGACGCGAGGCATGTCCTGGACGGCCGTGGGCCACCACATGCAGCCAGAAAGGCGTCTTCTCGCCGACGTCCACACCGATGTACCTCACCTGGGTCCCTGCTAGCAGGTTCTCGCCGCCTTCGTTGATGAGGAACGCGGCGTTTCCCAGCAGCTCGCGCTGGTGAGCGATGAACCAGTCGGTACCGGTGCCGGCGGCTTCTTCGTCGCTCACGGCGAGGAAGATCACATCGCGGTTGAGGGGTACCTTCTCACGCTTCAGCATCACCATGACGACCAGTTGAGCCAAGCCCTCGCTCTTCATATCCTGCGCGCCGCGGCCGTAGATGGCGTCGCCAACAATGGCACCGCTAAAGGGCGGGACCTTCCAGTGCGAGGCATCGCTGGTGACCACGTCCATGTGGTTCAGCAGGATGATGGGACGCCGGGCTTCGGCGGTGGTGTGGGGCAGTCTCGCCCAGAGGTCTGCGCGTTCCGGGGCGTAGTCGAAGACGCGGGTTTCGATCCCTTCCTGGTCGAGAATCTTTTTGAAGAAGGCAGCCGACCGCGCCTCGTTGCCGGGCGGGTTGGTGGTGTCGATGCGCAGGTATTCCTGGTCCCATTGCTGGGCGAGGTCAGAATACTGTTTCAGGCGATTCTCAGGGATGCTGACGGAGGCCATTGCCGGCATCGGCTGGGCTTGGGAACAGATGAGTGCGGAGATCAGCAAGAAAAACAGGGCGATACGGCAAAGGGGTCCATTGAAGTTGGACATCCCACCTCCTGGGTTTACGTTCGGGATACGGCCCAAGCAGTTTTTATATCAGGTTTTGCCAAAATTACCCTGAGCATGGATTTTGTACCCCTACCGGACTGGACGGGGGGCTACAATGTTGTTGCATCCCAAGGGGTTAACTTTCCAGCAGTTTGGCACTTGACCTGTTATAGACAGGGTGGGTGCCGGTACGATTGAGCACCGATTATTCAGGTTTCCTGGCCTTACGCCGCGTCAGCGTGGGCCGGCAATGCGTGAACCGCTTGCCTTTCGGTCACCCGTTAGGGGACGCAATCAAAAATCACGCAACACGCCCGTAAGGCGTGCGGAGTGGAGCCCGTAAGAGCTCCCCCACTCGGAGGAAGTTGAAATGAAGAATCGCTTGTTCGAAGTGCTGCTCCTGGCCGTGGTTCTGGCTGTGCCGGCCGTCGCGCAGCAGCCCGGCTCGACCATGCAGGACCAATCGGCCCAACCGGCCGCCAGCCAGCCAGCGACCTCGGCTGACCAGGGTGCGACCGCCCAGAGCGCGACTGGCAAGCCGCTGCAACCGCCCGCTCGCGAAGGATTCTGGGGCCGGGTCAATCCGTTCGCTCGCAAGAAGTACGTGCAGCGGCAGACCCAGCCTATCCGCGATCGCCTGAACGAACTGGATGAGCTCACGGCGTCGAACAGCAAAATGATCAAGGATGTCGATTCGCGCGCGACGGAAGGCATCCGCCTGGCTTCCGCGAAGGCCAACGAAGCCGACCAGCACGCGATCGACGCCGGCAACAAGGCGCAGATGGCGCAGCAGACGGCCACGCAGGCCAACACCCGTCTGACCACGGTCGAGCAGGTCGTCGGCAATATCGATCAGTACAAGGCGGCTACACAGACCGAGATCCGTTTCCGTCCCGGGCAGAGCGTGCTGAGCAAGAACGCCAAAGCCGCTCTGGATGAGATGGCGACTCCGCTGAAGAGCCAGCGTGGGTACATCATCGAAGTGCAGGGCTTCTCGTCCGGTCACGGACAGACCGCGATCGCGACCTCGCAGAAGATGGCGGATTCGGTGGTGCGTTATCTGGTGCTCAACCACGACATCCCGGTCTACCGGATCTACGTGGTGGGCATGGGCAATGCTCCGGTCAACGCGGAAGAAACCGGCAAGAAGCACACCAGCGGTGGCCGCGTGGAAATCAGCCTGCTGAAGAACGATCTGGAGCAGCTTGCTTCGACGTCCACCTCGACAGCTCCGGCCAGCACGCAGCAGCAGGAACCGCCGAAATAAGTTCGTCAGGACGACGGGTCTCAAGGCCCGTGCGCCCTCCCCCAGGAAGCCTCTTGCGCAAGCGAGAGGCTTTTCTATTTTGCAGGAACCGAAAATCTTAAACCGCAGAGGGCGCGAAGGATTCGCGGAGGACGCAGAGAACAACAGGTGAGCCTCTTTCGGCCTGACCTTGTCGGTTGCGAGGAACCCCGTATAATGCCCACCCATGGCTGCAGCCGCCTCCAGTGCAACCAAGTCTGCCATTCGCAAAGCTGGGCTGTTCTACTTCGTTTGGGTGATGTTCTCGTACTGTACCGGTGGCCCCTTCGGACTTGAGGACATGATCACGACCTCGGGCCCGGGAATGACGCTGATTTACCTGCTGGTGCTGCCACTGTTCTGGTGCATTCCGGTGTCGCTGGTTTCCGCCGAACTCACCACCGCCATGCCGGTGGAGGGCGGCTTCTATCGCTGGGCACGGGCGGGGTTCGGCGACTTCTGGGGATTTCTCGCAGGATGGTGGAACTGGTGTGCATCGTTCCTGCTGGGTGCGGCGTATGCGGTGCAGTTCTCCGACTATCTCGGCTTTTACTTCCCGCAATTGACGGGGTGGAGGCACTACATCGTCTCCCTGGTAATTGTGGCAGTCATCACCTGGATCAATGTGAGGGGCATTCAGGCGGTAGGGAAATTCGCTACGGCGCTGGAGATCTTCATTCTGCTTCCCGTGCTGGTGCTGACCGTGATCGGGCTGGCGCATTGGAAGCACAATCCATTCGTTCCGCTGGTCCCTCCGCACCAGCCACCGTTCAGCGTGTTCGGGGTGGGACTGGCGCTGGGACTCTGGCTCTACTCCGGCTATGAGCAGCTTTCTACAGTGGCGGAAGAAGTAGAAAATCCTCAACGAAGTTACCCGCTGGCCCTGGCCATCGTGGTTCCGATGTCGATCGCGGTCTACTTTCTGCCGACGTTGGCCTCGCTCGCGGCGCTGGGCAACTGGCAGAACTGGCACACCCGCTATTTCTCCGACGCGGCGCAGCTGGTCGGTGGTCCGTGGCTGGGCGTCTGGATGACGCTGGCCGCGATGATTACCAACATCGCTTTGCTGAACGGCACGATCCTGGCCTCCACCCGCATGCCCTTCGCCAT
>JBGPJK010000045.1:0-20744 GCA_041485425.1 Terriglobia bacterium | reverse complement strand
GGCGAAGTACTTCGCCACGTCGTTGGCAATCGAGAATGTGGTCAGCGATCCGCGGGTCATCAGAAGCTGCTTACCGATCTCCACGATCTCAATAAGTTTCGTGGGATTGGAGTCCAGGTCCACCATGTTGCCGGCTTCTTTGGCAGCCTGAGTGCCGGTGTTCATGGCGACGCCAACGTCGGCTTGCGCGAGGGCGGGAGCATCGTTGGTGCCGTCGCCGGTCATCGCGACCAGCTTGCCTTCTGCCTGCTCTCGGCGAATCAGGTCCATCTTGTCCTTGGGAGTCGCCTGGGCGAGAAAATCATCGACGCCGGCCTCGCGGGCAATCGCGGCAGCGGTGAGTGGGTTGTCCCCGGTGATCATCACTGTCTTGATTCCCATGGCGCGCAGGTGAGCGAAGCGGTCGCGCATGCCGCCCTTGACGATGTCTTTCAGGTGAATCACCCCCAAGGCGCGACGATTTTCTGCCACAACCAGGGGCGTGCCGCCAGAGCGTGCAATCGTCTCCACGGAAGACTGGATCTCTTTGGGCAGTACGGTACCGTGCTGTTCCAGATACTTGCTGATCGCATCCACCGCGCCTTTGCGAATTTCCCGGCCATCGAGATTCACTCCCGACATGCGGGTCTGCGCGGTAAAGGGTACGAAGACAGCCTCGTGCGCTGCCAGCTCTCTGCCGCGCAGTCCGTAGCGTTCCTTGGCAAGGACCACGATGGAACGACCTTCGGGAGTCTCATCCGACAGAGAAGAGAGTTGCGAGGCGTCGGCCATTTGGGCTTCCGTGATGCCGCGAGCGGGAATGAACTCTGCGGCCTGACGGTTGCCCAAAGTGATGGTGCCGGTCTTGTCGAGCAGCAGTGTGTTCACGTCGCCAGCGGCTTCCACCGCTCGTCCAGACATGGCGAGTACGTTGTGCTGCACCAACCGGTCCATACCCGCAATCCCGATCGCCGACAACAACCCGCCAATGGTGGTGGGGATCAGGCACACCAGCAATGAAACCAGGACGAACACCGTCTGTGGCGAACCGGAGTAGATGGCGAACGGCTGGAGGGTCACCACCGCCAGCAGAAAGATGATGGTCAAGCCGGCGAGCAGAATGTTCAAAGCGATCTCGTTGGGAGTCTTCTGGCGCTCGGCGCCTTCGACCAGCGCGATCATGCGATCCAGGAAGGTTTCGCCAGGATTCGAGGTGATGCGGACTTTGATCTGGTCGGACAGGACACGCGTGCCTCCCGTGACGGCCGAGCGGTCGCCTCCGGCCTCGCGAATCACAGGCGCCGACTCGCCGGTAATGGCCGACTCGTCCACCGAGGCGATGCCCTCTTCGATCTCGCCATCGGAGGGGATGAATTCGCCGGCGGAAACCAAGACTAGATCGCCGGCTCGCAGCCTCGAACTGGGGACTTTCTCAATGTCACCGTTTTTCAGCAGCTGATTGGCTACGGTCTCGGAGCGCGCCTTGCGCAGCGTGTCGGCCTGCGCCTTACCGCGGCCCTCAGCCATGGCCTCGGCAAAGTTTGCAAACAGGACCGTGAACCACAGCCAAAGCGTGATCTGGAGATTGAACTTGAACGCCGTACCGCCTTTGAACAGCAGGACCGTTGTAATGACGCTGCCGATCTCCACCACGAACATGACAGGGTTCCCCATCATCTTGCGCGGGTTCAGCTTCAGGAGCGCATCCCAGATCGCCCGCCGGACAATCGTCCATTCCCAGATAGCTTGCTTTTTTCTCGCCATAGCAGAATCCTTAGAAGGTCTTGCCCGCAGCCATAAGCAGGTGCTCCAGGATGGGGCCGAGACTTAGTGCCGGGAAAAACGTGAGCGCCCCCACGATCAGGATCACGCCGATCAAGAGCACGGTGAAAAGGGGCGTCGTCACCGGGAAAGTACCGAGTGACGGCGGAACATATTTCTTGCGCGCCAGGTTGCCGGCGATGGCCAGCATCGGAATGATCATCAAGAACCGGCCGGCCAGCATAGTTAGCCCCATCGTGGTGTTGTACCAGAGGGTGTTGGCGTTCAGTCCTCCGAATGCCGAACCGTTGTTGCCCGCACCCGAGGTGAAGGCGTACAGCATCTCGCTTAAACCGTGCGGCCCAGGATTGGCGATACTGGAAGTACCAAATCCATTCACACTCGAGATCGCGCTGAACGCCAGAATGACGAGAGGAAACACCAGCACGACCAGCATGGCCATCTTCACGTCATAGGCTTCTATCTTTTTACCGAGATACTCCGGCGTTCGACCGACCATCAGTCCTGCAATGAAAACTGCCAGCACGACGTAGATCAGCATGCCGTACATTCCGGCCCCGACTCCGCCGAAGATGACTTCGCTGAGCATGATGTTCACCAGCGGGACCATGCCGCCCAAAGGCATATACGAATCATGCCAGCCGTTGATTGCTCCGCAGCTTGCATCGGTTGTCACAGTCGCAAACAACGCGGAGTTTGCGATGCCGAAGCGGACCTCTTTGCCCTCCATGTTTCCACCCGACTGCAGGCTGCTCACGTGTTGGTCGGTCCCAGCCAGCAGCGGGTTCCCGCGGGCTTCGGCCCAGTAAGCTACTGTTACCCCGGCCAGAAACAGGATTGCCATCGCTGCCCAAACGGCCCAGCCGTGGCGCGGAGAGCCGGTCATCCGTCCCAAGGTGTAGGTAAGTCCGGCGCCGATCGTGAAAATCGAGAACAATTCGATGAGATTGGAGAAAGGCGTTGGGTTCTCGAAGGGATGGGCACTGTTCGCATTGAAGAAGCCGCCACCATTGGTGCCAAACTCTTTGATGATTTCCTGCGAAGCGACCGGACCTTGCGCAATGGTTTGCTCGGTGACGGTGGTGGTCACAGTCTTGCCATCCGCACCCGTTGTCTGGACCTGCTGCGGTTCGACCAGGGCGGCCTTGTCGTAGGGACGAAGATTCTGCACCACACCTTGGGAGACCAGGAGCAACGCTCCGACAACGCAAAACGGCAACAAGACCCACAGGCAACCGCGAACCAAGTCCACCCAGAAGTTGCCAATCGTCTCCATCTGCCGGCGAGTGATGCCGCGGATGAACGCAATCGCCAACGCGATCCCAACCGCAGCTGAGGCAAAGTTGTGGTAGGCCAGGCCGGCCATCTGGGTGAAATAGCTCATCGTGGATTCACCCGCATACGCCTGCCAGTTGGTATTAGTCGTGAACGAAGCTGCCGTGTTGAAGGCGAGGTGAACCGGAGTGACCGCACCGAATTTCTGCGGGTTGAAGGGAAGGAATCCCTGTAGCCGCTCCATCAGGTACAACACGATCATTGACACTACGCTGAAAAGCAGCATCGCGATCGCATACTCGGTCCAACGCATCTCGTGATCTTCATCCACCCCGGTGACGCGGTAAAGCAACTGCTCGACCGGACGCAGTACCGGGTCCATGAACGTGCGTTCACGGCTGAACACGCGTGCCATGAAGACACCCATCGGCTTGGTGACCAGAAAGATCAACGCCAGGAAAAGCAGTATTTGTAGCCATCCATTGACGGTCATGTCAGAACTTCTCCGGACGCAGCAGTGCGTAGATGAGATACACCATGGTCAGCGCGCTGATGGCGAGCATGATCATCGATTCCAGGCTCATATTCCCCCTCTCACTTCACACGGTCGCAGAAATGCACATAGGCAATCGAAGTCATGAAGAAAACGATCGTGATCACCATGAAAATCAGGTCTTGCATAAGAGATTCCTCCCCTCTGGCCGCCCGGGATGGTGTGCGCCAGAACTAAAACTTGACCATGATGGCCAGGTTGAGCCGGTTCTCATGCTTGCTCAGATCCGGCCGGAAACCCTCCACCATTGAGCCGGGCGCGCCACTGTTGCCACCATCCGGCGTAATGCCACCCGGCCCGCTGAAATACGGCACATTCGACGAGCGGTGGTTGTATTCCCAGCGAAAAGTGATGTACTGGCTGGGCATGTAATCGAAGGTCGCCGAAGCATCCCAGGCTTTGAACGGGTCCCCGGGGTTCTGTGTAAAGTATGGCGTTCCCGATGTTGCCGTAGCTCCGTTGATGGGCGGCAGCAGCACCAGGTAGCGTCCGGGATTGTTGATAGCGCCGCCACCCAGTGTAACGGCATAAAGATCTTTGTGGAACCAGAGGCGGTTGTAGATCATGAAACCAAGAAAGCTCTGTTTCTTGCCGGTCTTGCTGTCGCCGGTGCAATTCGTGCCGCCCCCGGTCTCACAACCGGCGTCAATGGTCACCGAGACCGCGGCCTTATCCATGAGCTTTTCCGGCTTGTCGTAATACTTCACCTGAATGCTGTCGTCGGTGTGCAGCCGCGTGCGATTAGGATTATTCAGCGTATCGGCGCCCACTCCGTAGTTGTTGGAGACAATCGAAAGCCATCCTGTGGGACGCCACAAGATCTGTCCCCCAAGCCCCGGCCTGCTGTTGAATCTGCCGTAGGACTGCCATCCGTTGATGAACCAGGGCTCGATTTTGAGTTTGTCGGAGGGGAAGATCTGGGCGCGCACTCCGTTAAAGAACCAGGGCGTGTTCGAGGAGACGTACGACGGCTGATACGACCAGTTGTCGAAGTTATAAAAACTGTATAGGCCAATGTAGGACATGAAAATGCCGGCATCAAGGTTGACTCCATGCAAAGCGTTGAAGTGGTAGCCGCCGTACGCCTCGGCAAGGTAGCGATAGGCGCCGTCGAGGGTCCATTGGCCGCGTGCGGGGCTGGCGTCATTGCGCGGTTGCGTTTGCGAATACAGGCCAAACTGCGTCATCAGGCGGGCGCGCACGTTGTCGTAATGGAAATCGCCACCCACGCCGAGCTGCGTGAGCTGCACCTCTTGCGCCCGAAAGACTTCGCTAGAGCCGCCAATGGTGTCGTCCTTGGGGTGATTGAAATCGTAAACATAAACGGCGTCGGCCCGGATTTCCGGGGTAAAGAATTTGGAATCGAAAGCCGGGGTTTTCGTGCGGGGATTGCCGGTCAGCCAGGTGAAGTCGGCAAAGGCAAAGGGCTCGGCCTTTTCTTTGGTTACGGGATTGGTAGCCTGAGGCGACGCTGCTTTCGTTTCCTGAAGCATGGCCTCGTGCGGAACAACAGCTTCGGCTTGTGCTCCGCTGCTGGGAATGCTCTGCGGAGACGATTGCTGTTCCGCGTTCTTCTCCAGGTGCGCGACTTTCGCCTGCAGTTCCTGGACCAGCTGGCGGAGTTCACGCACCTCCTCCGCGCTGGCCGCGTTGGACTGGGTTGTTGTTTCCTGTGCGCGGAGCGGGAAAGCGCACAGGGCAGTTGCAATCACTGCTACCACGATTCGCATAGCTCGTTCTCCAGTTCCAGTGATTTTGCTTGATTGAGGCGTCATCACGAGTACCTCACGCCGCTTGCTGCCCCTGATTCGGCGCGTCGCCGCCGAAGGCCGACTTGTCACATACGCGGTTACCTTGCCGGCAACCGAACGCCTGCTTTCAACCAGCAAGGCCACCAGAAAGCGCAGAAGGAAAGCCACAGCTCCAGCACAAATCAGTGCAAAAACAATTTGCATTTCGGCGCTCTGCATTGGCCTTTGCCTTCTCCGGGGCGTTACTCTCCCATTGGACAGGCCTGTCCATAAAAATCGGGTAAGTAGTTCATAAAATGTTCGTAAAGGATTGGGGCCTAGTCAGAGACCGGGACAGGCTACCGGCCAGCCATCTCAGCCTCCCGCTTTACGTTCCTTGCGCAGTCCGATGAGGAAATTCAGCAGCAACAGAACGAAGTTAACTATCGCGACCACGACCATTCCTGCACTCCTTGGGCTGGGCTTGCTTGGGCAGTGCGTTCCTTGCTGGCCCAACCTCAATTCATTGGATAACCGGAGTCGTAAGGATTGAATAAAGAGTTCGTAGAATGTTCGTAAAAGGCGGGAGGTTCAAAACAAGGGGTTTATTCGCCGGGGTCGAAGCGATAGCCGACCCAGGGCTCGGTGACAATGTAGCGGGGAGACGAGGCTTCGGGTTCCAGCTTCCTGCGCAACTGGCCCACAAAAACCCGCAGATATTCCACCTGCTCGGTGCTCTGCCCGCCCCAGACCGCGCTCAGCAGCGCGCGGTGCGTGATCACCTTGCCCGGGTTGCCAGCAAAATACACCAGCAGGTCGAATTCTTTGGGCGTCAGGTGCACTTCGCGGCCGCGAACCGTCACTTTGTGAGCGGCCAGATCGATGCGAAAATCCCCCGCTTCGATCAACGTGGGTTGTTCGCCAGCCACCGCTGGGGCGCGACGCAAATTGGCGCGCACACGGGCCAGCAGCTCCTCGATGCCGAAGGGTTTGGTGACGTAATCGTCGGCGCCGGCATCGAGCGCTTGGACTTTGGTTCTCTCCTCCCCGCGCACGGAAAGAACAATGATGGGAAACTTGGTCTTGGGACGAAGCCTCCGGCATAGTTCCAGGCCATCCATGTTGGGCATGGACAAGTCGGTGATCACCAAATCAGGCGTCCAGTCCTTCATGATCTCCAGCGCGGTCTCGCCGTCGTTGGCCACGCGAATGTCGTAGCCCTGGCTGGAGAGGCTGGTGCGCAGCACCCGCGTGATCTGGGTCTCGTCGTCCACCACCAGAATGCGGCGGTGCTCGGCCGGCGCGGTGGTCACGATGGCTCCTGGGTGACGATGTGCACATCCACCGCGGGAGAATCCCGCAAGAACTTATGGATGGCGGAAAGATAAAAGTATCGTCTCCAGCCCTTCGTCGCCGAACGGCCAAAGACCACCTGGGTGACATGCTTCTCCCGGACGAATTGCGCCACCGCTTCCGCCACACTGTGGCCGGTGATCCGAGTCACACTTGCACCCACGTTCTCCGCAAAGTGAATGTTGGCGGTCAGGCTCTTCTGGTTGGCTTCGCTGGTGTCCTGCCCCAGGTCCACGTAAACCACGAAGAGTTCACCATCCATGGCCTGCGCCATGCGCGCTCCGCGGGCGATCAGATACTGGGCAGCGGGATTGGAACTGATGCAGACCGCAATCCGCTCCCGGACCGCAACGGTTCGCTCGGTGTGTTCTTTTTCCAGGTAGGATTCCAGGCTCCGGTCGACGGCCTGCGCCACCTGGCGCAGCGCCAGTTCGCGCAGGGGGATGAGGTTCCCCGGCCGAAAGAAGTTGCCCAACGCGCGCTCTACCCTTTCGAGCGGGTAGATATCTCCCCGGCGCATGCGGCTCTGGAGCGCCTCCGGAGTCAGGTCCGACATCACGACTTCATCCACCCGCTTCAGCACCCAGTCCGGAACCGTCTCCCGCACCGTGATCCCGGCAATGCTCTGCACCATGGGCGTAATGCTCTCCACGTGTTGAATGTTCATGGTGGAGAGCACGTCAATGCCCGCATCCAGAAGTTCAAAAACATCTTCGTAGCGCTTGCGGTGTTTACTGCCCTCCATGTTGGTGTGCGCCAGCTCGTCCACCAGGACCACCTGCGGCTTCCGGGCCAGGATCGCGTCTACATCCATTTCTTCGAAGAGCGCACCCTTGTATTCCAGCTTCTTGCGGGGGACGGTCTCGATCTGGCCGGCCAGGTCGGCGACTGCCTTGCGTCCATGGGTTTCGACTACACCGATGACGACATCCTCGCCCCGGCTGTGGCGGCGGATGGCCTCGCTCAACATGCTGTAGGTCTTGCCGACGCCTGGGGCGTAACCCAGAAACAGTTTGAACACGCCTCCCTTCTTGGAGGGCTCGGCTTGTTCCAACCATTGCTCGGGGGTCTTCGGCATCGCGCCTATTGTCGTTGATACAGACCGAGATTGTCGATGTCAGCTACAATCGCCTGCGTGAAACAGCCAGCACAGAAGGCGGTGCGCTATCTGGTATCGGCCGCCGTGGTTTTGGTGATCGTGCTGGCTTATCGCCAGGTGATCAGGGTCAACCCAACCACCGTCGCGCTCACCTTTCTTTTGGCCGTGCTGGTAGTGGCAACGACTTGGGGTCTGCGCTATGCCGTCTTTATGGCCGTCGTGGCAACGCTCGCCTTCAACTTCTACTTCCTGGAGCCGCTTGGCACTTTTAGGATTAACGATCCCCAGAACTGGGCGGCTCTGTTCGCCTTCCTGGTCACCGCGGTGATTGCCAGCCAACTCTCGGAGCGCGCCCGCCGCGAAGCCCGCAATGCCCACGAGCGCCGCCACGAAGTCGAGCGCCTTTATGCATTCAGTCAGCAACTGCTCTCCACCGATAGACTGGCCGAACTTTTGAATGCCATTCCGCGCTACATCGTGGAGTCTTTCGGAGTAAAAGCTGCAGCCATCTGGTTGCCCACTCGGCCGGACGTCTACCGTTCGGGATCTGACATTCAGGGGTTGGAGATCCACGATCTGCAGGTGGTGAGCGGCCGGGGTGAACCCAAGTTCGATCCGCAGAACCAACTCTCCTTCGTTCCCTTGCGGATGGGGGTTCGGGTGGTCGGCAGCTTTGGCATCTCTGGGGCGATCTTTTCCCGCGAAACTTTGGAAGCAATGAGCAGCCTGATCGCCATCGCGGTGGAGCGAGTGGGCGCCATTGAAAAGCTGGGCCGCGCGGAAGCTGCCCGCGAAAGTGAGCAATTGCGCTCGGTTTTGCTGGATTCGGTTACCCACGAGTTCCGCACCCCGCTGACCGCCATCAAGGCCTCGGCTACTTCCATGCTCTCCAACCCCGGGCTCGGGGAAGAACAGCGCCGGGAGTTGCTGACGGTGATCGACGAAGAGAGCGACCGGCTGAATCGCCTGGTGGGCGAAGCCGCCGAAATGGCCCAGTTGGACGCAAACAAGGTTGAGCTCCAGTTGGGAGCGCATCGTATCCAGGAGGCGGTCGAGGAGGCGGTCAAGGAATCAAAACAACTTCTGGACCAGCATCCCGTCGAGGTACGCATCGCGGCGGACTTGCCGGCGGCGCGCATGGATGTGGCTCGCATCACCGAGGTCCTGATCCAATTGCTGGAGAATGCGACCAAGTACTCCCCACCCGACTCTCCCATTCATATCACCGGAGAGGTCAAGAATCGCATGCTCATGGCCAGCGTCGCCGACCGCGGACCTGGCATCGACGACTTTGAGCAGTCCCTGATTTTCGACAAGTTTTACCGCGGGCGCAACCAGCGCATGCAGGTCGAGGGGACAGGAATGGGGCTGGCGATTGCGCGAGCGATCGTGGAAGCTCACGGCGGGCAGATCGGGGTGACCAGCCAACTCGGCCACGGTTCGGTGTTTTACTTCACCTTGCCGCTCGCGTGAGGATTCCCGAAACCTCGTAGCCGCAAGGTTCGGGAAACTCTAGTCCTCTCAAAAACAAGGCGCGTGAGGGTTGCTGGTGAAATCGCGATGTTACGTCAACAATCCCGAAACGTGCGCTCAGGCATCCCTCCGCGTGTCGTGGTTAAGAGGCACTGAAGCGACCACGCAGGCGATTACACCAGTTGAGAAACGCTGGTCTAATCGCGATGTTTTACCAACGAGCAAGGGCCGAGACAGTCTGGGCAGGGACGGGCATCTAACGTGATTGCAACTGTACCTGCTGGTTCGTCCAATCGTCTGTAGATGCCAGACGGACGAGATTATCACCTTTACACAAGGTAACCAATATGCTATCCTCTTTTCATGTTCTTACGGGCCTTAGCTTTGGACGGTCTTTCACCGATAACAGCGTGTTCCGCAACGCGCTTTAGTTCCTTCCGAACTGGCTTGGGAAAGAGCCTTCTCAATACCTGCTCGTTCGTCAATTCGCTCGCTTTCTTTCGCCTAGGCAATGGGGGGCTCCGATGAAACTCGCAATGGACATGATGAAGTTGATGGTTGACTTCGATACGGAAGCGGAGTGCCGCACATACTTGGAAGAACTCCGCTGGCCCGAAGGACTCTCTTGCCCGCGTTGCGGCGGCGAGACCATCTCGCGGATTCAGAAGCGCGATCAATTCGACTGTGATTCATGCCGCTACCAGTTCTCCGTAATGTCGGGAACGATCTTCCATGATTCCCATCTTCCACTTCCGAAGTGGTTTGCTGCAACCTACTTGATCTGCGAATCGCGCAAGGGAATCAGCGCGAACCAGATCAAGAGAATGCTCGGCATCTCGTATAAGACTGCGTGGTACTTGTGCCACAGAATCCGGGCCGCGATGAACGAAGCAGACGGGCACAAACTTTCCGGCATTGTGGAAGTTGACGAGACCTACATCGGCGGAAAGCAACGCGGTCACAAAGGACAGCTGAAGCGCAAGGCGGCGGTCATTGGCATCCGTGAGCGCGGCGGACACCTGCACTTCATCCGGGCCAACGAAGTGAATCAGCAGACCGTGTACGACATCATTGCCCGGAACGTGGACAAGACCGTTGACGTGATAATGACGGACGAATCCAAGCTGTACAACTTCAACATGACGAAGTACCGCAAGACCCGGCACGAACAGGTAAACCACAGTGCAGATGAATACGTGCGGTATGAGAATGGCCTGTGCGTGAGCACGAACGCTATCGAGTCTGCATTCTCGCTGTTCAAGCGCGGTATCGTTGGCGCGTGGCATCGGGTTTCTACAAAGCATCTGGCGGCCTACCTGCAAGAAATGACGTGGCGTTTCAACAATCGAAAGAACTCATATTTATTCCGCGACGCAATGCTTAAGCTAATCGCGTCTCCCAACCTTGAATATAAGAAACTCATCGCCGCTTGACCTTTGGAGACTCGCTCACAAGCGTAGAAACATACTTTCCTTGGGAGTTGAGCCTCCCTACATACTTGTAAGACCTCTTCGCGTACTTGACGTTTGCAGTGACATCTAGCGTAGCCCGTCCGTCCCAAATCGCTTTATCAATCTCTTCTGTAGGAGCAGTCATGTAAATGTTAAGAATCATCGTTCCATTTGGGGGAATCACTACTGGACTACGTGGCATATTGCTTGTAGTCAAATTACTTGGAACCCCGTCAACAGTCGCGGAAAATGCAACGGTAAAGTCTGTTGGAACTCCACTTGAATTAACAAATGGCAAGTGCATAGTAGTTTTCAGTTTGTCTGGATCGTGCTCAGCAGAGGTTTGGCCAACACTGATAAATGGCTGTTCTGGTGGAGGTTGAACGATGGGAGGGGTCGTTGGGGGCGGAAAAACATTATTCGGTTGTTTGCCCACTGCCCGCTGTACTCCAGCGATTATTTCCTCAATTGTCGGTAAGTGCGGGCTGTTCGCGATGATGATGTGCTTTGTCCCATATACCATTCCGAGTGCGAGTGCGGAAACAACACTATATGCGGTTAATTGGATATGCCATTTCTGTCCAGACACTACACCTTGACGATGAAACGCTAGAACGATACAGAGACCGCACACTGTCAAGATGGGCGGGTAATATAGTCCGACGAAGCCCGCCATTAAACCAACCCCCAAGAGAAACAATGGCTGCTCGATCCACCCGATGATTTGTTTCCCCAATGATTTCGGCAACGCCTGCGGCATGACCGGCGGCCTGTAGAACCCGCCATCGACCACTTCTGGTTTAGGAGATTCCTCTGGCTGCATTCGCTTTGCAGACCGACGATCCCGGCTGCTCCCCCCTCCGTGTGGCAATTTGGCCATAGCACGGCATTGTAGCACCTTGCGTCAAGGTGATAATCTCGTCAGGCGATTTCACCAATTGAGAATTGCTGGTGTATTTTGCGGTTAAGAACCTTTCGCCGCTAATGAGGCTGAGCCGACGCTGGAGTAGCGCCCGTAGTCGTCGTCTTTGTGTCCACCTGAATTGCCGCCGGATTGTCCGTCTTCTCCGTGTCCACCCACACCACGCCCAGTGATCCGGTTGAATCCAGCGACAGCGTGGTTCGTGTCTCCGCGGCTGCGCCGCTGATGCCCGAGCGCACGATGTCGATGGTCTTCTGCGTGACTCGCGGATTGTCCCCGGGGTTCCCCGGATTCCGCTCTTCCACTTGCTGCTCCGTCATTTGTCCGCCGTCGGGACGTTTCCGCTGCACGGTTGTAACTCGCTGTGTCAGATGCAGACTGCCGTCCTCGGCTGCTCCCGGGACAGCGGTCGAATAAGTCTCAACGGTCTCGCGTTTCTCTCCCGGGGCGTTTTCTGATTGCTTGCTCACGGTTCGCTCCACCACCGCCAGTCTGCCGTCCGCATCAGGCCGCAGTACGCTTTCCTCTCTGGTGCGCCCCTGCCCGCCGTCCTCTTTGATTGTCCCCTGCCGGACTTCCATCACCTGCAAGCCGCCGGCGCCATCGGGCAACAGCGTTGACTTCTTGAAGTCCACACCATGATTGCTTGTGGTCTGACGTTCCTCAATTTGCATAGACAGGGCGAAGCCTCCATTGACGTCGGGGCTCATCACCGTCGTTTTGGTCTCCTGCACATTGGCGCTGGTCTGCCTGGTATCCTGAATCTCACGCCTGACCACCTGCAGTTGCCCATTCGCGTCAGAGTTGGAAATGTTGCGAACCACCTTTTGCGCGCCGCCAGGGAGAGTGCGTTGCTCCGCTTCGGTGACCGTCATCAGCTTCTTCCGACCATCCGGATCCCTGCCATAGGTGCGCTCGATGGTGCGCACCGTGGCGGCGTCTACACGGATGGACTCCTTCTCAACGTCGAGGTAGGGCTCGTACCGGCCGTCCATCCCGACTCGCTCCAGCGTCTGGGTATCGACGGTACGGCCGTTGGCTTGGGTGTGCCTTTCACTGCTGCGTATGGGGTTTAAGTTTCCAGACCTGCTCTGCTGCTCGGAGGTTGTACTCCACGATTTGTTGGCGTCGCTCGTCGATGCGTCGGCGCCGGCCTGGGTTTGTGCGAGAGAGGGCCGGACGAGCCATAACACCGCCGAAATCGCGATCAGATACGCCGGCTTTGACCAACGATTCGCTTTCATCCCCTGCTCCAGATCTCCAGATAACATCCACACCACAAGATGCTGCCTGATACCCAGCGAACCATCATTATGTACCTACTGAGAAAGTGTTTGTCCCCTTGAATTGCGAAAAAACTGGGTTGGCCCGGTTGTTTCAATGTAGAATCTCTCACTGGTTGACTGTCCATCAGCGTCGGCGCCCTGCAAAGCTGACATTCGAAGACGAGGACAAGAACATGTTCGACCCTCAGTAATTCGCCATCCTTCTGATCCGCGCATTGCGGATACCCGATATATTTGCTGATTCGTGCAAGCAGCGCCGCCGCACGCAAGCGGCCAGAACGACGCAGGTTGCTATGGAAATTGCCGCCACAGCCGTACCCCAGCCCAGCTTGTGGGCCTCGATCCGCGAGGCGATCCGAGGGTCGCACCAGGACTTCACCAGCGGCAATCTGAACCGCGCCATCCTGCTCCTGGCCATTCCCATGGTGCTGGAGATGGTGCTGGAATCGCTGTTTGCCGTGGTGGATGTTTTCTGGGTGGGCCGCCTGGGAGCCGATGCGGTGGCGACCGTCGGGCTCACCGAATCCATGCTCTCGCTGGTGTTTGCCGTAGCCATGGGATTGAGCCTGTCCACCACCGCCATGGTCGCCCGACGCATCGGCGAAAAGGACCATGCCGGGGCCGCAGTCGCGGCCGTCCAGGCCATCGCCCTGGGCTTGGCGGTTTCCGCCGCCGTGGGCGCGCCCTGTTTCTTTCTGGCGTCCTACCTGCTGCACGCCATGGGCGCCACGTCGGAAATCGTGGCCCTGGGCACCGGCTACGCCAAGATTGCCTTGGGGGGCAGCGGGGTTGTGTTGCTGCTGTTTCTCAACAACGCTATCTTCCGCGGCGCGGGTGATGCTGCCATCGCCATGCGCCTGCTGTGGGTTGCCAACATCATTAATCTGGTGCTCGATCCCTGCCTGATCTTCGGTCTGGGGCCCTTCCCCCGACTGGGCGTCACGGGCGCGGCGCTGGCCACCTTCATCGGCAGAAGCATCGGAGTGGCCTACCAGTTTTATCGGCTGCTGCGGGGCACCGAGCGCATCCGCATCCTGCGGCAGCAGATTCGGCTCAACCTGGAAGTCTTGCTGCGCTTGATCCGCGTATCGCTGACCGGCATCCTGCAATTCGCCATTGCGCACACCAGCTGGATCGCGCTGGTGCGCATCGTGAGCATCTTCGGCGCGGCGGCCATCGCCGGCTACACCATTGCGATTCGTATCGTTGTCTTCGCGATTCTGCCATCCTGGGGCCTGAGCAACGCGGCGGCGACCCTGGTGGGGCAGAACCTGGGTGCGAGGCAACCCGAGCGCGCCGCGACCTCGGTGTGGCGGACCGGCCTTTACAACATGCTGTTTCTGGGCACGGTCGGAGTTCTCTTCGTGCTGTTCGCCGAGCCGGTGGTCAGTCTGTTCACACACGATCCGGTCGTCGTCAAGCTGGGCGCGGCCTGCCTTCGTATCATCAGCTACGGCAACATCGGTTATGCCTACGGCATGGTGATGCTGCAGGCCTTTAACGGCGCTGGGGATACCATTACCCCGACCATCGTGAATTTTTTCGGCTTCTGGCTGCTGGAGATCCCGCTCGCCTGGTGGCTGGCGATCCCCATGGGTATGCATTCCAACGGCGTCTACTTCTCCATTGTGATCGCCGAAGGCGCGATCGCCGCGGCCAGCATCCTGCTGTTCAAGCGAGGGACGTGGATGGGTCAGAAAATCTAGCGCCGTGAAGTGGAGGATGTGGACGGAGCAGTCTCATCGCACCACGATGTTCACCAGCTTGCCGGGCACGATGATTTTTTTCACCACCTGCTTGCCCGCGATCGCCGCCTTGACCTTCTCATCCGCAAAAGCCCGGTCGAACACATAGCCGTCATCGGCGTCAGCGGGAACAACGATCCGGCTGCGCAACTTGCCGTTGATCTGCACAGGGATTTGGATTTCCTCTTCCTTCGCCAAGGCCGGGTTGTACTTCGGCCAGGGGGCGCGCAACAGGCTGCCTTCCTCGCCCAGCATCTCCCAAAGTTCGTGGGCCAGGTAAGGCGCGAAGGGAGCCAGCAACAACGCAAGATTGCGCTGGACTTCCGCCAACAACTGAGCCGGGATTGTCCCTTGTGCAATTTTTTCTTCCACCCCATAAAGCTCATTCACCAGCTCCATGATCGCGGCGATACAGGTATTGAAGTGCCAGCGGCCCTGGAAGTCATCGCTCACACGCTTAATGGTTTGGTGCAGCTTGCGCTGGATCTGACGAGCTTCGGGCGGTAGAGACGCAGCAGAGGGAGACGCAGCAAGCTGCGTCTCTACTGGAGCATGGCGAGCGATGAACCGGTACACCCGGCCCAGAAAGCGCTGAATGCCTTCGATCCCACTGTCCTGCCATTCCAAATCGCGATCCGGGGGCGCCGCAAACAAGCTGTAAAGACGCGCGCTGTCAGCCCCGTAGCGGGCCACCATCTCGTCGGGCGTCACTACGTTGCCCAGGCTCTTAGACATCTTGGCGCCGTCCTTAATCACCATCCCCTGGGTGAAGAGGCGCGCGACCGGCTCATCGTTGCGCACCAATCCCATGTCGCGCATGAACTTGGTCCAGAAACGCGAATAGATAAGGTGGAGAATGGCGTGTTCCACCCCGCCGATGTACTGATCGATGGGAAACCAGTACCCGATCGTGTTGCTGTCAAACGGCGCCTGGTGGTTGCGCGCGTCGGCGTAGCGATAGAAATACCAGGAGGAATCCACAAAGGTGTCCATGGTGTCGGTCTCGCGCCGCGCGGGACCGCCGCACTTCGGGCAGGTGGTGTTGACGAACTCCGGCACTCGGCCCAAGGGCGAGCCCCCTGTCAAGGTGATATCGACGTTCTCGGGCAGAAGGATGGGCAGATCTTTTTCCGGCACCGGAACAATCCCGTCCTTCTCGCAGTAGAGCATGGGAATGGGCGTGCCCCAATAGCGCTGCCGCGAGATGCCCCAGTCCTTCAAGCGATAGGTCACGGTAGCCTTGCCGAAACCCTTCTGCTCGGCATGCTCGGACATCTTGCGGATCGCATCCTCGCAGTCCAGGCCATTGAACGAGCCCGAGTTCACCACCGTCCCGTCGAAGGTAGTGAACGGAAGTGGAGGCTCGGCCACGGTCTCTTCCGGATCGCTGGCGCGGGGCACGATCACCACCGGGATCGGCAAACTGTACTTCTTCGCGAACTCGTAGTCCCGCTGGTCGTGCGCGGGGACGCTCATGATGGCGCCGGTCCCGTAGTCCATCAGGATGTAGTTGGCCACCCAGATGGGCAGCTTTTCGCGGTTGTATGGATTCATGGCGAAACGCCCGGTGTTGACGCCATGTTTCTCGATCTCGCCGATATCGCCCACTTCCCTGGCCTTGCGCTGCTCGGCCACGAGTTGCTCCACCTTCGCGCGCAACTCAGGCTTGTTGGCGGTGATATCAGCGACCAGCGGATGCTCGGGAGCAAGCTGGATCGAGCTTGCGCCGTAGATGGTGTCCACACGCGTGGTGAAGACGGTAATGGTGGAACCAGCCGGGCCGACGGTTCCCCCAAGATCGAAATCCACCAGGGTGCCATCACTGCGGCCGATCCAGTTGCGCTGCATGATGCGGACTTTTTCCGGCCAGCCCTCAAGCTTGTCGAGATCGCGCAGCAATTCCTCGGCATAATTGGTGATTCGCAAAAACCATTGCTCGAGGTCGCGCTGCTCGACGGGGGTATCCTCATGCCGCCAGCAGAACCCGCCCGCCACCTGCTCGTTGGCCAGCACGGTGGCGCACTTGGGACACCAATTCACCTTGCTCTTCTTGCGATAGGCCAGCCCGCGCTCATAGAGCTTGAGGAAGAACCACTGGTTCCAGCGGTAGTAGTCAGGCAGACAGGTGGTGACCTCGCGCGACCAGTCGTAGGCGAAGCCCAGGCGCTTCATCTGCGCCTTCATGTTGGCGATGTTGCGCTGCGTCCATTCCCGCGGCGGCGTGTTGTGCGCGATGGCCGCATTCTCCGCCGGCAATCCGAACGAGTCCCAGCCCATGGGATGCAGCACGTTGTAGCCGTTCATCCACATGTAGCGCGCCAGGGCATCGCCAATGGCGTAATTGCGCACATGCCCCATGTGCAGCGCGCCCGATGGGTAGGGCAGCATCTCCAGCACGTAATACTTGGGCTTGGTCGAGGTGGGCTCGGCAGCGTAGAGGGAATTGTCCTGCTGCCAGCGTTCGAACCACTTGCTCTCGATGCGCTGTGCGTCGTAGCGCTCATCGCGGACGGTTGCGGTATTGTCTTCCGGCGGCATAGAGGGAATTTTGAGTGCGGAATAAACCTCAGATTCTACAATGAAAGGATATCCTCATTCCTGTAGAGACGCAGCTTGCTGCGTCTCTGCTTGCGCGCGCCCCTGCCGCCGAGGGTTTTCCGTATCTTGGTCCCAGTTTGCAGGATTTTCTTGAAGGTAGTCTCTTACCGCGTTCACTGACTTGTTGCGCCGGAGGATGTGGTCATGAAACCCGGGCTGCCATCCGAACACAAGTCCTTGCTGTCGTGCCAATCGCACTACCCCCGCCTTGTACGAGCGAACGATCGTCGATAGCGACCCAGGTTTCACCTTTTCAGTGGGAACGCGGTCGTCAATTGGAGGCCGTAATCCGGGTGTGTATTGATGTGCTCCTTCTATCACGGTGATTGCGTGGATGTGATTGGGCATGACTACAAACGAATCTACGCGGACGTTTGCATAGTGTGTTGGGATGTTTATCAACTCGGATTGGGCGATCCGACCGATCTGCGATAGCTGAACTGCACCTTCCACAACCTCGCCAAGCGAGCAGACACGATTGTTGGTGCAGATCGTCACGAAGTACCAGCCGGGTGTCGCATAATCCCAGCCTTGCAAGCGGGTGCTTTCAACCCGGTATTTTCCCTTGAACAGAGTCATGTCGTCACGATACCCCTGTAGAGACGCAGCTTGCTGCGTCTGATGTCACAAACGGATGTTCAGGCGGTGCGGCGAGAGACGCAGCAAGCTGCGTCTCTACGGCACAATTTTGTGTATAAGGGGCCGTTTCAGTCTTTCGTTTGCGGCGTGGGTGCTTGGGACGATAAACTTGCTGTTTCCCGAGGTGGGGACATGCTGGTTGTGATGCAGGCGCACGCCACGGAAGAGCAGGTGCGCGCCGTTTGCCAGAAGATCGAATCCATGGGCTACCGCGCCCACGCCATCCCCGGCGCGCAGCGCACCGCCATCGGCATTACCGGAAACAAGGCTGAAGTCGAGCCCGGCACGCTGGAAGAAATGTCCGGGGTGCAGGAAGTCATCCGCGTCAGCAAGCCCTACAAGCTGGTCAGCCGTGACGTCAAAGAGGAAAACACGGTCATCACGTTCCCCGGGACTGATGCCACGATCGGCGGACGCGGGCTGGCCATTATCGCCGGGCCATGCGCCATTGAAAATCGCGAACAGGCATTCGCCGTGGCCGAACGTGTGTGCCGTGCTGGCGCCCAGTTTTTCCGCGGCGGCGCTTACAAGCCGCGCACTTCCCCGTATTCCTTCCAGGGCCTGGGCGAAGAGGGCCTGCGCATCATGGCGGAGGTCCGCGACACATTCGGCATGAAGATCGTCACCGAGGCCATCGATAACGAATCGCTGGAATTGGTCGAGGAGTACGCCGACGTCATCCAGATCGGCGCGCGCAACATGCAGAATTTTTCCCTGCTCAAACGTGCCGGCCGGACCAAGAAGCCGGTACTGCTCAAACGCGGCATGTCGGCCACCCTGGAAGAATTCCTCATGGCCGCCGAGTACGTGATGAGCGAAGGCAACTACAACGTGATCCTGTGCGAACGCGGCGTGCGCACTTTCGCGGACCACACCCGCAACACCCTGGATCTGAGCGTAGTCCCGGCGGTGCAGCGCCTGAGCCATCTGCCAATCGTGGTGGACCCGAGCCACGGCACCGGCAAGCGCAACAAGGTCACACCGCTATCGCGGGCCGCGGTTGCGGTCGGCGCCGATGGGCTGATTGTTGAAGTCCATCACCAGCCCGACAAGGCGCTCTCCGACGGCATGCAGTCGCTCTATCCCGAGCAGTTTGATGAGTTGATGACTCAGGTGCGGCAGATTGCGCCGGTGGTGGGGCGGACAGTGCCCGCCATCGGAACACACGCACCAGCCCCGTTTCGAGCGCGGCCCGACATCCAGCCACCCGTCAGCCCACTAACTTGAGAAAGTTCCTTCTCATCGTTGTCCTGTTCCCCGTCGCCGCTGGCCTGGGCTGGTGGTATTTTCACCCGCGCCAGCTTCCCGACTACGGTCCCGCCTATCGCGAATACGCCTACGTCACCAATGGCAAGAGCAACACGGTTACGGTGATCGACCTGCGCAGCTTCGAGCCGGCCAAGACCATCACGGTGGGAAGCGAGCCCACAGGACTGGCTGCCAACAGCAAGAGAAATGAGATCTATGTGGTTAACACCGGCTCGAACAACGTCAGTGTGATTGACGCCGAACGCAATGCGGTGGTGGCGACCATCGGCGTGCACGGCAAGCCCTACTTCATCGACGTCTCGTCCGATGGCAAGCGCGCCTATGTCGCCAACTCCGGTTCGGCCAACGTTTCCGTAATTGATGTGGAGAAGCGTGCCGTGCTGACGAACATCCGCGTGGGCGCGTCGCCGGGGCTGGCAAGAGTCTCCCCCGATGGTGAAACCGTGGTGGTCAGCAACCGTGGCGAGGATACGGTGTCGCTCATCGATGCCGAGCAACTCAAGGTGCGCAGCACCATCCCGGCATGCCGGGAACCGGGAGACATCGCGATCCTGCCCGACAACACTAAAGCGTTCGTGGCTTGCGCCGGTGCGGGCCAGGTGGCATCGATTGACCTGAAGAACGATAAGCTGCTGGCCTTGCTGGACGTGGGCAAAACTCCGGTAGACCTGGCTCTCAAACCGGACGGCGGAGAACTGCTGGTGTGTAACTTCGATTCCGACAACATCTCCATCATCGAGACCGCAACGAATGAGGTAGGGGGCAGTTACTTGATTGGCACGCATCCCGCGCGCGGCGTGGTCACTGCCGACAACTCACGGCTGTACGTGAGCAACTTCGGTTCCAACACCATCGCCGTGTACGACATCGATGTCGGCAAAGTGATCGCATCGCTCCCGGTAGGCAGACATCCGGACGGGCTGGCGCTCTCGCAGAGCCAGAACTATCTGCTGGTGCTGAATGCGGAGTCCGGCGACGTCACCGTGATCCAGAAACGTAAAGCCACGCGGCTTGAGCCGAGCGAATACTCCCTGCTGACCATGATTCCGGCTGGGGTCCAGCCGAACAATATTGTGGTGAAATCGTTCGTGCTGGCCAAGCCGCCGCAGAAGTGACACCCGGGACCGCGGTCACAGCAGCAGTGAGTGTCTTTTTGCGCTCGCTTCCGTCTAGGAGCACGGCAGTTAGACTGGAGATCACGGAGGAGCAACCGGTGCGGAGATTGCGGTCCAAGCTGTGCCGCGCGTTCGCTGCGCTGCTGCTTGGCATGCCTCTGCAGCTTCTTGCCGCTCCCGCCAATTTTGGCCAGATCCACATTCCCCGGGTCAGCACCCCTCCCACCCTCGAACAGTTTCTGGATATGAAACCCAGCCCCGCCTGGGAAGGCAAGCTGGCCAAGGTGGACGGCTTCATCCAGCGTGTTCCCAGCGATGGCCAGCCGGTTTCTCAGCGGACTGAGGCCTACCTCGGGTACGACAGCAAGAATCTCTATGCCATCTTCATCTGCTTCGACAACGAGCCTCAGAAACTCCGCGCCCGACTCTCGCGCCGCGACGACCTTATCGATGACGACTCGGTCGAGATCATGCT
>JBGPJK010000044.1:0-20838 GCA_041485425.1 Terriglobia bacterium | reverse complement strand
TCTTCGCCGTGAATCGACGGCATGATGGACACCCGGAAATCGATCGGACGCTCCGGCTGCCCGTACTTCACCCGGAAACGCCCGTCCTGCGGCACCCGGCGCTCGGAAATGTCCAGCTCGCTCATCACCTTGATGCGCGAGATGATGGTCGAATGATGCTCCTTCGCAATCGGCGGCATGGCCTGCGTCAGCACCCCGTCAATGCGGAACTTGATGCACACCGCCGTATCCTGCGTCTCGATGTGAATGTCGCTGGCCCGCCGCTGCAAGGCGGTAAAGATCGTGGTGTCCACCAGGCGGATGATCGGGCTGATATCGCCCTGCGCCGTCAGTCGGTCGATCGAGATGCTCTCGTCGCCGGCTCCCTCTTCTTCCCGGATCACGTCCAGGGTGAAGCCTTCGCTGGCTTCTTCCAGCACCCGCTTGGACTGCTCGGTCTTCTTCAGAATTTCGCTGATCTGCGCCAGGGTGGAGACTTTGGTGACGATGCGCTTGCCCAGCAGCAGGCTGATCTCGTCGATCATCATCAACTGGCTGGGATCGGCGATAGCGATGGCCAACTTCCCCTCGCGCGTCTCTTCCAGCGGCACGAAGTTGTAGCGGAACATCAACTCCACCGGGATCTTGTCGAACAGATCGTGGTGCAACGAGAAATTGTGCAGGTCCACGAACTCGCAGCGATAGCGCCGCGCTACGTCTTGCGCTTTTTCCAGATCGTCGGCGTGGGCCGCGGTCACCCGCCCCCCATTTTCGCCATTCACGAACACTGATTTCTTTTCTGCCATTCCTGCCATTCCAATCTACCTGACAAAGCCCGGGGGCCGTTTTGCCGCTAGTGAATACTCGAGCCCAGCGTGAAGATGGGCAGGTACAGCGAAATCAGTATTCCGCCCACGAACACCGCCATCACGATCAAAATCACCGGCTCGATCAACGCCATGGCCGCGCCCAGCGCGGTCTGCACGTCTTCCTCGTAGAATTCCGCCACCGAATTGAGCATCGCCGGCAACGCTCCCGTCGATTCTCCCACCTCGATCATCTCCACCGACAGGTCCGGAAACATCTTCTGTTCTTCCAGACTCTTGGCCAGCGTCCGCCCTTCCCGCACCCGCACCGCCGCCCCTGCGATACCGTTCAGGATGCGCCGGCTGGTCATCGACGCACCCGCCGTCTCCAGCGCCGGAACCAGCGGCAATCCTCCTGCCAGCAGCGTCGACAGCATGCGCGAGAAGTTCGCCACCTGGTACTTCAACCAGATCGGACCTAACACCGGAAGCCGCAGAATGACGCGGTCCACCCGCTCCGCTCCCTTGTCGCTATTCTTCCACTTCCACAGCAATAAAACTGTGATGACCAGAACCACCAAGGCGATCGGAGCATACTTCTGCGCGTTGGTGCCCACCACCAGCATGAATACCGTGATCGCCGGCAACTGTGCATTCAGGTTCTCGAACAGTTTGGCGAACTGCGGCACCACGTACGTCACCAGAAACACCAGCATGCACATCACTACTGACACCAGCAGCGCCGGATACACCAGCGAAACCGCCAACTTCTTCTTGAACGTCAGGGCCAGCCGCTGAAACTGGATATAGCGGTTCAGCACCTCTTCCATGTTGCCGCTCTTCTCACCCGCCATCAGCGTGGTGGTATAGATCTTGGGAAATGCCCCCTGCGCCGCGAACGCCTCCGAAAGCGACTCTCCGCTCTTGACCCGCTCCCGCACATTCTCCAGCAGTTGCAGCAGATGACCATCTTTCTGCCGCTTGATCAGCAGGTCCAGCGAGTTCAAGATCGGCAGCCCTGCCTTGATCAGCGTGAGGAACTGCTGGTTGAAGATGAGGAAGGTGCTTTGTTTGACCCGCCCCCGGCCCAGTTTGAACCCGCCGGCGGAAAAAATCCCCCGCGGCTTGACCCAGTAAACCAGGTAACCCTGCTGCACGAACCGCTCGCGAATCTCGCTCTCCGAGTAGCCGTTCTCCACCTGTTGCAGCAGGTGCCCGCGCTCGTCCGCTACTTTTATGACAAATTCGGCCATGCCCTGCTCTGCTTACCGTCCCGCCCACCCAAGTCTAACATTCCGAACCATTAACCATCTGTTAATTGCCGGTCCAAGCATACCGGCGGTAACGCCCCCGCCAGTTGTCGGAGAAAGCCCGTAAACATCACACAGCCAAGCACTTGTAGCGTCGGCGTCCCGCCTGCCCCCTGCCCCGGTCGGCTACTGCCCAAAGTCCCCTTCAATCACCTCAGCTCCCGGCGGCGGTGCAAACCGAAAGCGCTGATCTCCCACTTCCATATTCTCTTTTTGCTCACTGAACCGGTATTCCGTCACTGAACCATCCACTTCTTCGATGACAATGCGCGCGATTTCACTGTCCGGCGTGATCTCCAGCAAAACCTGGTTCACCCGGTCTGCCATGGCCTTCGGCACCCCCCTCAGAACCACATTCCCGGCCATCCAGGGCGCCATATCCGGGGCCAGAGACAATCCCTGCAATTCCTTTTCCAGTCGGGTCTTACCCAGAAGAAACGCCAGTGGCGACCGCAGATCGTCCAGCTTCCGCATTGGGGTCCGCCGCACCTGCCGGTCTCCCGGAACGTAAAACCAGGCATCCTTGCCGTCGCTCAGGAACAACTTCTCCCTTGGGGAACGGTATTCCCAGCGCATCTTGCCGGGTTTTTTCAGCCATAAGGTCCCCGATTCAGTCCGTTCCATGCCGGCGCCGCGGTAGATTTCCGTGAATTGCGCCTCCAGAGTGTGCAAATGGTTGTACCGTTCGTCCACCCTCTGGGCAATCGTATGGACATCGGCAGCACCCGCCGCCACCGACGATACCGCCAGCAGGGCAACGACAAACTTCTGCACCATGGAACTTACATTCACAGTTTTATGGTCGGGATGTGCGCGCCGTCGGAAGAGATCTTCGCTCAGAACCCTGATAACTCTATTCTAAGCTTTCAGTTGCGAATGGCAAGAGCCCGTCTGAGAACTGAGAACCGGGAACTGTGAACTGCTGAACCGACATCCGAAAGGCTGCGGGGGAGAGCATCAAGGTAGCCGTTCAAGTCGCACTCCTCCAGAGGCGTAAATTGAATACCGCTGCGTACCGCCGATCTTCCTAATGATGGTGCTGCTGGAGAAGACGCTTTCCAGAAGCGGATTGTGATACAGCACATAAACCGGTCTCGGACACTCGCGCAAAGATCGCTCCAGCCGGGCTACCACCTCAACCAGTCCCGCCTCCGGCAAGGGGTTAAACAGATAAAGCACGGTCGGCTCCGGCGGAAAAACAAACTCCCGCGCATCGCCGCAAAACGATTCCACCGCAAAGCATTTCTGCGAATCGCTCCGGTACTTGCTGAGATTCTCCTGCGCCACGCGATGCAATCCCGGCAGCAACTCCACCCCCACGATTCGCCGAAAAGGGAACTCCGCAGCCATCAGCAACACGCGTCCTTTACCTGAGCCCAAGTCGATGAAGGTGAATTCGCGAAACTCGATTCGCAAACCCTCCATCATTTCCCGGAACAGCGCTGGCTCGGTTGCTTGGTACGGTGACAAGAACACACCCAACCAGCGATCCCGCCATCCCACCGTCGCGCTGGTAGTGTCCACCCGGAAATCCCAGTCGTACTCGACATCGCCATAGCGCCGCCGCCGCCGCGCGGGTGTGGACTCCCGCGCAAACTCCCACAGCGCGGCCATGAAACACCGGAGCGTGCGCAAACATCCCTCGTGCCCCAATCCCTCGTTCCACCACTGGCGCAGGGTGCGGCCAAGGCTCAATCTTTGTTCAGCCGTCGAAGGCATTTAAGACTGGTTCTACTTTACGTACCTCGGTGATTCTCCCGGCTGCCAGATTTGTTGAGAAGAACGCCGAACGTCTTCCTCCGCGCTCTCCGCGGCCGTTCTCAGCGCCCTCTGCGGTTTAAGATTTTTTCAGTCCGTGGGCAGGAACTTCGGTACCTTCGGCGGAACGTACCCAGGTGGCGTCCCTTTTTCGACGAACGGAAAATCATCAGGTGATTGCAACTCCACCCGGCCATCGGAAGTCAGCTTGTAGAGATTGCCCAGCGGGTCTCTTGGAGTTCCGCGCAGCATTCCGGCTGCTGCGAGGTCGCCAAAGCTGGACGGCAAGTGTCCGATTCTTTCCTTGTAGCGGGCGACTGCGCCCTCGAGTTTGGTGACATCTTCATCCACCTCAAGCGCCCTGAGATGCGCCGCCGCGTTGGCCTTGATCGACTTGTCGTACGTGGTTTCGAAAGTGGTGGTCCACATCATGCGGGCGGTGTTGATGTCGCCCGCGCGTTCGGCCATATAACCGGACAGCAGCTTTAGCCAGGGATGCGCATTCGGCACTCTCGAGCCACGAGCAAACGCGTCAGCGGCGTCCTCATAATCCTTCAGATCCATGTAGTAAATGAATCCCAACTGGTAGTAAAGGTGCCAGTCCTCAGGATTGTTGCGAATGCCATACTCCATCAGTTGGATCGCCCGCTGTGGCATGCCGGCGCCGTGCGGCGGTTTCGGCGCCAGAAAGTTGCCACCGTACTGGTAGGCCACAATCAGGTGAGGATCGAGATTCGTCGTGATTTCCAGTAGCGGAGCCAGCAGATCGTAGTGTTCCGCTCCGCTGTGGAACTTGGTGCCGAAGTATTGCACTGCGCGAGTCCAGTAGATGTCCGCCAGCAGCCCATCGTAGCCGAGACTCATGCGCTTCAAGGCTTGGGGCGATGGAACATAGAGAACTTCCTCCAGCGTAGCTCCGGATCGCACCCGGTCCAGACCCCGCAACAGCAGCACCGATCCTCCCAGGCAGGCCACCAGGAGGATGCTTGCGATCAGCGTGGTTTGCCGCGAGGCTCTCATTTCAGGTTCCGGCGTTCGAAGATCAACACCGCCCCGCAAAGAGCCATGGTTGTGTAGATCAATGCGTACGCCGTGTTATAGAGGATCAGTTGGCCGGAAACCGGCTGCTGGTGCGCCACCGAGCTGATTACATTCAGCGCCGAGAAGTTCGGGACCAGATACGCCGCTCCGGTGGCCAGCCAGCGTGCAACTCCGCTGGCCATGCCCGCGAACCCCCGCAGATCCTCGGCAAAGGTGCCGATCACAAACAGCGCGAAAGCGAACACCGCGGACATCAGCGGGGAAGAGAACGACGAAAAGAAAAGTGCCAGGGAGGTGATGATCAGGAACTGCAGAACGATGAAGTACAGAGCCACTAGAAGCCAACGGTCCGGCGCCTGGAAGTGGTGCGAAACATACAAGAGCGCGCCGAACACGCCAATCGCCATGAAGAACGTGTTCACCACCAGCGTTCCCGCCAGTCCCATGAACTTACCGGCGATGAACTCCCAGCGCCGCACCGGACGCGACAAAACCGTGTACAGCGTCCGCCGCTCAATTTCCTTGGACACCAAGCCGATGCCGATAAAGATGGCGATCACAATGCCGAATAACGAAACCGCAGTCAGGCCAAGGTTGATGACCACCAGTCGTTCAATATCGATGGAAATTTGTCCGACGAGGATAGCGGCTCCCGACATCAGCAGCGCAAACGCGATCAGGTTGTAAAGCACGCGATCGCGCACCGCCTCGCGGAACGTGTTCGACGCGATCAAGCCAATCCGCGAGTTCATTGCCTTCCCCCCGCGACGGACTCAGCCGGCTTCAGCTTCTGCACGAAGTAGTCTTCCAGGGAAGTGCGCACCGGAACCACCGAGATCAGCCGTAGCCGCTCCCGCCGCAAGGCCTCAATCGCCGCATCCTGGTTGGCTTCCAACAGGATGGCTCGTACCGTGCTGCCGGCGACGTGAGGCTCGGCTCCCAGCGCCCGCAAAGAAGACGGCACGGAGGGGCCCTGCCAGATCAGTTCCACGCGGTTCTGCACGCTCGACGTCAGGTCCGCCACTGAGCCAACGCCCCGCAATTCCCCCAGGTGGATAATCGCCACCCGGTCGCAGAGCGCTTCGGCATCCGACAAAATGTGTGTGCAAAAGAACACCGTCTTGCCTTCCTGGCGCAACTGGTCCATCAGGTCGCGTACTTCGCGCCGGCCCATCGGGTCAAGCCCCGACATGGGTTCGTCAAAGAACACGACTTTGGGTTCATGCAGGATGGCCTGCGCGATTCCCACGCGCTGCAACATGCCCTTGGAAAATTTTCTTAACTGCAGGCCGCCAGCATCGTGCAGCCCCACCCGCTCCAGCATTTCCTGGGATCTCCGGCTTCGTTCCTTGGCGGGCACGCCCGAGAGACCGGCGTAATATTCCAGCAGTTCGCGGGCGGTGAGGTAATCGTAGAAGTATGGCTGCTCCGGCAAGAATCCGATCTGCGCCTTCATGCGCGGATCATTGGTCTCCATGCCCAGGATTCGTGCCGACCCACTGGTGGGGAACACCAGTCCCATCAGCATCTTCAGGGTTGTGGTTTTGCCGGCGCCGTTCGGTCCCAGAAAACCGAAGATTTCGCCCTCCTCTACTTGCATATGCAGGGGACGCAAAGCGCACTTTGGCCGCTTGCGCCAAAAGCCCACGTTGTAGATTTTTTCCAGGCCGAGGATTTCTATCGCAGTCATAGAATAGGGACTCAGCAGACTTCCCAGGAAATTATAAGCAAGATGAGAGCAGTTGGGAGTGTTTGCGGCGGTTACGGAAGTTATTCCTCGGTCAAGCGTCAATGCCAGGAAGAAATTGCCAAACTGGAATTGGCTCAGGACGCTTGTTTCTCTGAACCGCAGCCCACTCCCCTACTGCATGACGTTGAACGCTCGGCAGGCCGCCAGGCTGTTGACCGGCACACTGCCGGGACCCCCGGCATCCCAGCGCATCACTCCATCTTCGGTCGAACAAAAGTCGCGCACCCCAGTCCGGTTATAGTCGATTGGAGAAGCGGCAGAGACGAACGAAAGGTTCGCCGCACCGTTAGGGACTAGCCCGGTCGCGGCGAACACGTAGCCGCTCTTGCCTGCGGAACCCACGATCGCAGTTGCGAGCACATTGTCGATAAGGCATGCGGCCGCCGCGGAAGGCGTGCAGGGAGAAATGCCCCCAAGATTGGCCAGCGAGTTAGCATAGCCGCTGCTGGGGAACGATGCGTTGTAGGCAAACTCTGCCGTGTTGATGCTGCGGATTGAGTTGGCTGCCGACGCCTCGTCGGCGGCGATCTTTGCACGCAACAGGTTAGGGATGGCGATCGCGGCTATGATGAGAATGATCGCCACCACGATCAACAACTCGATCAGCGAAAACCCTCTGCGTCGCTTCATGCGTTCCTTCCTCACGCTCTTCCCTAATGTCCTTGCACTTCCCGGGCCAGTTCTTGAATCCCTCTAGAACTGCGGCAGAACGGATAAATAGGTTTATAAATCAATCACTTGGCAACTTTCTTTAGGGTCCGGGAAGCACACCTCCCGCTCCTACCGACAGAATTTGTCGCCTGCAACCGACAAAAATTGCTGAGCAGCATCTCGCTTTGAGACAGTTCTATTAGGTATGAGTTCGGGCTCTCTGCTGGGACGCTCTGCGTCTGCGGTCAGGCTTGATGGACTGTGTTCCGGACTCTCAACAAGATTCAAGGAAAAACAAGAGCACCGGATGTCGCCATCCGGTGCCCCTGGCTTTGTACCCTCCCCCGGGTACTTCGCCAAAAACCTCTTAGTTCAGGACTGTGAATGCTGCACAGGTTGCTGGGTCCGTAACCGGTGCGGTTAACGATCCGGCATTGGGATCGGCGTGAATAACACTGTCCTCATTTGAACAGAAAAGACGCACGCCGGTCTGGTTATAGCTCAGAGGAGCCGCACCGGCCGTATACAGAACGTTGATACCTGCAACGGCGCCGTTTGCACCTACGGCCGCGAAGGTATAACCGCTCTTGCCGCTGCCGCCTGGGTTGCCGTTATTTGCCAGCGTACCGTCAATCAAGCAAGCTGCAGCGGGACTCACAACCGCGGGGCACACATAAACTGCAGCACCCGGTCCCAGGCTGGCCAGATCCAACGCATAGCCTACCGTGGGATTACTGGTTTGGTAGGCTACTTCGGCAGTGTTGATGGTACGGATCGAACTGACCGCAGACGACTCGTTCGCAGCAATACGCGCCCGCAGCAGGTTCGGAATAGCGATTGCAGCGATGATCAGGATGATCGCCACCACAATCAGCAGCTCAATCAGTGAGAAACCCTTCTGTTTCCGCATCTCGTTTTTCCCCTCTTCTCCAGATATCGAATGTGGTCTCAGTAGACCCAATTGCCTAGTATCTTCGCATTTTAACGGCCACAGCCTCTAGTTACCAAGGTCAGTGGTCACAGTACTGTACTTGCTTTGTTTTCAACGGCTGCACACCCCATCGTCACCGCCCTATACGCCACCGCCCCTGTCCTTCCGCGACCATTCTGTGTCAGATTTTGTCGGCGGGCTGACAACTTGTGTCATCTTGGAACGACGGCATGAGACTCCCTAGGCCAGATAGGGAATGAACATCCAGCCCTATCTTGCGGGGAAAATCTCCCCCCGCGGCGCAACCGGCGCGTCCTTGTTCTGTTGCGTCATACGAAATTTTAACCTACCACACCCTGGCAGCCCCGCCGCCCCAGCGGTCTAAACCGAAGTAATCCTTGCTGTCCCATCCCCCTGCGACCTGCCCCCTGCCGTACAATCTCTTCTTTAGAAGCGCCGGCGTCTCGCCCGCGAATCCCGAACCCCTACTGCACTCTATGACCATCCCAATCGACAACTTCCATATCGACGCCGACATCTCCCGAGCCTGGTCGGTTCCCGCACCCTACTACACCGATCCTGCCGTCTTCGCCGAAGAGAAAGACAAAGTCTTTGCCCGTACCTGGCAGGTCGTCGGACACGCCGCCCAACTGGCCAAACCCGGCGACTTCTTCACTACCGAACTCGTCGGTGAACCGCTGCTGCTGGTGCGTGGCGCCCACGGCGAACTCCGCGCCTTCTACAACGTCTGCCGCCATCGCGCTGGTCCGCCCGCTGAAGGCTGCGGTTCCCGCAAGCTGTTCCGCTGCGGCTATCACGGCTGGACCTACGGACTCGATGGCGCGCTGATCAGCGCCCCCGAGGTCGAAGGTGTGCAGGATTTCAAGCCCGAAGAATTTGCGCTCGTCCCGGTACGCGCCCAACAGTGGTCCAACCTCATCTTCGTGAACCTCGATTCCAATCCCGAGCCGCTACTCGATATTCTCGGCGAACTCCCCAAACAGGCCGAACGTTTCGGCTTCGACCGCATGCAGCTCTTCGAGCGCCGCACTTATGACATGAAGTGCAACTGGAAGACCTACGTGGACAACTACCTCGAAGGCTATCACCTGCCCAGCGTCCATCCCGGCTTGAACCGCGAACTCGATTACAACGCCTATACCGTCGAGCCCTGCGCCCGCCACGTGCGCCAGTTCAGCCCCATCCGCGGCGCCCAATCCGGTGACGCTACACCACGCCGCTACCAGGAAACCCGCGAAGATCTGACCACCGATTATTTCTGGATCTTCCCCAACTGGATGCTCAACTGCTACCCCGACAACGTGTCCCTGAACATTGTTCTGCCGCTCGACACCGAGCGTTCCGTAGCCATCTTCGAGTGGTATCTGCCGGAGAGGGACCTGGGCAGCCAGGCGGCAAAAGATTCCGTGAATTTCAGTGACCAGATCCAAATCGAAGACATCGCCATCTGCGAGACGGTACAAAAAAACTTGCGCTCCCGCAGCTACCAACGCGGCCGCTACAGCATCAAGCAGGAAAAAGGCGTCCACGCCTTCCACAGCATGTATGCGGGAGTGATGGGAGGCGAAAACGTCTAACCGCTGAGTTCGCCAAGGAATGGCAAATGGGCAATCTGCAATCTAAAATCAACAATCTAAAATCAACAATCTAAAATCAACAATCCCTATCCCACCTTCACCAGCAGAGTAGTGATGTCGTCGTGCTGCGGCGTCGTCCCCACGAACCCATCCACATCCCGCATCATTTCCCGTAGCAGTTCGGTCGGCGCCAGCGTCGCGCCAGCCTGCAACACATTCAGCATCCGCTCTTCACCATACTCTTCATCGTGCTGGTTCACCGCTTCCACCAATCCATCGGTGAAGATCACCAGCCAATCCCCCGTTTGCAAGACAACGCTGCCTGACTCATAACCTCCGCCCACCTGGATCCCCAGCGGCAACCCACCATTCGTCAGCCGTTCCACCGCACCGGAACTCCGTCGCAGCACCGGCGCATTGTGACCGGCATTGATGTAGGTGAGCCTGCGGCTTGCCGGATCAAACTCCGCCAGAAATGCCGTGGTGAAGCGCAGCCCGCTCTGGCTGTTGGTGCAGGCGTAAAGGTTCATCCCCACGACCAGCTCCGCTAGAGAACACGACGTCGCCGACAAGGTCTTCAGGCTCGCCTGAAACGTTGCCATCAGCAGCGCTGCCGGAATGCTCTTTCCCGCAACATCCGCCACCGCCAGCAGGAAATGCGTTTCGCCCGTCGCTTTCACCGGCCGGGCAAATACATCATAGTAGTCGCCAGCCACCGTGTTCGCCGGACGCGTCGCGAACGCAATCGCCAGGCCGTGTACTGGCGGCGGAGTTGCCGGCAGCAGCCAGCTCTGGATATCGCGCGCAATCTCCAGGTCGCGCTTCATCACCACCCGGTCCGCCACTTCCAGCATCAGCAGGATGAACAGCAGAGCCCCGCCGTAGAACTGCAGGGGCAAGGTGATCCCCTCGACGTGGCCCGCCTTATCGTGCCAGTTGTACTCGGCGCCGCCGAACAGCACCAGCAACACCGCGGCCAGCAGCATCACGCGACGCGCCGGACTCAGCTTTTCCAGGATGGCCCAGAGAAATTCCAGCACCGTCTGAAAGCCGCTGCGCTTCCGTGTTTCCTGCGACGCCCGCGCCCGGTAGTCGCGAGAGTACAGGCGGTAGCTGGCACGCGCGTCGGCGCGGAACTGCGACCAGAGCTGGTTGAGTTGTAGCCCTTCGGTCACCCGGTTCCAGAATTGCTTGAGTTGGCCGGATAGGCCCCCAGAGTGGCCGGAATTGGGAGGTGGCGGGAGGGGCGGCGCGGCTTGAGGCGTGGCGGCAGTCACAGGAATCAGAAGCAGCGATTATAGAGGTTAGCGGGGAAAACTTCTTCTACCACCGGCACTCCGTCTCTGTGAAAGGTTTCTCCGCGTTCTCTGCGGCCGTTCTCCGCGCCCTCAGCGGTTTGAGATCTTGATTTTTTCAGCGTACCCGCCCAACTCAGCCGTAAGAGCTCGCCGTCCTCGTCGCCAAGTAGGGCACCTTGACCTTCAGTCCATGCACCCTACTTGGCCCGGGGATGCGTCTGGTCGTACACCTGCAGCACGTGCTTGATGGAGAGCTGGGTATAACGCTGCGTGGTCGAGAGCCGCTCGTGGCCGAGCATCTCCTGGATCGCCCGCAGGTCGGCGCCTTCCTCCAGCATGTGCGTGCCGAAGGCGTGGCGCAGGGTGTGTGGGTGGACGTCGGGGGAAAGTCCCTTGGCGACCGCGATCTTCTTGATGATGCGCCCCACGCTGCGGGTCGTGAGCCGCCCACCGCGCCGGTTGATCAGCAGCCCACCCGTGTGCTGCCTCCGCTCCGATAAAACCTGCTGCCTCACTGGCACGTACAGGGCGAGCGCCGCTTTTACCGGGTCGCCGAAAGGCACGTAGCGTTCTTTCTTCCCTTTGCCGCGAATCAGAATGGTTTCCATGCTCAGACGGATGTCGTCCAGTTTGATGCCGACCAGCTCCGAATTGCGAATGCCACAGCCGTAGAGCAACTCCAGCATCAACCGGTCGCGCTCCGGGAACGCCGCCACTTCGGGCATCTCCCCATCGAGCACGGTGTTCATTTCCTCGATGGTGGGCACGCGTGGAAGCTTCTTCGGCAACTTCGGCGTCGAAACCAGCGCCGCGGGATTCTGCTCCACCACGCCTTCCTGCGCCAGCCAGCGGTACAGTGAACGCACCGCCGCCAGTGAGCGCGCCACCGAAGTCTTGCCCAGCCCCTTTTCGTAAAGATGAGACAGGAACCCGCGGATGGCAACGTGATCAATACCGCGCCAGTCACGCGCTCCGACGTAAGCCGCGAAACTCTCCAGGTCCCCGGCATAGGCCTTGATGGTGTGCGCCGAGGCATTGCGCCCCCGCAACGTGCGCAGGAACTGAGCCGACGCCTTTTCGACGGCAGTGCGCTTGCGATTCGGTTGGACCATTGCGTTCATCAACATCCCACGACAAGTCCGCCACGGAGACATGGAAGCCCCGGAGGAGCAGAGAGAATCAACCATCCATAATCCAGAATTTCTTCTCCGCGTCTCCCTGGTGGGTGTTAAGGTCTTGCCTTGGCCCGCGGATGATGCTTCCGGTACACGTTCTTCAGCCGGTCCAGCGCCAGGTGGGTATACACCTGCGTGGTGCCAATATCCGCGTGCCCGAGGATGGTCTGCACCGTACGCAGGTCGGCGCCGTTTTCCACCATGTGCGTGGCGCAACTGTGACGCAGCATGTGCGGGCTGGCATGGCGGGCGCTCGCTACCGAAGCCTCACCCACCATCTGCCACACCCGTTGCCGCGTCAGTTTGCGCGCTCCGCGAGCGATGAACACTAACGGTGAACTCTTTGCCGCAGCCAACACTGCGCGAGCCTCCCCCAGGTATTGGGCCAGCGCCTCCATCGCCGGACGCCCCAGGGGTACGATGCGCTCCTTGTCGCCTTTGCCGCGCACCAGCACGTAACCCATGTCGAGCTTGAGATCTTCGAGACGGCTGGTAATGATCTCGGAGACGCGCAGACCCCCGCCGTAAAGCATCTCCAGGATGGCGCGGTTGCGGCAGGCCAGCGCGGCGCCGGCTTTCGTCTGACCCGCCGCGCCGGGACTGGCCAGCATGGCCTCCACTTCGTCCCGCGCCAGCGCCTTGGGCAGCACCTTCCACTGCTTCGGCGAATCGATGTTCAGCGTGGGATCGTGCTCGATCACTTTGTCCAGCAGCAGGTAGCGATACAGATGCCGCAGCGCCGAAAGCTTGCGCCCCACCGATCGCCCATCCACCTGGTTGCCGAACAACTGCTGGATGAAATCGCGCACGTCATTCCGCCGCGCGCTCGTCAGCGCCCGCTTGCGCTTCTCCAGAAAGCCCGAGAACTGCCCGATGTCGGTGCTGTACGCGGAAACCGTGAGCGGCGCCAGCCCCTTTTCGATTTTCAGGTAATCGACAAAGCTGGAGACCACGCCGGAGTTCGCTTCCGAAAGCACAATTTGACTATGCGCGTTATCGGACGCTGGGCCAAGTAATGAGCTGGGTGCCTGCTCACCATCGCGTGTGTTTCTCCGCGTTCCCTGCGAAACCTTTGCGCACTCTGCGGTTTAAGGTTTCCCAGCAGTCTCCTGCGCCAACACCCGCAACGCCGGGATGTTGCTACTTCGCCGTCGCCGTTTCGCGCAGCACTTCCACTGCATACATCGCTCCCTCCGGTGTCTCCTCGTGCTTGAAGTAGGCATACACGTCGCGCCCCGCGCTACGATGTTCCTGAAGACGGTCCAGCATCGCCCGCCGCTCCTCGGCGGTGTAGTTGGGTTTGCGATAGCGGTAGTAGCAGAAATCAGCGGTCACCACGTCGGGCGTGACTCGCTCCTCGCTCTCCGCTACACATAGCGCCCGCCTATGCTTCTTCAGCAGATCGAAAATTTCGTCGCTGAACCACGACCCATGCCGGAACTCGAACGCCGACGGCACCCCCCGCGCCAGAGTCGTCAGAAACTCCTCCAGCAGGGAAGTGTCGGCCTTCAGGTTCGGCGGCAGTTGGAACAGCACCGGTCCCAGCTTTCCCGCCTGCGCCAGCGGCTCGATCGTGCTCAGAAATCGAGGCACGAAATCCTGCGTGTTCTTCAGCCGCTTGATGTGCGTAATCACCTGGTGCGCCTTCACCCCAAAGCGGAACCCGGCCGGCGTTTCCGCGATCCATTTCCGGACGGTGCTCTCCTTCACCAGTTGGCGAAACGTAAAATTGACTTCGACGGTGTTGAGCTGCGTGGCGTAATACTGCAGGAAATTCTTCTGCGGAAGCTTGGCCGGATAGAACTCGGGCTTCCAACTTGGATACGCCCATCCCGATGTCCCGGCGTAAAGTTGTGCCATGATTCACCTCGTGGAAGAGTTGTTCTGAGCGATCTCCGCGAAACCTCAGCGCCCTCTGCGGTTTAAGATTTTGGTTTTGGTTTCTCCCGTCGCCCCCCCGATCCCAGCCAACTTCGGCAACATCTGCTTCAGTGTGAGCACCGGCTCGAACAGGTCACCCATTTTCTCCACCCGCTTCAGTACGTCGCCTGCTTCAAACCCTAGCAGGCTGGCATCTTTTTTCCTGAGCGCGCGCTCCACTTCCTCCCATTTCACCGGGGTCGAAACCGTCGGGCGTTCCCGCGCCCGCAGCGAGTACACCCCAATCGTGGTTTTGTGCTCATCGTTCTGGCTCCAGTCCACCAGCACTTTGCCCACCCGCAGAGCCTTCTTCATGTCGGAAACCACCAGGTCGCGATGCTCGTTCTCCAGCCATCGCGCCAGCGCGTTGGCGAACGGTTTAGTCGCCTCGTAGGTCGTCGGCGTGTTCAGCGGAACATAGATCTGCAACCCCTTGGAGCCCGATGTCTTGGGAAAGCTCCGCAACCCGAAATGCTCAAAGATCTCCCGCAGCCAAATCCCCACCTGCGCGCACTGCACGAGATTGGCCGGCGGACCGGGATCCAGGTCAAATACCATCATGCTCGGACAATAAATATCCTTCGCCAGCGACAGCGAGGGGTGCAGTTCGAGCGAGGCCAGGTTCGCCACCCACACCAGCGTGGGCAGATCGTCGGCCAGAACGTAATTTACGTTGCGCCGGTTCCCCTCACTCCAGATGGCGACGGTCTTCACCCACTCGGGCTTGTGCGCAGGCGCATTTTTCTCGTAGAAGTGCTCTTGGTCCACACCCTCCGGATACCGCTTCAGGGTCAGCGGACGACCCGCAAAGTGCGGCAACAGCACCGGCGCGATGCGCACGTAGTAGTCGATCACCTGTCCCTTGGTGAAGCCCGTCGCCGGATACAGGACCTTGTCGAGGTTCGACAGCTTGAGTTTCTTGCCGTCGACTTCAACTACCTGTGAGTTGCTCACGCTGCCTCGCTTAGCACGCTCCGCGGTGGAGTAACTGACCGGCGTCCAGTATAGTGGCGCTCCTCGGCGGCGGAGAATGCCGAGCTGCAGCCTCGTCGTCCCGATTTTCTCCGTGTTCTCTGCGGCGGTTCTCCCCGCACTCTGCGGTTTAAGATTTGCCGTAGCGGATTGGCAAGGACCTCCGTTTCCCGAGGTGATGACCGTTTAACCCGCACCGCCCCGTTTGACAACTTCCCCTCGTGCCACGTAATTTCAAACTTCTGCCTCTCATTCCCGTCCAATTGCTGTGGAGGTCCGATGAAATCCCGCGCATTCCAATCTCTGATCCTGATCGTGATCCTATCTGGACTCGCTTCGGCCCAGGACATCGCTTCGTTTGAAAAGCGCATCACGGTCAAGAAGTTGGACAACGGCCTGACTGTGGTCATCTGCGAACGTCCGGAAGCACCCGTCTTCTCCTTCTTCACCCGCGTGGATGCCGGCTCGGCACAAGACCCTCTGGGCAAGACTGGCCTGGCGCACATGTTCGAGCACATGGCCTTCAAGGGTACCGACAAGATCGGCACCAACGATTACGCTGCTGAGAAGGTGGCCCTGGAAAAGGTGGAGAAAGCCTACGCCGCTTACATCGCGGAACGCGACCAGCGGGTTGACCGCAACGATCAGAAGCTGGCGCAACTTGAGAAGGAATGGAAGTACGCCGTGCTCGCCTGCGAAAAGTATGTCAAGGCCAACGAGTTTCCTGAGATTGTCGAAAGAAACGGTGGCGAAGGCCTGAATGCCTTCACCAGCGACGACGAAACCGGCTACCACTACTCCCTCCCGGAAAACCGCATCGAACTGTGGGCCTACCTCGAATCGGAGCGTTTCCTGCACCCGGTCATGCGCCAGTTTTACAAAGAACGCAACGTGGTGATGGAGGAACGCCGCATGCGCGTGGACAGCAATCCCATTGGGCGGCTGCTGGAGCAGTTCACCACCGCCGCGTTCCAGGCCAATCAGTACCAGCGCCCGACCGCGGGCTGGATGTCGGACCTGAACTCGTTTTCTGCCGGCGACGCGGAGAAATTTTTCCAGGGATACTACATTCCATCCAACATGGTCGTGGCCGTGGTGGGCGACGTGAAAGCGGCGCAGGCAATGCCCATCATCGAGAAATACTTTGGCCGGATTGCCTCGCACGAAAAACCGGACGATCGCACTACCACCGAGCCACCGCAGAATTCCGAACGGCGGGTGGTGCTGCACGAGATGTCGCAACCCATCTATCTCGAGGGATATCACCGGCCCGACTACCGCAGCCAGGATGACGCGGTTTATGACGCCATTGCCGACCTGATGTCGAATGGCCGCACCTCGCGCTTGTACCGCGCCCTGGTCCGCGACAAGAAAATCGCCTCCGACTCGGCGGGCTTTTCCGGCCTTCCCGGCGCCAAGTATCCCCACCTTTTCGCTTTCTATGCCGTCCCTCTGCCCGGCCACAAGCCCGACGAGATGGCGGACGCGATCCATGCCGAGATTGAGAAGATCAAATCCGAGGACATCAGCGACCCCGAGCTCAAGATGATCAAGACGCGGGCGAAAGCCAACTTGATCCGCGGTCTGGCCGAGAACCAGGGGCTGGCCATTCAATTGGGCGAGGCGCAGGCCGCTTATGGAGACTGGCGCGAACTTTTCCGCGAGGTCGATCGCATCGATAAAGTGAGCAAGGCCGACATCCGCCGCGTCGCCAATCAGACCTTCGTTCCCACCAATCGCACCGTCGGAATCATCGAAACCGTGTCCGCCCCAGCCGCCGCAGGCACGCCGGGAGGCGCGCAATGAGACCTCTGAAACTGATTCGCGTAGTCTTCGCGCTCGCAGTTTTCGGCGCCGCCATAACCTCGCAGGCGAATGCGCAGGATACCAACTTGCAGCAGATCGAAAAAAACATTGCACCGCTGCCGGCGTTCCATCCGGCGCTGCCGAAACGGATCGAGCTGCCCAACGGCATGATCATCTTTCTTCAGGAAGACCATGAGCTGCCTCTGATTGACGGTGTGGCCCGCATCCGTGGCGGATCGCGTCGGGAACCTGCGGACAAAGTGGGGATGGTGGACATCTACGGCGAAGTCTGGCGCACCGGGGGCACCAGGACGCATACCGGCGATCAACTCGACGATTATCTCGAAATCCGCGCCGCCAAAGTCGAAGCCGGTGGCGGTGACGATTCCACCGACATCTCGTGGTCGTGTCTCAAGGGCGATTTTGACGATGTCTTCAAAGTTTTTCTCGATCTGCTGCAGCAACCGGAATTCCGCGAGGACAAGCTCGAACTTGCCCAGAAGGAAGCGTTCGACTCGATTTCCCGCCGCAACGACGACAGCTCGGGCATCGCCAGCCGCGAGGCCGTCAAGCTCGCCTACGGCCCGCGGAACCCCTACGCCCGCGTGGCCGAATACGCCACCGTCGCCGCCATCACCCGCCAGGACCTGCTGAGCTGGTACCAGACCTACGTCCATCCCAACAACATTATTTTGGGCGTGGTCGGCGATTTCGACACCGCCACCATGGAAGCCAGGCTGCGCCAGGCATTCGGCGCATGGCCGAAGGGCCCGGCGTGGACCAGGGAAGAACTCCAGTTCCAGACGGCCAAGCCTGGCTATTACCTTGTACCCAAGCCAGACGTCAACCAGAGCAACATCCAGATGGTCCAACTGGGTACTCGGCGCGACGATCCCGACTACTTCGCCATCCAGGTTTTCAACCAGGTCTTCGGCGGCGGCTTTTCCTCGCGCCTCTTTCGCGATTTGCGTACCAGCAAGGGGCTGGCCTATGCCGTGGGTGGAGGCATTGGCACAGCCTTCGACCACCCAGGCATCTTGCGGCTTTCTATGGGAACCAAGAGCGACAGCACGGTGGAGGCCATCCAAGGCCTGTACCAGGAGATCGATGACCTTTCAACCCACCCCATTACCCAGGACGAGATCCAGCGCGCCAAGGATTCCATCCTGAACTCGTTCGTCTTCAACCTGGATTCGCCCGAGAAAGTTCTGCGCGAGCGCATGGCCTACGAGTTTTACGGATATCCGCAGGAGTTCCTGGAAATGTTCCGCGCGGGAGTCGAAAAGATTCAGCCGGCTGACGTGGCGCGCGCGGCCGCCAGGTATATGCACAAAGACAAGCTGGCGATTCTGGTCGTGGGCAACACCGCCGAATTCGATAAGCCACTGTCGTCGCTGGGCCCGGTTACCACGCTCGACATCAGCATCCCGCCGCCTCCGGGAGAGAAGCCGTCCGAGCCCAAGCCGGGAAATTAGCGTAGCGCCGGCGTCCCGCCGGCTGTACTGGGGGCATCTTGCCCCCAGCTTCTGCCATCCTCCACGCCCTCCGCGGCCTTTCTCCGCGAACTCTGCGGTTTAAGGTTTTGCCTTTGAACTTTCTCCTCTGCCCCGCGCCTATCGTCAGCATCAAGTTCTAGGAGCTCCGCACAGCAGCCTCCGCATTACCTCGGTAATTTGGAGGTAGTGACCTTCCGTTCCTACTATTAACCAGCTGGGAGTTCTCTTTGCGTTGATGAGGATTCGCCTTGCCCAGCGAGATGGCGGCTGTAAGCAGCGGCGCGCCGCCAGCGGGAGGCAGGCTCGTGCGGAAAATAAACAAAGAGCTCTGGTTGCTGCTCTTCCTGGTACTCATCGCGGCCATGCTCAATTTCCTGGTCGCTTCGCAGCGCATGGCGCTGGTCTTGTACTTCCTTCCAGTGCTGTTCTCGGCCTATTGTTTCGGGCGACGCCATGCCACCCTGACTGCTTCCGCCAGTGTTCTCCTGGTCGTGGCGCTCACCTACTTGAATCCGGCAATGTTCAGCCGCCGCACCGAACTCCCCTTCGACAGCCGCTACTTCGATCTCACCCTCTGGGGCGGCATCCTGGTGGTGACCGGTTACGCCATGGGTACGCTCTATGAGAGGAATCAGAAGAGCTTGCAGGAAATGAAGGATGGCTACGACGGGATGCTGGTCATCCTCCAACATTTCCTGGCCAACGAAAAATACAGCGAGGCCCACGCCTATCGCATCTCGATGTATGCCACCAAGATCGCGGAATCGCTGGGGCTCGATTCCGGCAGCATCGAGGACGTCCGCACCGCCGCCCTGTTGCGCAATGTGAACGAACTCGGCATCAGCAATGAGGTGCTTTACAAGGCCGCCAACGTCTCCCAGGAAGAATTGGAAAAGGCTATGCCCAAGCGGGGCAAGACGACCAATAAGACCCGCACCATCGGCGGCTCCCTGCGGCGCGCCATTCCCATCCTGGTGACCGAACAGAAGCTGGTCAAGAGCGGCGAGAATTGCCTGGATGCTCCCTTCGAAGTGCAGGTCGTGGCTCTGGCCGAAGCCTACGAAGGCCTCATCAGTGAAACCGGACAGAGACGAATGTCGCCGGTGCAGGCCGAGGAGATCATCATCAAGAGTTCGGGGAAGAAATACGATTCCATGGTGGTGGATGCCTTCGTGAAGGCCTTCGGGCAGCAAGCCAGGAGCGCCGGAGCGTAACCCTGTGCCTGAGCGCTGCGTAAAATCGATCTTGTAGCGCCGGCGTCTTGCCACCCGTCGTGGCGCACCTTGCCCCAGACTCTACACTCAGTCGGCCGCTTGGGCCTGTGATCCTTCCCGCCACCGTTCTCCTCGCAACTCGTTCCACATTCCTACCACGCGGCTCTTCAGTTCCGCGGTGAGTCTTTCGTAGGTTGCTTCCGATGCCTCCGCTTCTGCCGGTGGGTAAATCGGGTCGCCGATTGCCATCTGCAAGGGGGCGAATTTTTGAAAGGGTTTTCCCCGCGGCCACGCTTCGTAAAAGCCTTCAATCGCGACCGGAACGATCGGCGCCTGCAGGTGGACGGACAGAATCGCCGCGCCTTTCTTGAACACCTTGGGCTTGCCGTCGATGGCGCGCTCGCCTTCCGGGTAAAGCATCAGGACGCGGCCGCGGCGCAAGCCGAAGGCCCCGGCGCGCATGGCGGGAATCAGGTTCGCATCCGGATCGACTACGATCACCCGCAACCAGCGCGCCAGACGGCACATGAAACCCGCGCTAAAAATCTCGCTCGTCCCCACCGAGAACAGGTTGCAAAATACCGGCCAGGGCAAAAGGCTGCCCAGAACCACCGGGTCGAGAAAGCTCTGGTGGTTGGAAGAAATGATGAACGGACCTCGCGCTGGAAGTTTTTCCAGCCCCGTGACTCGCAGCTGGAACCGGTCATAGGCGATCAGTTGCGCCAGACGGCTCACCCCATACCAGAACATCTCCGTGAAGGGCTGCGGTTGAGCTAGAGCCACAACATCAGCCTCCGTGGGCTCTTCTTGCAGCACCGCTTTCCACCCGGCAAACTGCGCCCGCGACGTGGTTATCGTTTTTCCCTTCGCCGCGCTGTCGCGCACCACCTCCACCAGGTCGCGCACCGTATAGATCTCGGAGACCCGCGACTCTTCTACGTCGCCGCCGAGTTCCTGCTCCAGCGCCACCAGAAGCTCGACCCGCTGCATCGAGTCCAGGCCGAGGTCGAGTTCAAGATTGTCGCTCGGCCGGATCACCTCCGTGGCATCTCGCACCGCGTCCCGAATGAGCCTCAATGCGCAGCGCACGTCGGATTGCTCCAGCCAGCATGCTTCTTCCGCGCTCAGCGGAC
>JBGPJK010000043.1:0-21047 GCA_041485425.1 Terriglobia bacterium | reverse complement strand
TACGCCAGGGAAAAATGCGACTCGCTCCCGGAAGAGAGGGCACTAAGAGTCGCTGTCCAGGCCATCGAGGAATGCGGCTTTGTTCCCGACCGGGATGTTTGCATCGCGCTCGATCCCGCCGCCAGCGAACTCAGCAATGCTTACCGGGAGAAGACCGGTGAGAAGGAGTCGGTGGGCCAGTACCTCTTCTGGAGAGCCGAGGATCCGAAGGTCATGACCACCGATGAACTGGTCGAGATGTACATTCGGTGGGTCCAGAAATATCCGATCGTCTCGCTGGAAGACCCCTTCGCGGAAGATGATTACGAAGGATGGAAGAAACTCATGAAAGCCCTCGACCAGGAGATCCTCATCATCGGGGACGATCTGGTTACCACTAAGGATTCCACGATCCAAAGATGCGCCGCGCAAGGGCTCATCAATACTGCCTTGATCAAGGCCAACCAGATCGGCACGCTGAGTGAGACTCTGCTGGCGACTCGCATGGCGAAGCAGTTGGGGCTTGCCCTGGTGGTCTCGCACCGATCCAAATCTCCCAACGAGGTGATGGAAGCCGACATCAGTTTCGCGGTGGGCGCCCTCGGCCTGAAATGTGGTGGTGGTGCGAACACGGAGAGGCTGGTCAAGTACGGGAGAATCGTCGAACTGATGGAAATGGCGAAGAAGGGCACAAAGATCACCCGGAAACTCGATCCCGATCTCATCATCGCCGACATCTCCGCTCACGAGGAACCGACCAACGCGGGCATCCCGACGGTTGGAGTCGTGGTCATGCTCGATAACGGAATGAAATTCTCCGCCGCCACGCCCTTGGGCACCTCGGCTGGGACGGATGAGGCCATCCACCTGGTCGACAGCATCATCGAGGCCAACCCGCTCACACGGAAATTTCCCAACTACTTCGTTTTCAGGGAGAAAGAGAAGACCTACCGCTTCTCCGCCAACATAAAGGCCGACGCGATTGCCAAGGAAAATCGCGAACTGGCAGACCTCTGGCTGAGGGCAAAGCGGTACGGCGGCAAAGGCTGTCTCAACGCCGTGGCCAACGTGGCGGAAGTGCTCGCTCCCCGTTTCCTGGGGCAGAAGATCTCGGCGCTCGGCACTCTCGCTGACATCGACCGGGAGCTTCTGCTGCTGGAACTGGATCTCGCCATAAAACGGGGCAAGATCGCCCCCAACGCCTCCTTTGAAGAGAAGATCCAGATCATGCAGAGAAAGGCGAATCTAGGCATGAATGCGGTGCTTTCCCTGTCGCTCGCGCTCGGGCGCCTGGTTGCCGCAAGAGACGGCAAGGAACTTCCCGACGTGCTTCGCGAGATGGAATCGACAATTGACCGCGACTATCTCTACGGGATGGATTCCCGGGCGCAGGTACCGGCCCCAAGCCCTCTAGCTGTCATCGGGGCGGGGTAAGGGCAGGTTTTCCTCCCGACAAATCTTCTCGAGCTGGCTGACGGACCAGGCCGCATTGAAATTATAGAAAGCGTGGTACGGCTGCTGGAGAAGTTCCAGCACCCTCACGGACTGGGGATCACTCCATTCAGGCAGGGACTCTTTGGCTTCCTCTAACCGTGCGCCGCTCAGTTTAAGCGTGATGAGGGCTTGCACATTGCCCGGGTGGAGAGAGAGTTGCTCGAGCCCATCCTTGAGAATTTGCTTGCGAGCCAGAAGAACTTTCCTCTCGCCCACGTTGTGCAGAAGCTGCATGTATTTCTCGAAGAGAACCCACTCATTCACAAGCAGGCCGATTTCCGACGGGCTGAAACACTTCCAGAAAGCGACCGGATAGCGCATGCATAAGAACCGGCCCAACATAAAGGCGCCTGCCTCGTAGCCGAAGATGTGTTCGCGGGAGCATTTTGCAAGAGCCTGTTTGAAGAACCTGATCTTCCGGTCCAGTGTGAGCATCTCGAAAACATTGCTTTGGCCCAGGTGGTCGCCAATATCGCTCTTGAGAACCTCTTCCATGTACAGTGTTTCGCGGTCGTCGAACCAGCTGTTGACCAACTGCCTCGCCTCTTCCGGCTCCCCTCGCAGTTCGAAATTCACAAACCGCGTGACTTCGCTGAGCGTGGAGATCCGGTCGATCTCCAGGCCTCGGGTCAACTGTTGGTAGTAGCGGTACGCGTAGGCAATAGAAGCGAAGGCTTTCCTTTCGTCCTCCTCCATCTCGACTGGCTCGCCCCTCATGTAACGCAACAGCCGGGCGGGCTTGAACTTCGCTTTTCCCTCGTAAATGGCCCTGCGTCTCGAGGAAATGGTGATCCAATCCCCTTCCTTGATTTCCCTTCCTGAGGAATTAACCAGGGTCCCCCCGGGCTGCAACTTCACCCCGTTTTTCTCCAGGCTCAGTAAGGCGGGTATACCTAAGCTCTGGCAGATCGTGACCACGTGGACGGCGGCTGAGGTCAGACTCATGATTGCATCCATCTCGCGCATCACCACCGCGTCAGTGGGCAGGAAGGTCTTCTTACACAGGCACACTTTCTCTCCCTGGCTCTTCGCCCTCAAAGCGGCATCGCCCGTGAAGTAAACGCGCGCCGAGACTGCGGATCTAGGCAGAACCGCTACGCCCGAGCAGAAGTTCCTGAGGATACTGAAATCCTCCTGGTCGATGCTGTCGCTCGTAAGCTGCCTGAGGTGGTAGGGCCGAATAAGCTCGGTCACGCGTTGACGCGATATTGTTCCCGACTTGTGCAGGTCCACGACCGAAGTGATGGCAGCTCGACCCGCCATTCCCGTCTGGTTGAGCTGTAGCAGCGCGAAGGACTGATATCTTCTGGTCGCTTCGACTGCGAACTCGATAGTCACCGGGGACTCAAACTCTCTTTCAAGGTCTCCGAGATGTGGGGCAAAATGATACACGGCTGGAAAGACGTCCTTAATGGCCTCTCTGTCTTCGAAAACCGTTGATTCGATCTCTGCAGGTCCCGTCATCATTTCTTCGCCGAAAATATTGCGGGCGGTCTGGAGCTCTACACCCAGTCCCGTGCGCGTATTGCGGCTGGACACCACACCGGCATAGGCATTTTCGTGCCGCACGGTGCAGATCATCTTCTGCAGAATGAGGCTGGGATAATGGTCCGTTCCTCTGCACAGCGTCAGTACGAGCTCCTGGTTCTCTTCAAAATCCTTGTAGGCCTGTCTTGCAAAGAAGCTGGCTTGAAAAAACGGATCCTCGATGAATCTTCTATCAGTTTTCCTGACAATATCCGATAACTGCTCGATCAAATGCACCACCTCGTCAGGAGTCAGGTCAGGCTTGACGGCACTGACCAGCGCAGCGTACTCGTCACGATGGAGAGTGCGGCAGAAATTTCTCAGGTTGTTCAGGAACATCTTGCGCGCCCCAACCGGGCCATACATCTTCTCCAGGCAAGGCAACGTGTTCTCCGTCACCCCGACGTTGAGGTAAGTGTCCATGACTCCGGGAATGTAGTGAGGCGTGGCGCAGCGGATCGCGAACACGAGAGGCCTCTTGCCACCTTCCAGGCTCTGCATGGTGAGGATCTCGAGTTGCTTGATCGCATCCGAGACGTGCTCCTCCAGACGCTGGTCGCGATCGGTGTAAGCGTGAGAAGTAAGCACGACGAAGTCCGGCACCGGATAGCCTAGTTGGCTTAATTTCAGGAGTGTGAATCCTTTTTGACTTATGTCCTGCTCTGAGTGGGGCTGGCAGCTCGTAGAAGGAACCACAAAAGTGCTTTCGGATGGCTCAACGCGCTCCGCCCCTCCCCAAAGATCTTCTTGCATCGCGGAGGATAGATCGCTTGCAGCTTTGGGATCTCCTCGACGGGCATTCAGAATCAGCGCAAGGTGGGTTTTTGCCTTCTCCATGTCATCGTCGCACAGCAAAGGCATGTCGGCCTCGCTGACAACGATGCTGCTGCTGGTGCCGCCTTGAAGTGCGAACTCCACCACAGGGGGAGAATATCCTGGACAATTCTGAACTACGTGTTCCTTCTTCGAGGAATGCAGGCCCCTCCTGGATAACAGGCCGCGCGGGTTAAAGTAGTTCCCGCGGATGGTGAAGTCGCGGATCTCCGTCCCTGTGAGGGGTTCCATAGCCGGTCATTCTAACCGAGGAGACCGATCCCTCAGACTCCCCCCACTCTCTCCAGATCACGCTCCAAACAGGAGTGTTTGCGCCACACAGCGTTCCGATGAGAATTGCTCAGTCGCGTGCGGCGTTCACTTTGCGATACTCCTCATATATGCCAGGGATTACCGATCAGGTCCGGACTAATCCCGGACGCCGCCGGGTCGTTGCGCCGGTGTTCTGCGGCGGTCAGTTCACTCGTTTCCGAACGAGTTAGCTTGGAATGGTCATAAAGCCCCGCGCCGTTTTTACAGTCGGAGGCGTTAAAGCGGGCGCGGTCAGTATGTTCCCGCATCCTTATCGAACTATTGCAGCTCCTCGTACTACTCCTTGGCGTCCTTCAGGATCGGAATGTCGGGGTCGGCGTCTTTCCCAAGAGTTCACGCCGAGCCTTTCGCGGCAGCAGCGGCTTTGTGGGCGATGAGGAGGAAGCCTTTGGCGGCAGCATCTTTTTCGAGGGCGGCGAGATGCGCTCGGCCTATGGCAGTCTCTCCGGACTTGATCTCGATCTCGCCCCGAACGAGGCGAACGTCGAATTGATATGAGACATAACCATAGCGAACCGTCTCTGGCCAGATCAGTTCGAGGCCGCGAAGCGCCTTGGAAGAGTCCCCGCTCGCGGCGTCGACACGAGCTGCGGTGATCGCACGGTCAAACCGCATCTCTCGGTTCACAGTGTTGTTGGCAAGTGAGATGGCTTGCTTAAGCTCTTGCTCGGCAGCCGATAGTCTTGCTTGCGCAACGAAGACCTCGGCTAAGGCGAGGTGCGCGGATGCCTCACGTTCCGACCCCTTGTCTGACCGGAATTCGTCAACTGCTTTACGCGAGAGTTCTTCGGCCTCCACGAGGTTTCCTTCTTCTATGAATATCCGCGCACGTTGTACCTGGCATTCGGCTAGGCTCCACTTGTCTGCGAGCGTAGTGTAAACAGCCTGCGCCTCCAGCAAGGTTTTCGAGGCTTGAGCTAAGTTAGCCTCGGCAGCATCAAGCGAGGCTAACTGCGTAAGAGCGTTAGCGTATAAAGACTTGCTGCCTATCTGTTGATGAATCGACGCTGCTTCCTGTGCTTCTTCGCGCGATTCACGCAACCTTCCTTGGAGATAAGACAAGCGGGCAAGATTGCCCAGAACAAGGCCGATCCGACGCTTGTCTCCCAGTCCCCGTTGGATGGCAGCTGCCCGCGAGTAAGCTTTGCTCGCCTGCTCCAGTTCTCCTTCGGCCTCAAGGACGTTGGCCATGTTGTTAAGAGTAGCTGCCTCGCCACGCTTCTGACCCGTTTCCTGAAAGAGAGGCAGCGCTTCTTCGTGCAATTTTCGGGCACTTTCATAATTCCTCTGCTCCGTCAGCACCGTCCCCAAGTTGTTCAATGCCCAGGCCAGATCGCTCTTGTTTCCAATCTTGCGATAACCAAGGATGGCTCTTTCGTACTTATTTCTTGCTTTTTCGAATTCTCCTTTGTCGGCCAGTAAATTGCCTGTATTCATCAAGGCCTTCGAAAAACCACTGAGATCAGTGGTGCCGGAATAGATTCCTTCTGCCTCTTCACAAGCTGCTTTCGCTGGAGGAAACTTGCCCAAGCCACTCAGTTCAAAGCACTCTTCGATTCTTGCTTGCGCCGCGATGAGACGGGAGCCTTGCCTTCTCGCCATCTGGGCAGCGGCTTCAGAAGCTGCCACCGCCGAGCTGAGATCGCCCAGCGATTCCAGTGACAGTGCTTGTTCCAAGTCAATTCGAGGATCATCCTTGCTGGGGGATGGCAGGCTGCGCAAACTCTCCAACGAAACGAGGGCATCCTTAGTCTTTCCTCCTGCCCTTTGTGCCGCCGCCAGGCTGAGCCCATACTCGACGTTGTCTGGGAAAAAACTGAACAGCGTGTGATATATATCGATGGCTTTGTCCGCCTGTCTCGTCGCAACGTAATAGCGCCCTTCTATATTGAGCCGCTGCTCGCGAGGGAGATCTACCGATAGATCGTAGGCTTTCTTCGCTTCCTCCTGCGACTTGGTGTCATATCCAAGACGCGACCACGCAGCGGCCAGGGCGGAATGTGCCGGGGCATAGTTGGGATCAGCTGCGACTGCTTTTTCCAGCAACTCCCGTGCGGCTTGGCCGTCCCAAGTACGCAGCTTCGCTAGTCCCTCCGCGTACCAACGTGCCGACTCGGCGGTCTTCGGTTGAGCGGACTTAACAGCTTCGGATAGTGAAGCTGTGATCTCTGTCACGCCGCACTTCTTACGGAGCGAGGCACCTGCTCGGTTCACTATATCGAGCAGTTCTGATTCGCTACCGGTTTCTGATACCGTGGCGAGGGTTTCGCCTGCGGCCGCATCTTGAACCCGCAAATCAAGGCGGAGTTGCCCTCCTACATCGAGGTACGAACCCAGTACCACCAAGTCACTGCCGAGGTTCTTGTAGACCTTGGAAAGAGTTGCTTCCCCAAGGCTATCAGCATCGGGCAGCTCTAAATCGGTTTTCATCCGTGCCACGTTCTCGCCGGGAACGGTCCGCAGTTGCTCACCGGCACCCAGTTCCGTCGTCAGCATCTCCGACAGAGCGGTCGAAAGCCACGCCTCGTCTGGCTTGCCGGTGAGATTCCTAAATCCCAACACCGCAACTGAACGGCGCTGGTTCACGCCGGTAATCACCTTGCCGCGTCCACTCAGGAAGTACCAAACGATAAGCGACACCAAGACCAGGGCGAATACAGCTATCCCAGTGGCTGACCATTTCGCCGCCTTACGCACCGTCGCTTTGTGCAGCTTCTGTGGGAGGTTAGGGTTACCGGCATCAGCTGTGTATAGGCTAAACAGGCGTACCCGAACCCCATGCTTGACCTCGGCCTCACCTAAGTCTTTGACCGAGCTCTTCCATGCCGTGACTTGAACGAGAACTTCGGCCACGTTCTTCGACAATAGAATATGTCCAGCGTCCCCGCAGTCCATCACGCGCTGGGCGAGGTTTATCCCGCCTCCAGCAACATTCCGGTTCGCGTTGATGTCTGCAACACGGTAGACGGGGCCGGTGTGAATGCCCATTCGTAGCCTGGTCTCAGGATGTTCACGCAGCGTACGACTGAGCTCCAGCGCGCAGCGGACTGGAGCTACAGGATCCCCGAAGAACACCAAGGCCATGCCGTCTCCAGTCGGAAGTCGGATCAGCCGGTCCTCGCTTTGGGCGCGCACGAATTCCGGCGTGTTTCGCACGGCTTCCTGCAAGGTGTGGAGGTGGCCCTGCTGCTGATCCATTGGCAGCATCGAGTAGGCCACGATGTCCATGAAGAGGACATGGGCGATCTCAAGAGCGGCGGACGGCGGCGAGGTTCCGGCCTCGGTCGCGGGCTGCTCCTGTGGAGCGAGATGGTCTGGAGGGGTCAATCGGAAGGCAATGGTAGCGGGGCGGGTCGGACGAGTCAATGGAACGGGAGTGCCGTCGGAGGACAAAGGCCTCTAACGATGAAGCGAGGATCCGTCACAAAGGCACTACCGCACGCGTTTCCATTTCACCAGTAATCGGTAAGAAGGCCGGGGCTCTCCACGGGCCCACAGAGCAGAAACGTTCGAAAATCGTCTGCTAGGAACTGGCCAACGCCGTATCCGCTATTAAGCCGGCAGACTCCCGAAGGCCAACCAATAGAGATGTCTGACCTGTTAAGTCTCGAAGGGGGCTGGTAGTGGTCTTGCAGAGGTGGCGGGGGATTGGTCACACTGTCCAATGGAGAGAGTTAAACCATCCCTTTCAAAAGCAGCGCTTCGGCGGCTGGCCCGTGATCCCCAGCTGCTTGCTCAGGCAGCCTTGCCAGTACACGCAGGTCCGGCAGCTCGGTTTACGAGCCTTGCTCACCAGACTCACGCCCAGCACGGCATAGAACGCGCCCAGTCCGTACAGAACCAAGAGAGAAGGTTCAAACATGGCAGCCGCCTCCTGAAACGGACTCCATCCTGCTCCCCTTAAGCACTGCCGTCTGTGACGGCCGTCACAGGGCCGTGTGCATAACGTCACTCGACCTCCGGACGACGGAACCCAGGTCCAACCCCCGCCACCACCCCACCCTAACCCGGGCCTCGGCCTTCTCTGCCCACAGTCCCCGCGATGATTTATCCTTGCTTCCTTCCAGGAGGCGGGACCCGTGAATTCCTTTTGCCGTTTCGTGTCGTGGACTTTGCTCATAAGTTCAGTCCTACTTTGCTCGGCGCAGCAATTTAGCCCCAACCTCTACCAGGAGATGCGCTGGCGGCCCATCGGTCCCTTCCGTGCCGGCCGCACCGTGGCCATCAGCGGCGTGACTGGCCATCCCAATGTCTTCTTCATGGCCCCCAACAATGGCGGAGTCTGGAAGAGCACCGACTACGGCCGCACCTGGGACCCGATTTTCGACGACCAGCCCACCGGCTCCGTCGGTGCCCTGGCCATTGCGCCCTCGAATCCCGACATCCTCTATATAGGCAGCGGCGAAGGTCTGCTCCGCCCCGACCTCTCCACCGGAGACGGAATCTACAAGTCCACCGACGGCGGCCACACCTGGCAGCACCTCGGCTTGCGCGATGGACAGCAGATCGCCGCCATCCTCATCGATCCCCGTGATCCCAACCGCCTCTTCGTCGCCGTGGTTGGGCATCCCTACGGCCCCAACCCCGAGAGAGGAGTCTTCCGTTCGCTGGATGGCGGCGCCACTTGGCAGAAAGTCTTGTACAAGGACGACAACACCGGGGCGATCGACCTCGCCTTTGCTTCGTCCAACCCGCAGACGGTTTATGCCGTAATGTGGGCATCGCGCCGTCCGCCCTGGACCACCGGCAATTCTTATAGCGGGCCGGGCAGCGGGCTCTACAAGTCGACCGACGGCGGCACAACTTGGCTGCCATTGACCAAGGGCCTGCCCACCTGGGCGGACCACCTGGGTCGCATCGGATTAGGCGTTGCCCCCAGCGATCCCAGCCGCATTTATGCCCTCGTGGACTCCCCCAAACTTGGCGGCCTCTACCGTTCCGATGATGCCGGCGAACGTTGGCAGCGCATCAATACTGACGATCGCCTCTGGGGACGTGGCGACGACTTCGCCTGTGTCCGCGTCGATCCCAAAAACCGAGACACAATCTACATCGCCAACATTTCCACCTACCGCTCCACCGATGCGGGCAAGACTTTCACGGCCATCAAGGGAGCTCCGGGCGGCGACGACTATCACACCATCTGGATCAATCCTGAAAACCCGCAGATCATCGCGCTCGCGGTTGACCAGGGAGCCACCATCAGCGTGAACGGTGGCCAGACCTGGAGTTCCTGGTACAACCAGCCGACCGCGCAGTTCTACCATGTCATCACCGACAACCAGTTCCCCTATTGGGTGTACGGCGGGCAGCAGGAAAGTGGCAGCGTGGGCGCCACCAGCCGCAGCGACTTTGGCGAGATTACTTTCCGCGACTGGTATCCCGTTGGCGTTGAAGAGTACGGATACGTGGCGCCCGATCCGCTTAACCCCAACATGATTTATGGCGGCAAAGTGACCCGATTCAACCGCGTGACCGGCCAGACGCAGGACGTGTCCCCCGTCGTGCTGCGCACCGGACAGTATCGCTTCAACCGCACTGCGCCACTGATTTTCTCGCCCGTTGATCCCCACATCTTGTACTTGGGCTCAAATGTCCTGTTCAAGACCACCGACGGGGGCAACAGTTGGCAGATCATCAGCCCTGATCTGACCCGGGAAGACCCAGGCGTACCGGCGAGCCTCGGCGCGTTCGTCGAATCCGATCCCGCCAAAGGAAAGCATCGTGGCGTGATCTATTCCATCGCTCCCTCGCCCAAAGACGTGAACCTGATCTGGGCCGGCACCGACGATGGCCTCATCCACGTGACCCACGACGGCGGCCTAACTTGGCAGAACGTGACCCCGCCGGAACTAACGCCGTGGAGCAAGCTGGCCCAGATGCATGCCTCGCACTTCGACACGGCCACCGCCTACGCGGCCGTGAACCGCTTCCGCGTGGACGATCTCCATCCCTACATCTACCGCACGCACGATAGCGGCAAAACCTGGCAGAAGACCGTCAACGGCCTTCCCGATGACCCGGTCAACACCGTGCGCGAAGATCCCGAGCGCAGAGGCCTGCTCTTTGCCGGCACCGAACGCAGCGTGTACGTCTCCTTCGACGACGGCGACCACTGGCAGTCGTTGCGCCTCAATCTGCCCGCGACATCCATACGCGATCTCGTCGTTCATCAGGATGACATCGTGGTCGGCACCCACGGCCGCTCCTTCTGGATTCTCGACAACATCACGCCCCTGCGCCAGTTCAGCGCCAACCTGTCCGAATCTGACGCCTATCTTTTTGCTCCGCAGTTGACCTACCGTGTGCGGCGCAACAACAACACCGATACGCCGCTGCCGCCGGAAGAACCTGCCGGCAAGAATCCGCCGGATGGCGCCATGCTGGACTATTTCCTGAAATCGCCTGTTTCCACTCCGGTCACGCTCGAAGTGTCAGATGAAGCCGGTAAACTGGTGCGCCGCTTCTCCAGCACAGACAAGCCCGAGCCTGTCAACTCCAACGAACTGAACATCCCCACTTACTGGATTCGTCCGGCACAAGTCTTATCCACCGAAGCCGGCATGCACCGCTTCATCTGGGATCTGCACTTCCCGCCGCCGGATTCGCTCGATCACGAGTTTCCAATCTCAGCAATCTATCAGGACACCCCGCGCTACCCGCTTGGCCCCGCTGTTCTCCCGGGCCGGTACACCGTGAAGCTCACGGTCAACGGCCGCAATTACACTCAGTCCTTGACCATCAAAATGGATCCGCGAGTAAAGACTTCCCAGGAGGGTTTGCGCCAGCAATTTGAACTGGAATCCAACATAGCCGACGCCATGGCCCGCGACCACAAGACGCTGCAACAGGTCCGCGGTCTGCGGCGGCAGTTGAAGAGTCTGAAGGATCGCGCTGGCAACTCACCACTCGTCGATTCGATCGCCGCCCTCGACAACAAAGCCGCTCTGTTGGAAGGCGCCGAAGGCGGTTTCGGCACGCGGTTCCTGAGCACGCCCGAAGGCAGAAGCTTGTCACGCCTGAATGAGGGGCTCAACACGTTGCTGGGCGCGGTCGATAGCGCCGACATAGAACCCACCACACAACAGGTCACCACCTTCAACGATGTGAACCAGGCGCTTGACCAACAGTTGGCACAATGGCAGGAGATCAAAACCAAAGACTTACCGGCACTCAACCTGAAACTCCACGATGCCAGTATGCAGCCGATCAATCCGGAGTCGGCAGCGGTTACAGAAAAAAGTTGGCGTCCCGCGGAGAAGGCAGCTGGGGAAGACTAGAAAGCCGTAGCGCCGGCGTCCCGCCGGCTGTCGTGGGGGCGTCCCGCCCCCACATCCGCGGAGATACGATGGGCTTGCTCTCCTACGCTGATTTCTTCTCGTGCTTGCGCAGAATCGCGTAGGTGGCCTCTTCGATCTGCGCTAGAACGTTATCCGTACGCGATTGAGAGCGACGGTCGTCGTGCTTGATCTGATTCTCGTCCGGGTGTTTGCGGGCGTCGGTCGAACTCCGTGAGCTTTCCATTCGGTCCCCTGGCGGATTGAGTTCACAAATGGCTGCGACAACCAAAGATCGCATTATCGCGTTAGTTGTCCACCTGCGGAATTGCCCGGCTTGGTACCTCTATGGCTCCGCATTCCTTTCCTTCAGGTACCGCTTCAACGCATCCTGCCAGACCGGCATCGTGATGCCGTATTTCTCCAGGCTGCTGGCAGACAACACGGAATACTTCGGCCTTTCCGCAGGACGCATGAATTTGTCGCTGGTAGTCGGCCGCACCACAGTGCCCAATCGCGCGCCACGCACAATCTCGCGCGCAAACTCGAACCATGTGCACACGCCGCGATTCGTTGCGTGCACAATCCCACCGGCGCCACGGCGACAGAGTTGAGCCACCGCCCGCGCTAGATCGGGAGCGTAAGTCGGACATCCCCGCTGATCATCGACCACATCAATCTGTGCTCGGTTAGCGGCTAATTGCAAAATCGTGTCCGGAAAGCACCGCCCCCCAACTCCGAACAGCCACGACGTCCGCACAACGCAACACGCCGGCATGATTTCGCCGAGCTGTATCTCGGCCTCTGCCTTCGATCTCCCGTAAACACTCCGCGGCCCACGCGCATCGTTCGTCTCATACGGGACCGATTTCGTGCCGTCGAAAACGTAATCGGTGCTGAGGAAGAGCAGGCGGGAACCGTTTTGTTTCGCCGCTCGGGCCACGTTCAAAGCGCCTTCGCAGTTCACATCGAAAGCCAACTCGCGGTTCGCCTCGCACCCATCAACGTCCGTGTAGGCCGCCGCCAGCACTATCCAGTCAGGCCGCGTGCGCCGCACCGCACCCATCACCTGCTCTGAATCGCGAATATCCGCGTCTTTGGAGCCGAGTCCGGCCACCTCATCTTCTTTCCACTCCCGCATCAATGCTTTGCCCAGCAGGCCAGTGGCGCCAAAGATAGTGACTCGCATGCGATCCTGAGGTCCTATTCGTAGGCTTCGGCTTTTGCGAAAGGAGTGCTGGCGCGATCTTTGGCCGAGACGATAGGCTCTCCATCCAGTTGCCAATCGATCTTCAAGTCAGGGTCGTTCCACGCCAGTGTGTGCTCGAACTCGGGAAAATAGAAGTCCGTGGTCTTGTAAAGTACGTGCGCGCCCTCAGACACCACCCGGAAACCGTGCGCCAACCCCTCCGGAATCCAGATCATGCGCTGGTTGTCGCCGGAGAGCCGCACTCCTTCCCAGCGCCCGAAGGTGGGCGAGCCGCGGCGCAGGTCCACGGCCACGTCCAGAATCTCTCCCACCACGACGCGCACCAGTTTGCCTTGCGCCCGCTGCACCTGGTAATGCAGCCCGCGCAGCACGTTGCGCGTCGAATACGAGTGGTTGTCCTGCACGAAGTGTTCGCCGATTCCGATCTCGGCCATGGTTCTTTCGTTGTAGCTTTCCAGAAAGAATCCCCGCCCATCACCGAAAACCCGCGGTTCGAGGATGAGCACTCCTGCCAGCGAGGCTTGGATGACTTTCATGACTGCGCCGCTTGCTTGTCCTGCCGCCAATCAGAATACCCTTTCGCGCAAAAGTTGCAGCAGGTATGCCCCGTAACCATTGTTCTTCATCGAATTTCCGATGGTTTCCAGCTGTTCCGCGCTGATGTACCCGTAGCGGAAAGCAATCTCTTCCGGGCACGCCACCATCAATCCCTGTCGCCGTTCAATCGTCTGGATAAACAGGGAAGCTTCCATCATCGCGTCGTGTGTACCGGTATCGAGCCATGCCATGCCGCGGCCCATCACCACCACCTCCAACTCGCCGCGTTCCAGGTAGGCTCGGTTGACGTCCGTAATCTCCAGTTCGTCGCGGGCCGACGGCTTCAGCGATCGGGCAATCTCCACCACATCATTGTCGTAGAAATAAAGACCGGTGACCGCGTAGCGAGACTTGGGATGCTTGGGCTTCTCTTCCAGTCGCAGCGCCTTGCCCGCGGCATCGAACTCCACCACGCCGTAACGTTCCGGATCGTTGACCGGATACGCGAAGATCCTTGCCCCCGTGGTCTTCTGTGTCGCCTTGAGTAAATCCTTGGCGAAATCATGTCCGTAAAAAATGTTGTCTCCCAGCACCAGCGCACAACAACTTGTGCTGATGAACTTCCGCCCCACCAGGAATGCTTGCGCAATCCCTCCCGGCTTCTCCTGCACCGCGTATTGGAAGCTGAGTCCCAAACGCGATCCGTCCCCCAGCAATTGCTCGAATCGCGGAGTATCTTCCGGAGTCGAGATCACCAGAATGTCGCGAATCCCCGCCAGCATCAGCGTAGACAGCGGGTAGTAGACCATCGGCTTGTCATACACCGGCAGCAGGCTCTTGCCGACGGCGTGGGTCGCCGGATACAGCCGCGTTCCCGATCCGCCCGCCAGAATAATCCCCTTGTACCGGACCCCTTGCCGAGCGGTCTTTTTCACCATGCAGATTCCTCAAGACTCCTCAATTTCGCGTGAAACCTTCTACCTCGAGTAGTGGGTCGCGATCCACTGACGATAGTTTCCGTCCGTGACCTCTTTCACCCAGCCCTCGTTTTGCAGATACCATTCGATGGTCTTGCGAATCCCGCTCGCAAATGTCTCCCGCGGCTTCCACCCCAATTCCCGCTCGATCTTCCGCGCATCCATGGCATAGCGGCGGTCGTGGCCCGGACGGTCCTTCACGAAGCTGATGAGCTGTTTATGCGGCACCACCGGATCGTCAGGGCAAAGTTCATCCAGCAACAGGCAGATCGTATCCACGATCTCCAGGTTGCGTTTTTCGCTCCAGCCCCCGATGTTATAAGTTTCTCCCGTGCGGCCGCGAGCCAGAACCAGGCGCACCGCCTCGCAATGATCTTCCACGAACAGCCAATCCCGCACATTCTGCCCATCGCCATACACCGGTAGCGGCTTCCCACCCCGCGCGTTCAGCATCATCAGCGGAATCAGTTTCTCCGGAAACTGGTAAGGCCCGTAATTATTGGAGCAGTTGGTGGTCAGCGTCGGCAAGCCGTAGGTGTGATGATACGCGCGCACCAGGTGATCCGCCGCCGCCTTCGACGCCGAATAAGGGCTGTTCGGCGCGTAGGGCGTCGATTCGCAAAACGGCGGATCATCCGCACTCAGCGATCCATACACCTCATCGGTCGAGATATGCAGAAAACGGAACTTCGCACGCTCGTCATCCGGCAATGCCATCCAATAAACTCGAGCCGCTTCCAGCAAGCAGAAAGTTCCATCCACATTCGTACGGATGAAATCATCCGGCCCATGAATCGAGCGGTCCACGTGGCTTTCCGCCGCGAAATGCACGACCGCCCGCGGCTGGTGGCGCTCCAACACGCTGCGCACCACCTCCCGGTCACACACATCACCCTGAACGAAGCCATACCGCGAATCCGCCGCGACCCGCTCCAGGTTTCGCGGATTGCCCGCGTAGGTCAGCTTGTCGAGATTCACAACCGGAGTTGCTTCCTGCTCCATCCATTGCAGAACAAAATTCGAGCCGATAAAGCCGGCCCCTCCGGTAACCAGGATCGTTTTTTCCATGGGTGGACGACTGCGCTTGCACCGCCATTGATTGTAATAAAAAAAGACGGGAATCTCTCCCCGTCCTCAAATCGGTAGCGCCGGCTGTCAATCGAGCGTCTTGCCCGCCCATCCTCTCACCCGCTGACCGGCTGTGTCGCCGCCACCCCCTGCGCATCGAAAACCGTCGCCAGCCCATGAATCACCGCCGCCAGGCGAATGGCCGCCAGCACTCCCTCTTCGCTGATACCCTTTTCCCGCACCACCTTTTCATGGGAGTCCACGCAAGCCGCGCAGCCATTGATAGCCGACACTGCCGCGCACCACAATTCGAAGTCCGCTTGATCCACCCCGTGTGAGCGCATGATTTGCATCCGCAGCCGCGCCGGGATTGTGCTGTATTTCTGGTTGCTGGTCAGGTGCAGGAAGCGGTAGTAGACGTTGTTCATCCCCATGATCGCCGCCGCGCCCTTGGCCGCTTCGAGCGCCTGGGGAGAGAGATGGCTTGCGGCTTCCCCCAGCACCGCTTGCGTGAACTCGGTGTTGCGTGAGCCCACCGCGCTGGCCACCACCGTTCCCCAAATCTGCTGCTGGTTCAGTTCCGTCTGCTGCGTCAGGCTCGAAAAATTCAATTTCAAATCGCGCGCGTATGCCGGAACGGTTTCCATCAATTCATTGAGAGTCATAGCATCGCTCCAAAGAAATGCGGAGGCCGCTTCTTCAGGCAAGCCTCCGGTGCCATTTCAAGCTGCTTACCCCACAGTCAGCGTGGCCTCACCCTTGTGCCAGTTGCACGGGCAGAGTTCGTCGGTCTGCAACGCATCCAGTACGCGCAGTACCTCCTCCGGGTTGCGGCCCACCGAAAGGTCAGTCACATACGCGAAGCGGATAACCCCATCCAGGTCGACAATGTAAGTAGCCCGCTGGGCCACGCCCGCGTTGGGATCAAGAATGCCCAGTTGCCCGCACAGATCGCGCTTGATGTCGGCGAGCATGGGGAACGGCAGGTCTTTCAGGTCTTCATGGTGCTCGCGCCAGGCGCGGTGCACGAACTCGGAATCAATGCTCCCGCCCAGAATTTGCGCATCCCGCTCCTGAAATTTCTTGTTCATCTTGCCGAAGCCCGCGATTTCCGTCGGGCAGACAAACGTAAAGTCCTTTGGCCAGAAGAAGTACACCTTCCACTTGTCCGGGTAGTCCAGGTCGGTAATGGTCTTGAAAGCGCTTTTCGGGTCAGTGCTGACCGTCGCGGTCAGCGAGTACGAAGGGAATTTTTCTCCAACACCTAACATGCTTGTTTTCTCCTGAGGATAGTGAGTTTCAATTTCAAACTTTCCTGGGTTTGCGCGCTCCTTTGGCAGCGCACGCCTCGCAGATCCCGAGAACGTCCACGGCAATGCGTTTCACCTGGAACCCTCGGGGAAGCTTCTGTCGCAGCCGAACCGGATCCAGCCCGGCCTGGTCGAAATCGCTTATGGACTTGCAGTGAATACAGACCAGATGATGATGCGGTCGCTGGTTGGGCTCCACCCGCAGCGACCCGTGGTGCAGGCTCACCTCCCGCAACATGCCGCTGTCGAGGAAGGTACGGATGTTCTTGTAAACCGTCGCCAGAGAAATCGAGGGAATCTTCTTTTGCACCCTCTCGTAGATATCTTCCGGGCTCGGATGTCCGCTTAGCGACATAACTGTGTCATAGATCACCCGGCGCTGATGAGTGGCGGCCAAATGATGCTGGTGGCAAAGCTCGCGAAAATCCGTGGAGGCCATCATTCTGAAATGATAATAATTATTATCCAACAAAACCTTTGATTCGGGAGAATGCCGGCGGATTCAAAAGTTTCCATTCCACAATGGGGAACCGGGCGCACCGCCGGCTGCGCGGCCAGGGTCTCATCTGTATGAGCACTGGACGGTCAGAAATGGCCCTCGAGGAGAGCAGGGCTTCAGGGCTTGCCTGAGAACCAGCACCGCAGCCGCGACCCAGCTTCCCCGGCGCTCTTAGCGGTGGGGAAGAGTTGATAGATGATTCAAGTCCCGGACGGACAACCGGGCAGAGGGCACGGCTAACCGTGCCGCTTCAGCCGGCAAAAGGTGCAGGCTCTAGCCCCTGAGGCTCAGCCTCTCGGTCGAAGAAATACTGGAACTCATCAACAGCAATCGCTGGCAGACGCCAAAGTCAGGCTGACGCAGCAGAGGCCATCTGTCTGTAGAGCAGCAAGTTTCCCAGAAACCGACTACACGTCCAAGTGTCCGCCGCCGTCAGAGGAGCAGCCGCAAGCCACTGGGCTAGTTTCCGAGTTGCCGACAATCCAACCACAGTCATAGCACCCGCTTCAACGTGCTACGCAGGACTATAATTGCGCGCACGGATGCCTCTGGCCTCTGGCACAAAACTCAGTCAGTGTGAGATTCTCTCGCCTCTTGGAGCGGGCGGGATGGGCGAGGTTTACTGCGCACGGGACACGACGCTCGGCCGCGACGTCGCGCTCAAAGTGTTTGAATTGAAATGCGTGAGGCGTGCTGATGTCGGCGAAGAACCTCAGAACGCTTGATGTGCGAAGCCGCCAGCAGTGGCGGAACTGGCTGGGAGCCCATCACGATTCAGAATCCGAGATGTGGCTCGTCTTTCACAAGCGTCACACGGCTGAAAAGTCCATCAGCTATGACGGTGCCGTAGAGGAGGCGCTGTGCTTCGGTTGGATCGACAGCATCGTTAAGCGCCTGGACGACGACCGCTACGCACGTAAGTTCACTCCGCGAAAGCCCGAGAGCAGGTGGTCCACAATCAATCGCCAACGCTACGCGAAAATCAAGGCGCGCGGGTTACTGGCAGCACCGGGACTGAAGCGTGCACCTACGGGGCGAAGCGGCGATGCCCCACGGCCATCCCTGTCGGTGATTCCGCCTTACATCGAGAAACAATTGAAGGCCAATGTGCGTGCGTGGGACTATTTCGAGCAGCTGGCACCATCATACCGACGCGCATACATCGGTTGGATCGATTCCGCCAAACGAAAAGAAACGAAGGAAAAACGCCTTCGCGAAGCAATCGGTCTGCTGGCGACTGGTAAGAAGCTCGGTCTGAAATGAGAAGGAGCAGCTCATGGTAGAGGAATCCAAGCGCGACCTTGCCGCCGCGACCATGCGTCGAATCAATCGGGTGTGGCTCGACGGTCAGGTCGAAGACCTTGCACCGATGGTGCACCCGGAGATGGTCATGGTTTTTCCTGGCTTTGCCGGGCGAGTACAGGGGCGGGAAGACTTTCTTGCCGGGTTCCGCGATTTCTGCCAGAACGCGAGAATTCATGAATTCCGCGAACATGATCCTCAAGTGGATGTCGCTGGCGATATGGCTGTGGTCACCTTTCGATATGAGATGGTTTACGAGCGTTCTGGCGGACGCTTCCGTTCAACCGGTCGGGATCTGTGGGTGTTCCAGAGCCAAGGCAGGGCATGGATTGCCGTCTGGCGGACAATGCTTGACATAGAGGAGAACGCCGCCTAATGACGGCACGCGGCTGACGGCGCTATGCGCCGCTGCTGATGCCGAGGCCGTCATGCGGGACTGCCGGTAGCCATGCCTGTCTGCGTCGCTGAAGTTCCGGTCGGTTGACGGGCCACTCGGACATTATCGGATTTATGGAAGAGTGGCCGACCACTCGTCCGGAACCTGGGAATCCCGTTCATTTCCTGCCCTGTTTGGGTGAGCTGAGGAGAGCAGTGCCGCGGCAACGGACGAGATAGCTTTTGTCCGGTACAGCCTTTTTCTATGACACGCTTTTCATTATAGAATCGCGAGACCTTCGGATTGGGACGCAGGATCACCCCCCCGCGCCCCAACATTGTGAATTCGCTTCACATTGCAGCGAACAATTATTTCCTGCTCCCCTTCATCTTGGGGCCAGCCGGAGTATGGAGAACCCGATGTTATCTCTCCCTTGTCGTTCTCAGGTAATAACCCTGGAAGACGGCCATTTAACGGCACAAACTACCGCGGACAGGAAACGACTTCCTCGGACTCCGCCGCCGAGATCTGCGAGTGTAAATCCTGCCCGGTGCTTTCCTGCCACGCGCCAAACGACTGATCCCGCGAACCCGCACGAAATCGCGGCCGCCCGTCCACATAATAAAGGTTATGATCGGACCGGAACCCCGCCTGCGCCGCCTCCGCCACATCCAGCAACTTTTCGCCCTCGGAGCGGAACACGTTGTACTCCACCCGAATGCCGCGCGTGTGCACTCCACCCACGGCCCGAAGCACATATCCCAACGCGCCTTGCCCACCCACACGGTTGTGGTGAATGCTGATTTCCGAGACATCTTCCAGGCTGATCGCGCCAGTTGCCCGGGCGGTCCCATTACCACGGACCTCATTGCAGGAAATCTCGTTTCCTCCTCCAGCCGCGGCGTCGTTCACGAAAATTCCTGACCCGTATGCCCCCTCGATCACATTCCCCCGCACCGCCGAACTCCGCACGAACAGCAGCGCAATTCCAGCGTCGAGCTGGCCGCCCTGCCCGCCTCGCCGGCATTCGTTCTTCTCCACCGTGACGTTGTAAGTCAGCCGATCTGAATCCACTCCATGCACCACGATGTTGTACTCGGTGTCACTCTCCGCTTGGTTCCCACGCACCACAATATCGTGACTATCTTTCACGTCAATCGTGTTCTCGCCATTCCCGCCACCAGAATTTCCCTCGATGCTTCCGTGATCGGAGTGCCAGATGGTGATGGCATCCTCCCCCGCCGGGCCAAAGCGGTTGCCTTCTATTCTGAAATCGCTCATGCCTCGCACAAAGTACACGCCCCGGTGTTCCAGCCCGGTGGGATACGGTGTGAATCGGTTGTTGCGGATGGTGACCCCCGAGAGCCTCCCGCGATTCACGCTGGCATACACTCCCGCGGACATGGTTCCGTGCGGCTGGCTCGAGCCGGTCGTCACATCGCAGTTCTGGAGGGTCACGTCACGCACCAGCGCGCTCCACGAATACAGCCGCAATCCCTGTCGCACGTTCCGCAGATCCAGGTTGTCGTACACGATGTGGCTTTGCTCGTTGTTGTCGATACCGAGCTCACGCACCAGCGCCCTGGGGCCAGAATCGCTTCCGCTGATCACCGGCTTGGCGCCGGCGCCGAAGGCGCCAAAAGTGATGACGTTTCCCTCAGCCCCGGAAGACGTCGGCCGCAGCGTCTCGGGCCATGTTTCTCCGCGTCGGAACAGCACGGAATCGCCGGGCAACAACCGCGCCCGGTTCACGCGCGCCATGGTTTGCCAGGCACCACTCGGTGAGAGACCACGGTTGGTGTCCTTTCCGCGGCGGGAGCTCACATAGTAAGTTGCTCCATCCGCCCGCAGACATGCCACAGCCAGCAGCACCGCCGCTACAATCACACACCTAGGCCACGTGTTCATGCTCACGTTCTGAACAGGTTTTCTCGGCCGTCGGGGGATCTTGCTTACGTCCCATCAGCGAGAGGTACGCTCGCTCAATGCCCTCAGCGATCTGCGGCCAAAGATAACGCTCACGTACTCTCTCCTGGCCCTTCCCGGCCGCCGCCGCTCGTACCGCGGGGTCGGAAATCAGCAGCCGCAACATGCGCTCCAGGTCGTGAACATCCCCACGCCGGAAAGTGAAACCTGCGCCTTCCACCGCTTCGCAGTTCTCCGGAATATCGCTGGTCAGGACGCAAACGCCCGCCCCCATTGCATCCAGCAATGCCAGCGACATCCCTTCCAGATCGGAAGGCAATACGAACAGCATGGCGTTGGTGAGCAATTCCTCCAGCGCGTCACCGGAAACCCAATCCAGCACGCGTATCCGTTCGCTCTGATGTTGCCGCAGTTGGTTG